>NC_010571.1:4756803-5057003 GCF_000019965.1 Opitutus terrae PB90-1
CGCAGCGCGCTGAGAACCGGCCCGGTCCCCCTGTGTCTAGCCAGTTCGGCGCGGGCCGACGCGCCGCGCCTCACCCGTGTCGAGCATGCCTTCCAAACGCAGCGCCGCGCCCTCGTCGCGCGCCTCCGCCCCAGCTCGCCCCGCCCATGGGCAAGTGGATCCCGCCGGCGCGGAAGTTCGGCGCCGGTTTCCGATCGGCGCCGAGGTGCAGCCAGCCGGCGGCGTGCATTTTCGCGTGTGGGCGCCGAAGAGCCGCAGCGCCGCCGTCGAGCTCGAGCGCGCCACCGGCGCACCGGAGCGCGTGCCGCTGACGGCCGAATCGAGCGGCTACTTCTCCGGGCTCGCGCCCACCGCCCGCGCTGGCATGCGCTACCGGATCCACCTCGACGCCGGCGCCTTTCCGGATCCCGCCTCGCGGTTTCAACCGGACGGCCCCCACGGCGCATCCGAGATTGTCGATCCCGACGCCTTTCGCTGGACCGATCACGGCTGGCGCGGTCGCAGCTCGCGCGGGCTGGTGATCTACGAATTGCACCTCGGCACGTTCACGCCCGAGGGCACGTGGCGCGCCGCCGCGGAACAGCTGTCCGCGCTGCGCCAGCTCGGAATCACCACGCTCGAAGTGATGCCGATCGCCGAGTTCGCCGGCGCGTTCGGCTGGGGTTACGACGGCGTCGATCTGTTCGCGCCGACGCGGCTCTATGGCACGCCGGACGACGCGCGTGCTTTTGTGAACCGCGCGCACGAGCTTGGGCTCATGGTGATTCTCGACGTCGTCTACAATCACCTCGGCCCCGACGGCAACTACCTGACCCAGTTCGCCGCCGACTATCTTAGCCGCACGCGCCCGACCGAATGGGGCGAGTCGATCAACTTCGATGGCCCGAACTCCGGGCCCGTGCGCGAATTCTTCCTCACCAATGCGCGCACCTGGATCCAGGAATTTCACTTCGATGGGCTGCGGCTCGACGCCACGCAGCAGATCTTCGACCGCTCCACACCCCACTTCCTCACCGAGCTCGCAGCCGCCGCGCGCACGGCCGGCGGCGGCCGTATCACCTATCTGGTGGCAGAAAACGAGCCGCAGCATGCCTGGCTCGTCCGGCCGGTCGAGTCGGGCGGCTGCGGGATGGATGCGATCTGGAATGACGACTTTCACCACACCGCGCGGGTCGCCGCGACCGGTCACGCCGAGGCCTACTACTCCGATTACCAGGGCACCGCACGCGAGTTTGTCGGCGCGCTCAAGCGCGGCTTCCTGTTTCAGGGACAATGGTGCCGACGCCAGCAAAAGTGCCGCGGCTCACCTGCGCTGGATCTCGCGCCGGAGCAGTTCGTGGTGTTTCTGCAGAATCACGACCAGGTCGCCAATTCGCTGCGCGGCGAGCGGCTGCACCAGCTCGCCAGCCCGGGCGTGACGCGTGCGCTGACGGCGGTGCTGCTGCTCGGACCGCAGACGCCGCTGCTGTTTCAAGGGCAGGAGTTCGGCGCCTCGGCCCCGTTTCTCTATTTCGCCGATCACTCCCCCGAGCTGCGCCGGCGGGTGAGTGAAGGCCGGCGCCAATTCCTCGGGCAGTTTCCGACGATCGCGAGCAGCGAGTGCCACTCGCTGCTCGCCGAGCCCGCCGAGCGCGAAACGTTCCTGCGTGCGAAGCTCGATTGGGCCGAGCGCGAACGCCACGCCGCCAGCTACCGGTTGCACGCGGACCTGCTCCGGCTGCGCCGCGAAGATGCCACGCTCGCCGCGCCGGATGATTTCGACGCCGCCGTGCTCGATCGCGACGCGTTCGTCTACCGTTGTTTCTCGGCGCGGGGGGCCGACCGGCTGCTGATCGTCAACCTCGGTCGCGAACTCCGGTTCACCACCGCCGAGCCACTGCTGGCTCCGACCGAGGGCCACGGCTGGGACGTGCTCTGGTCCAGCGAGGCTCCGCTTTACGACGGCAACGGCACGCCGCCGCTGGAGTCCGGCGACGGTTGGACCATCCCAGGCTGCACGGCGGTCCTGTTGCAACCGGGCGCGCCGCGCGATTTCTCAATCTCCGCTTCCGATGCGCACGATTGATTTCCGCGCCGCCGACGCCACCGCGCGCCGGCGGCTGCTGCACGACCAGTGGCTCGTTACTAACGGCCTCGGCGGATTCGCTTCCGGTACCCTGTCCGGCGCGGTCACGTGGCGCTATCACGGGCTGCTCGTGTCGGCATTGCCCGCGCCGCTCGGCCGCACGGTGATGCTCAACCACCTCGCCGATGCGATGGAATTTCCCGACGGCCGGTTGCTGCGGCTGGGCGACCTCGGCGCCGTGGCGGAGGAGGAGGATCTCGCGCGCAATCCGCTGGTGGAGTTTCAGCTCGATCATCACGTGCCGGTCTGGCGCTACGAGGCCGGCGAGGTGGTGGTGGAGAAACGGCTCCTGATGGCGAATCTCCAGAACGCGGTTCACGTCAGCTACACGCTGCGCGCCGGCCCAGCTGACCTGCGGCTGCGCTTGCGTCCGGCGGTGCACTTCCGTCCGTTCGAAGCGGCGGTGAGCACGCCACTCGCGACCGGCTACGAGCTGCGGCTGCAAGGCTCGCGCTACGAAATCGACTCGCACGAGCAGTATCCGCCCTTGCGGCTGCTGCTGCGCGCCGCCGATGTGCGCTTCGCCTACGACGGCGGCGCGACCTTCGACGTGCACTACGGACACGACGCCGCCCGCGGCTACGAATCGCGCGGCTCGCTCTGGTCGCCGGGCTTTTTCTCCGTCGCGCTGCCGCTCAACACGCCCGTGACGCTGGTCGCCTCGACCGACGAATGGCGCACGATCGAAGCCCTCGATCCCGAAACGGCCCATGCCACCGAGCTCGAGCGGCGCCAACGATTGCTGCGCATTGCCCATCCGGCGGCCCGCGAGGCGTTCGGCGGCGCACTGGTACTCGCCGCGGATCAGTTCGTGATTTTCCCCATCGGCCGGATCAAGGACGCCGCCCGCGCGCGGGCGATGGGCGACGAGTTGCGCAGCGTGATCGCCGGTTATCATTGGTTCACCGACTGGGGGCGCGACACGATGATCTCGCTCGAGGGGCTCACCCTCGCGACGGGACGCACCCAGGAGGCGGCCTGGATCCTCCGCTCGTTCGCGAACTACGTGCGCGACGGCTTGATTCCGAACCTGTTTCCCGAGGGTCAGAACGAAGGCCTCTACCACACCGCGGACGCAACGCTGTGGTTCTTCCACGCGCTCGATCGCTACGTCGCCGTCACGCAGGACCGCGAGACGCTGCGCGCGCTGCTGCCGGTGCTGCGCGACATCGTCGACCACCACCTGCGGGGCACGCGTTTCGGCATTCACGTCGATCCGCGCGACGGCCTGCTCGCGCAGGGCGAAGCCGGCTACCAGCTCACGTGGATGGACGCCAAGGTCGGCGACTGGGTCGTGACGCCGCGGCGCGGCAAGGCGGTCGAGATCAATGCGCTCTGGTTCAACGCGCTGCAGTTGCTCGCGGGCTGGTTGCGCGAGGAAGGTTACGGCGAGCCGGCCGCGGTGCTCGGCGAACATGCGACGCGCGCCGCCACCTCGTTCAACCAACGTTTCTGGAATGCCGCGAACCACTGTCTCTTTGATGTCGTCGACGGCGAGCAGGGCGACGATCCGGCGATCCGTCCGAACCAGCTCTTCGCGATTTCGCTGCCGCATCCCATCCTCGCCCAGGAACACTGGGCCGCCGTGGTCGACGTCGCCGAGCGTGAGTTGCTGACGCCGGTCGGGTTGCGGTCGCTCAGTCCGCGACACAAGGATTACAAACCGAGTTACACGGGCGATCTTCGCGCGCGCGATGCCGCTTACCACCAGGGCACTGTCTGGGCGTGGTTGATCGGGCCGTTCATCGACGCGTGGTTGAAGGTACATCCGCAGAAACGCGCCGACGCGCGCCGGCTGCTCGACGGCTTCTCCGCGCATCTCGATCACGGCTGCGTCGGCTCGATCAGCGAGGTGTTCGACGCGGAGCCGCCGTTCACCGATCGCGGTTGCATCGCGCAAGCGTGGAGCGTGGCCGAGGTGCTGCGCTGTCTGGTGCTCACCAGCCAGGAATAGAGTACCGTCGCGCCGGCACGTACCGCCGGGCGACCGCCGCCGGGTGGATGGCGCGATTGTGCGTTGTGAGGAACCTTGGCCGGGTTTTACTGACCGGAGGCTCGCAGTCGCCGCCCGCCGATTCACGCATGCACTCCTCCACTTCCCCCCGGCTCTGCAGCTCGTCCGCGCTGCTGACGGATCTCTACGAACTCACGATGGCCTACGGGTATTGGAAGAACGGACTCGTCGACCACGAGGCGGTGTTTCAGGTGAGCTTCCGCACCGCGCCGTTCCACGGCAGCTACACCGTGGCGGCCGGACTCGCCGATGCGATGCAGCTCATCGAACAATTCCAGTTCACCGGCGACGATCTGGCGTATCTCGATTCGCTGCGCGACGACCGCGGCGAACCGCTGTTTGCCCGGGCGTTTCTCGACTACCTCGCGGCGATGCGTTTTGCCTGTGACGTCGACGCCGTGCCCGAGGGCACCGCAGTGTTTCCGCACGAGCCGCTGCTGCGGGTCGTCGGCCCGCTCGCGCAGGCGCAGATGCTGGAGACCTTCCTGCTCAACACGCTGAACTTCCAAACGCTCATCGCCACGAAAGCCGCGCGGATCTGTCTCGTGGCCGGCGCCGATCCCGTGATCGAGTTCGGGCTGCGGCGGGCGCAAGGCGTGGACGGCGGGATCGCGGCCACGCGCGCGGCGTTCATCGGCGGCTGCGATTCCACCTCGAACGTACTCGCGGGAAAACTTTTCGGCATCCCGGTGAAAGGCACGCACGCCCACTCCTGGGTCCTGGCGTTTCCCGATGAGCCCAGCGCGTTTCGCGCGTATGCGGAGGCGATGCCGGGCAACTGCCTCCTGCTCGTGGATACCTTCGATTCGCTGCGCGGCGTGCACGAGGCCGTGGAGATCGGCCGCTGGCTCCGGGAGCAAGGCCACGAACTCGCGGGCATCCGGCTCGACTCCGGCGATCTCGCGTACCTCAGCGTCGAGGCGCGGCGAATCCTGGACGAGGCCGGCTTCCCGCGCGCGGTGATCGTGGCCTCCAACGATCTCGACGAGCACGTCATTGCGAGCCTGAAGCAGCAGGGCGCCGCAATCTCCGTCTGGGGTGTCGGCACGCGGCTCGTCACCGGCGGCGATCAGCCGGCCCTCGGCGGTGTCTACAAGCTCAGCGCGCTCCGCCGCTCGGCGGACGCACCATGGGAGCACAAGCTGAAACTCTCCGAACAGCCGGCAAAGATATCCATCCCCGGCGTGCTTAACGTTCGCCGTTTTCGCCAAGCGGGGGTGTGGGCCGGCGACATGATCTACGACGAAGCGTCCCCGCCCGCGGCTGACGCGCCGCGCGTGCTGGTCGATCCTGCCAACGAGCTCCGGCACAAAACGATTCCGGCCGAGGCCGTCGCCGAGGATCTGCTCGTGCCGATTTACCGCCGCGGCCGACGGGTCTACGCGCCGCCGCCGCTGACGGCGAGCCGCGAGCGCACGCGCGCGCAGCTTGCGATGCTGCATCCCGGTCACACGCGGCTACTCAACCCGCACGAATACCCCGCGGGCCTCGAGCTCGGGCTGCACGAACGGCGCGCGCAACTGATGCGACAGGCGAGAACCTCCGCGCGCGGCTAACCAAGTGGAGCCCGCCGTCCCCGCAGGCTGATCGCGCTGCGTTGTAGCCGGGCTCGCTGAGCCCGGCCGGGGTCATTGCCCCCGGCTACATGGATGGCCGAAAAGAGCCCCGAACAGCTCCGGGGCAATCAAGCCTCAAATGGCCACAAGAGGCACACGAAGCACAAAATATGGCCCAGGCTTTTGTGCCTTCTCTGCCTCTCGTGGCCATGACTGAGTTTCGGATTTGCGCGAAGTGGAGCCGCGACGCCCTCGTCGCGGCAGCGCGTTTGCCATCCGGCTACAACCATCGACCAACGGCCTCACACGTGCACCGGCGCCTGCAGCGCGGCCGAGAGCACCTCGTCGACGGTCGACGCGAGCACAAACTCGATCGGGTCCTTCACCTCGGCCGCGCGGCTTCACCAAACTGAACGCGGCCTGCGCGCGCTCCTTCATCACCTCGCCAATGTGTCCGGTGAGCTGCAGCCCGCCCTTCCCCGGATGGCCGCAGCGGGACGCGTCACCGTTTCGCCGCGCGCGAGAACTGCGTCTGGAACTTGATCTTCGTCAATGCGTTCATCCTGTTGCTCTCCTACACTGCCGCCGTGCCCCCTGGTTCCCACACCACCCCCAAGGCCGGCGCGCCCCACTGGCGAGTGTTCCTGCTGCTGTGCAGCTGGTTCATCGCCACGGGCGCGCATTGGGATGTCGTGCAGGTCGCGGCCTGGGGCAGGATGTGGATCGAGAACGCACGCACGCAGTCGTCCACGGCGGCGTTGGCGCGGACATTTTCGCCCGAGGGCATGTGCGAGGTCTGTCACGTCGTGCAGGCCGCGAAACACGCGGAGCGCGAGAATTCCGCCGTACCGCCCACACTCACAGAAAAGGCTCCGTTGCTGTTGCTCGATGCGTCGGTGGTGGTGATCACCGCGCCGACCGTGCTCTGCTGGCTGGACGCTGCACCGACTCGCGCAGAGTCGCGGACGGTGCGTCCTCCGGTGCCGCCGCCGCGGCGGGGCATCAAGCTCGCCTGACGCGATTGGCAGGATGCGGGTGACCGACTTGTCGTCGGGTTGCCCGCTGGCGGCGCAGCGTGCTGCGCCCGCCACGTCTCGAAGCTAGCATAGCACGCTGCGTCCAACACGCCACGCGCTCGGCCGCGCAGCCTCCTCGGCTGCCCGCCGGCCTTCGTGCTTCCGCCAGCGCCTTTGTTCGCGCGTCCTCTCGCGCGGTCGTTCACCCACCCGGCTCTCCTCTTCTTTTCATGCACCTTTCCTCTCGTTCCCTTTCTCAACTCGCGCTGGCGACCCTTTGCGGCCTCGCCGCGCCACGCTCCCGTGCCGACGACGTCGTCGCGCTGGCGCGGGTCGTCGTCACCGCCTCGCCCAGCGAACATCCGCTCGTCGTCTTCGTGGATCCCAAAGCTCCTGCGCAACCCATCCCGGCCCACGACGGCGCCGAGGCGCTCCGCAGCGTGCCCGGGTTTGTCCAAATCCGCAAAGCCGGGACCGATGGCGATCCGGTCTTTCGTGGGATGGCCGGCTCGCGACTCGGGATCCTGCTCGACGGCGAAACCATCCTCGGTGGCTGCGGCAACCGCATGGATCCGCCGACTGCGTATGTTTTCCCGTCCGCTTACGACAAGATCACCGTGCTCAAGGGCCCGCAGACCGTGCTCTACGGTCCCGGCAACTCCGCCGGCGTCGTGCTTTTCGAGCGCACGCCGGTCCGCTACCCGGAGCCCGGCGCGACGCTCACCGGCGCGCTGACGTTCGGCTCCTTCGCGCGCAACGACCAATTCGTCGACGTGCGCGCCGGAGCGCCACTCGGCTATGTCCAGGCCGCGGCCACGCGCACGACGGCGGACGACTACCGCGATGGTTCTGGGCGCGCCGTGCCGTCGCACTACGAACGCTGGAGCACGCACCTCGCGGCAGGCTGGACGCCGGATGCGCAAACAACCGTGGAGCTCTCCGGGGTCGTGAGCGACGGCGAGGCGGCCTACGCCGACCGCGCGATGGATGGCACGAGCTTCGATCGCCGCAACCTGGGCCTTCGCGTGCGGCGCAGCGAGATTTCCCCCTGGCTCGTGCTGCTCGAAGCGAGCGCGTTCGTGAACGCGGTGGACCACGTGATGGACAATTTCTCGCTGCGGCGTTTCACCCCCACGGCGATGATGCCGGGCCGCGCCGTCTCCAACCCGGACCGGTTCACGATCGGCGGCCGCGCCGCAGCGACGCTCGCGCTCGGCGTCGACACGCGCGTCGTGACTGGTCTCGATTACCAGGAAAACCGGCATAGGCTCCGCTCGACGCGCGACGACCCGACCGATCCTTTCGCGACCAAACGCCGGATGCGCGATGCGAGCTTCGACGTGACCGGGCTTTTCGCCGAGGTGACGCACCTGCTCACGCCGGCCGATCGGCTCGTTGCCGGCGGCCGGCTCGACTCCTGGCGCGCGCACGATGAGCGCACCGCGGTGGCAGTCGGCATGGGCACGATGCCGAATCCGACGGCGCAACTGCACCGCGACGCGTCGCTGACGAGCGGTTTCCTGCGCTACGAACATGATCTTCGCGCCATGACCACCGCCTATGTCGGTGTCGGACACGCCGAACGATTTCCCGACTACTGGGAACTGGTCAGCAAGGAGAGCGCCGGCAGCGTGAGCGCATTTCGCGCCGCGCCGGAACACACGACGCAGCTCGATGTGGGCGTCACGCATCGCGCCGGCAGCCTCACCGCCTCGCTCGCGCTGTTTGCCAGCCGGATCGACGACTACATCCTGATTCAAAGCAACGTGGCGAAGCCCGCCGCGATGGGCGCCACCCGGATGGCAACGATCACCCGCAATGTCGACGCCGTGACCCGCGGCGGCGAGGCGAGCGTTTCGTACACCCTCGGCGGCTGGCGTGCGGACGCGTCGATCGCCGGCGTCTACGGACGGAACCGCACCGACGACCGGCCCCTCGCGCAGCAGCCGCCGCTCGAGACGCGGCTGGGCCTCAGCTATTCGACGCCGCGCTGGTCGCTGGGCACGCTCGCCCGCTGGGTCGACGCGCAGGACCGGTTCGCCCGCAACCAGGGTAACATCGTCGGGCAGGATCTTGGACCGACGGCGGGATTCACCGTGTTCTCGATCAACGCCGGCTGGAAGCTGCACGAGCACGCGCAGCTCACCGCGGGCGTCGACAATCTCACCGACAAAACCTACGCCGAGCATCTCAGCCGCGGCGGCGCGATGGTCGCCGGCTTCCCGCCCCCCACGCTGCGGATCAATGAACCCGGGCGAACCTTTTGGGCGAAGCTGCAGGTCAGCTTTTAGCGACGCTCCCACGACGTTGATGTAGCTGGACCCACTGAACCCGGCGACATGGAGCCGCGACGCCCTCGTCGCGGCAAACGCGCAACGATGGAAATGAACGACGCGGCCCGGGGCCCGCGTCCTCATGGCTCGACCGCTTACGATCGCGGCACCCGCGCAACGACGCCCGGCCTCGCGTCACCCAAACGTCACAAATTTCCGCTTGGCGTATATGCCCGCGCAGGCATACATGAGTTTGTGGACTTGCTGGCCATCTACGACTGCCTGTGCGACCGGACGCGACTGCGCCTCCTGCACCTGCTGTTGGACGGACCGTTGTGCGTCTGCCATTTCCAGGAGGTGTTGCGCGAGCCGCAGGTGAAGATCTCCAAGCATCTGGCCTACCTGCGCCGCAACCGGCTCGTCGAAGCCGAGCGTTGCGCGAACCGCATGATCTACCGGTTGCCAGCCACGCGTTCACCTCAACTCGCCGCCAACCTCGCCTGCCTGCAGGACTGCGCTCGGGAGGAGCGCGTGTTCCGGGACGACGCGCTCCGGTTGAAGAAACTTCGCGCGCGCTTCGACGCCGGCACGCCGGACTGCGTCCGCCGTCCGCAGGCCGCCGCCCTGCGCTGAGCACGCGCGGCACCACGATTTTCCATGAGCACCCTCGCCCCGAAACGACTCGATTTCTTCGAACGCTACCTCTCGCTCTGGGTTCTCGGCTGCATGGTCGTGGGCGTGACGATCGGGAAACTGCTGCCCAACCTCACCGGGACCCTCAGCCGTTGGGAATTCGGCCGCGACTCGCACGTCAACATCCCGATTGCCGTGCTGATCTGGCTGATGATCTACCCGATGATGCTGAAGATCGACTTCGGCGGGCTCGCCGGCGTGGTGCAGCGTCCGAAAGGGCTCGTCATCACGCTCGTCGTCAACTGGCTCATCAAACCGTTCAGCATGGCGCTGCTCGGCTGGCTGTTCCTCCGCCTGCTGTTCAGCGACACGCTCGGGCTCATCACGCCGGACGCGGCGAAGGATTACACCGCCGGGTTGATCATCCTCGCCGCGGCACCGTGCACTGCGATGGTCTTCGTCTGGAGTTATCTCACCGAAGGCGACTCGGCCTACACGCTCGCACAGGTGGCGATCAACGATCTTATCATGCTCGTCGCGTTCGCGCCCATCGTGATGTTCCTCGTCGGCGTCAGCGGCGTGGTCGTGCCGAAGGGCGTGTTGGTCACCTCGGTCGTCGTCTTCATCGTGATTCCGCTCGCCGCCGGCTGGCTGAGCCGGACGCTGCTGATCCGCCTCCGCGGCGCGGTCTGGTTCAGCGGCACGTTTCTCCCGGTGTTCAAGCCCGTCACGATCCTCGCGCTGCTCGCGACCCTCGTGCTGATCTTCGCCTTTCAGGCGGAAAACCTGCTCACCAACTGGCTCGCGGTCGCGCTGATCGCGGTGCCGATCTTGATCCAGGTCTACTTCAATTCCGGCCTCGCCTACCTGCTGATGCGCGCGTTCCGCGTGCCGCACAACGTCGCTTCGCCCGGCGCGCTGATTGGCGCCAGCAACTTCTTCGAACTCGCCGTGGCGGTCGCCATCACGCTGTTCGGTCCCACGTCCGGCGCCGCGCTCGCCACGATCGTCGGCGTTCTCGTCGAGGTGCCCGTGATGTTGTCCGTCTGTCGCGTCTGCAATCGCTCGCGCGACTGGTATCAGCGGTCGTTGCCGGCTGCGTTGTAGAACCGCTCGTGCAGCTCGATCAGCAGCTCATCGCGGCAGGGCGCTCATGCCGTGAGCGCCGCGAACGTCAAAGGACTTCCCGGCGGGCAGCGGAATGCCCGCCCTACCCTTCCGTCCCCCACCCATGAAACCTGTCGTTCTTATCCTCTGCACCGGCAACTCGTGCCGCAGCCACATGGCCGAGGGGATTCTCCGCGCCGCCGCCGGTGATCTCGTCGAGGTGCACAGCGCCGGCTCCAGGCCCGCCGGGTACGTGCATCCAAACGCGATCCAGGTCCTGCGCGAGATCGGCATCGACATCTCCGCCCACACGTCGAAACACATGAACGATTTTCTCCACCGGCAGGTCACAACCGTGATCACCGTCTGCGGTCATGCCGACGCGGCGTGCCCGATGTTTCCCGGCCAGGTAAACCGTCACCACTGGGGTTTCGACGATCCCGCGCACGCCAGCGGCACCGCAGCGGAAATCCTCGCCGAGTTCCGGCGCGTGCGCGACGAGATCGCGCGCGTGTTCCGCGCCTACGCCGCCGGGCTGCGCGAAGCTCCACGCGGGTAATGTTTGGCTGCGTTGACTTCCCCCGCAATGGGTTAGCCGGCCGGCCGGCCGGTAGGGGGGAACTTGCGGGAGCGGAGCGGTCCGTATGCGGCTCTCGTCCGCTCCCTTCATGGCTGCAGGCGCTCACACTCTTTCCCGGTTGCGCAATCGCTTCAACGCGCTGCGCCTTCACGCCCTCACCCTTTTCTGGAGCGTGATCCCTCGCGACGTGCTGCGGTTGCTGCCAGGCACGTCGCAAACCTTCGGGCCGCCCCGGCGCACCGCCACCCTGGCCCACTACCGGCAACACGCACCGGCCGAATGGCGCGAGGTGTTCCCTGCGCGACCGCGGAGCCATCCGCCCCCGTTTCACTGCAACGATCCGCGCACCACCTTCCTGCGGCCGTTCGTCGCGATGTGGGCCGCCGTCGGCGTTGCGCTGATTCCCGGCGGCCGGATCGTTGACGAACACGGCTGGGCGGTGGGCGATGGCGACACGCTGCTCACGGAGTTCTGCCCCTGGGGGCGGCATCCCCGCTCGCGCGTCGATCACATCATCCGCTTGCACCCGCCGCAGCGACTGCGCGGCCGCACCCTTAATCTCTGCAGCAGCGAAGCAACGGTGAACTTCTACCACTACATGATGGATGCGATCGCGCGCGCCGCCCTCGTGCAGCAGGCCGGCTTCACGTGGGCCGACTTCGATCACGTGGTGCTTCCGCGTTTGCGCACGCCCACCACCACCGCGATCGAGCGCGCCATCGGCGTGCCCGCCGCGAAGATCATCCGGATGGGCCGACGCCAGCAGTTTGCCTGCGATGTGCTCGTTCAACCGTCGTTTCCCGGCACCATCGCGGGCGCACCGCCGTGGGTGGTTGAATTCTACCGCGAACTGTTCCCGGCGCCCGAGATGGGCCGCCGCGACCGCCGGCTTTATTTTCCGCGTCACGGCCGGCGCAGTCTCCTGAACGCAGCCGAACTCGAACCGCTGTTGAGCGGACAGGGGTTTGAGTCGGTCGATCCCGGCACTACACCCCACCTTCGCGAACGGCTCGCCGAAGCGGCCTACGTCGTCGGCGTGCACGGTGCCGCCCTCACGAACCTGGTTTTCTGCCGTCCGGGCACCCGCGTGCTGGAGCTTCTGCCGAGCGACAGCGCGCATCACCACAACGCGTTTTATTACTACACGCTCTGCGCCAGCGCCGACATGCCGTATGGCGCCGTGGTCGGGCCGTCACGGCGTCACCGGTTCAACCGTCACTTTCCCCAATCGGGCGCAGACTTCACGATCGCTCCCGCGGATTTCGAAGCTGGCCTGCGCGCATTGCTCGCCGAGCCCGCTGTGGTGGTGCCCCGCGGCATCGACTCCCGCGGGAACAGTTCCCCGATGTCGGCATCGGGAGCAGCCTGATCGGGCGATTCTCGGAGCACCGGATGCCCGCGGGTCCGTCGATCTGCTACAACAAGGCTCGGCCGGATGGACTCGATCCCGAGTCATCCCGCTGACGCCTCTGAACACCACACACACTTCGGCGTCGCGCTATCTGCGCGGCCTCTGCGGTTTATGCCCCGGGCTCGGGGGGCAAGCCGGACAGAAATTTCCCGCTTCGCGTGGGGGATGGGGGCATGGCCCCGCGGTGCCTGAATCCGGTGCCGCCAGCCGCCTCTCAGGCTAACCCCGGAGGTGTCCTCGGGGTTTTGCTGGGAGCGTCCCCGTTTTCGCTCCGCCCGCGGAGAGTCCTGTCCAGCAAGTTTCTTCCGATCGCTTTTCACCTATGAACTACCGCCTGCTCGCCAGCTTGGTGACCTCCCTGCTGCTCGCCGTCACCGCTTCCGCTTACAATTTTTCGATCAGCACGCTGCACGGCGTCTCGTTCGCCAGCGGCGTAACCTCGCTGCAATTCGGCCCGGATCAGCGGCTCTACGCGGCACAGGTGAGCGGCGAGATCCTGGTGATGACCGTGCAGCGACTTGGGCCGAACAACTACCAGGTCACGGCGACCGAGACGATCAATCTCGTCCGCGACATTCCGAACTACAACGATGATGGTACCCGGGCCGCCACGCTGACGACGCGCCAGGTGACGGGTATCCTGGTGGTGGGCACCGCGAGCAACCCGGTGATCTACGTGACCTCCAGCGACCCCCGGATCGGGGGTGGCAGCGGCGGCGTCAACGATCTCAACCTCGACACGAACTCGGGCATCATTTCCCGACTGACCCGTACGGGGGGCGTCTGGTCCAAGGTTGATCTCGTCCGCGGGTTGCCGCGGTCGGAAGAGAATCATGCCAGCAACGGCATGCAGCTCGATGCGGCGACCAACACGCTCTACCTCGCGCAGGGCGGCAACACCAATGCCGGTGGCCCCTCGAACAATTTCGCGTTCATGTGCGAAACCGCGCTCTCGGCCGCGATTCTTTCCATCGATCTCGACGCGATCAACGCGATGCCCGTCCAGACCGACGCCTACGGGCAGCAATACCTCTACAACCTGCCGACCGTCGACGACCCGAATCCCAGCCGGGGCCAGAACCCCGACGGCAGCGACGTCAACGATCCGTTCGGCGGCAACGACGGCCTGAACCAGGCGCGGCTCGTCGCGGACGGCCCGGTGCAGGTCTACTCGTCCGGCTACCGCAACCCCTACGACCTCGTCATCACGCGCACGCCCGGCGCGGAGGGGCGGATGTACGCGTGGGACAACGGCGCCAACAACGGCTGGGGCGGCTACCCCAAGAACGAAGGCCCCGAGGGCAACGTCACCAACGAATACGTCGACGGCGAGCCCGGCACGGTGAACAACAAGGACAACCTGCACGTGATCACCGCCGGCTACTACGCCGGGCACCCGAATCCGATCCGCGCGAACCCCGCGGGCGCCGGTTGGTTCCACTACGATTCCACGCAGCCTGCCGGTTCCGAAAAGATTTTCTCGCTTACGCCGACCACGGATTGGCCGCCAGTGCCGGTGGCGATGGCCAATCCGGTCGAAGGCGATTTTCGGCAGCCGGGCGTGAACGACGGCGCATTGATGACCTACACGGCCTCCACGAATGGCCTCGCCGAATACATCGCGACCAATTTCTCCGGTGAAATGCGCGGCAACCTCATCGCCGCGAGCTACGACGGCAAGCTGCTCCGCATCGCGCTCAGCGCCGACGGCACGACCGTGACCAACGGCGTCGAGCCGCTCGCCAGCGGTTTCGGCAACCTCCCGCTCGACGTCACCACGCCCGACCCGATCAACGGCGCGGCGTTCGTCGGCACCATTTGGGTCAGCCATTACGCGCCCGCGAAAATCAGCGTGCTCGAGCCGAGCGACTTCGACTCCCCCGGCAGCGACACGTGCACGGGCATCAACTCCGCCGCGGTCGACGAGGATGGCGACGGCTACAGCAACGCCGACGAGATCGCCAACGACTCCGATCCGTGCTCGGCCGCGATCCGACCGGCGGATGTCGATGGCGACCACATTTCCGACCAGCTCGACACCGACGACGACAACGATGGCGTGCCCGACACGCAGGACCCCTTCCCGATCGATCCGCTCGACGGCAAGAGCGTGCCGCTGCCGCTGCGCTACGATCTCTTCAATGAGACGGGCATCGGCTTCTTCGGCGTCGGCATGACCGGCCTGATGATGAACCCCGGCCAGGACTACCTGCCGTTGATCAGTCCGGACAACGCGATCGCCGGCGGCACCGCGGGGTTGTTCACGCTCGCCGAGGTCGGCCCCGGCCGCGCGCTCGGGTCCAGCAACAACCAGAAGGACGCCTACCAGTTCGCCTTCAACTCCGACGAATTCACCACGCCGTACATCATCTCCTCGCGCCTTGGCGGACCGTTCTTCAACAGCAGTCCAACCGGTCAGCAGGCGCAGGGCATCTATCTCGGCAATGGCGATCAGGACAACTACGTCTCCGTCGCGATTCACGGCAACGAGGGCGCGGGCGGGCTGCAGGTCGTCTATGAAAACGACGGCACGATCGTATCGCAGGACCTCTATCCGCTCGCCGGGCTCGCGGACCTCACGACGATCGATCTGTATTTCACCGTCGATCCCGTCGCCGCCACGGTGCAGCCCGGCTATCGGCTCAGCGAAAGCGATCCGGTCACCGCGTTGGGCTCGCCGATTGCCGTCGGCGGCGAGGTGCTGGCCGCGCTGATGGGCGCGCGCCCGCTCGCCATCGGATTCTTCGCCACCACCGGCGGCGGCGGCGCACCGACGTTCTCTGCGACGTGGGACTACTTCGACATCGCGCCGATCAACAACACCGCGATCGCCAAGTTCACCATCGATCCGCCGGTCACCGACATGGCGACCGCCAGCACCTACACGGCCGGAGCCTTCAAGATTCAGAACAACTCCACTGACGGGCAGCAAATCGAGAGCGTTTCCATCGATCTGAGCACGGCGATCTTCCCCGACATGGTGTTCGATCCGGCCGGCACCGCCGGCGATCCGGACCACAAGGCTTTCCAGCCTAACACCTATGCCGGCGGCGCAGCCGGCGCGGTCGGCACGAACACCAAACCGCACAACGGCACGAGCGGCGAGGACGGCTACGATGGGCTCGACATCACGTTCGGCGCCTTCCCGCCCGGCGGCTCACTCGCCTTCTCGATCGATGTCGATCCAAACAACGTGAAAGGTGTCGCCGCGCCCGGGGAGAACCACGCCGCCAGCGTCTCCGGCCTCGAACTCATCGGCAGCACCGTCGAGGTGTTCTTCAGCGACGGCAGCGTCCAGCGCTCGCGGCTCGGCCGGCTCGAGAACACGCAGGATGGCTCCTATGCGTGGCTCCGCTCCGAAAAGCCGCCGAAGCCGGGACTCACCGCGCTCGGCAAGTCTTCGCCGTTCACCACCGGTGAACCGGAAACCCTTCGCGTCGCCGGGCCGACCGGCTTCAATGTCACGCTGACCCGCATCGAAGGCGCGCTCTACCTCGGTGGCGTGCCCGGCGGTGGCTACGATATCGATCCGTTCGAAGCCAACACCGCCATCGACATCGCCGAGCAGACCGGCGTGATCCCCGCGGCAGGTTACCTCGATTTCACCGTCACCGGCACCAAGTCGAACGACGACGGCGGCTACAACTACGTCACCGCCGTCCTGAGCAACAGCTCCGGCATCAAGGGTCCGGCGTCGACTCCGGTCGTGTTCATGTTCGACCCCAGCCTCAGCCCCGACACCCAGCCGCCCACCCAGCCGGGCGCACTCACGTTCAGCAACGTGACGCCCAACAGTCTCACGGTTACGTGGACCGCCTCGACGGACAACGTCGGTGTCACCGGTTATCGCGTTTCGCGCGACGGCGCGTTGATCGCGACGGTCACCGGCCTCTCCTACAACGACTCGTCGCTCGCGCCGGCGACCACCTATGACTACTCGGTGGTCGCTATCGACAGCGCGGGCAACCTCTCGGCCCCACGCGCCGCGAGCGTCACCACGCTCGAGGCGAGCGCGAACACGGTGGTTCGGATCAACTGCGGCGGCCCGACTTACCTCGACGCGACCGGCAACACTTGGATCGCTGACACCTACTACAACACCGGCTTTGCCTCGACGGATTCCGCGACGGTGACGGGCACCACCCTCGGCCAGCTGTTCAAAAGCTACCGCTGGGACGACACGCCGTCACCGGAACTTCTGTACACCATCCCGATCGCGAATGGTTCCTATGTCGTCCGACTTTATCTCGCGGAAACGTCCTCGAGCGCGAAGGCGCCGGGCAAGCGCGTCTTCGACGTCGATATCGAGGGCACGCGCGCGTTCGAGGATGTCGATGTCTACGTCATGGCCGGCGGCGGCAACAAGGCGCTGATCCTCGAGGCCGCGACGACGGTCAATGACGGCAACGTGCAGATCAAATTCCTCCACCAGGTCTTCCATCCGCGCATCTACGCGATCGAGGTGCTGCCGACCTCGGGCCCGAGCGACACCGAACCGCCCACCCAGCCCGGCGCGATCACCTTCAGCGGAGTGACTTCGAGCAGCGTGACACTGGACTGGACCGGCTCGACCGACGACGTGGGCGTCACCGGTTATCGGATCTCGCGCGACGGCTCGGTCCTCACGACGGTGAGCAGCCTGACCTTCACCGACTCGACGGTGAGTCCGGAAACCGCCTACGACTACTCCGTCGTGGCGCTCGATGCGGCGGGCAACGCCTCGACCGCGAGCACCGCATCGGTCACGACCCTGGACGCGCCGCCGCCCGACGACACGCAACCGCCGAGCCAGCCCGGCGTGCTCTCGTTCACTGGCGTGACGACGAGCAGCGTCACCGTGAACTGGGCGGCATCGACCGACAATGTCGGCGTGGCCGGCTACCGGATTTCGCGCAACGGCGTGGAACTGACCACGGTCACGGGCCTGACGTTCACCGACTCGACCGTCGTCGCGAACACGACCTACGACTACTCGGTCGTGGCCTTCGACGCGGCGAACAACACCTCGCCCGAGCGCACCGGCAGCGTGGCCACGCCGCCGAGCGGCGGCGCCAGCACCGTGATCCGCGTCAACGCAGGCGGCTCGAGCTACGTCGACGGCGCCGGGAACACCTGGTCGGCGGACACTGGCTACAACACCGGCGGCACCTATTCGGTCTCCTCTTCGACGGCCATCGCCGGCACGACCGATGACCCGCTGTTCCGCACAGAGCGCTATGATGCCTCGACCGCACCGGAGCTCACCTACTCGTTCGCCGTGCCGAACGGAAACTACCTTGTCCGTCTGCTCTTCGCCGAGAACTACGGCAGCGCCAAGGGCGTCGGCAAACGCGTCTTCGACGTGGATATCGAAGGCGCCCGGGCCTTCGAAGATGTGGACATCTATGCGCAGGCGGGCGGCGGCAACAAGGCCCTGATTCTCGAGCACACGACCGCCGTCACGGACGGTCAGCTCAACATCGGCTTCGTGCACCAGGTCCAGAATCCGAAGGTCAACGCGATCGAGATCCTTTCGGTCGACGCGCCGGCGGACACGCAACCGCCCACGCAGCCCGGCGCGATCACGTTCAGTGACGTGAGCTGGGACAGCGTCACGCTCAATTGGGGTGCGTCGACCGACAACATCGGCGTCGCAGGATATCGGATTTCCCGCGACGGAACCGAGCTCGCCACGGTCAATGCGCTCACGTTCACCGACTCGACGGTCGCAGCGCAGACCGACTACGACTACACCGTTGTCGCGCTCGATGCGGCCGGCAACGAATCCACCGCGCGCAACGCTTCCGTCACCACCACCGCCTCGCCCGATACGCAGCCGCCGTCCGCGCCGGGCGCGCTCGTCTTCTCCGACGTCACGGCGAGCAGTCTCACCGTGAGCTGGACGGCTGCGACCGACAACGTCGAGGTAACGGGCTACCGCGTGTCGCGCGACGGCGTGCAACTGGCGACCGTCACGACGCTGTCGTTCGACGACACCGGGCTCTCCGCCGCCACGTCCTACAGTTACTCGGTCGAAGCGCTGGACGCCGCCGGCAACGCGTCGCCGGCGAGCACCGCCTCGGTCACGACGTCCACGGCGGCCGATGCGCAGCCGCCTTCCGCGCCGGGCGCGCTTGTGTTCTCCAACGTGACCGCGAGCAGCCTGACCGTGAGTTGGACGGCTGCGACCGACAACGTCGAGGTAACGGGCTACCGCGTGTCGCGCGACGGCGTGCAACTGGCGACCGTCACGACGCTGTCGTTCGACGACACCGGACTCTCCGCCGCGACGTCCTACAGCTACTCGGTCGAAGCGCTGGACGCCGCCGGCAATGCCTCGGTGGCGAGCACTGCGACGATATCGACCGCGTCGAGCGGGCCGACGCTACCGACGATTCGCGTGAACGCCGGTGGCAGCAGCTATGTCGACAGCGCCGGCAACACGTGGTCGGCCGACCACGGCTATAACACCGGCGGCAAATATTCCGTCTCGGGCTCGACGACGATCACGAACACGAGCGACCCGACGCTCTTCCGCAGCGAGCGCTACGACGCGAGCACCTCGCCGGAGCTCACCTATTCGTTCACCGTGCCGAACGGCACGTACGTCGTGCGGCTCTACTTTGCGGAAAACTATGCCAGCGCGAAAGGCGCCGGGCTGCGCGTGTTTGACATCGACATCGAGGGCGCACGCGCCTTCGAGGATGTCGACATCTTCGTGCAAGCCGGCGGAGCCAACCGAGCGATGATGTTGGAGAACACCGTCACGGTCACCGATGGACAACTGAACATCGGTTTCGTGCACCAGGTGCAAAATCCGAAGATCAACGCGATCGAGATCCTGCCCGCGCCGTAGCGTTCGCTCGTCGTCAAAAGGTGCAGCCCGCCGTCCCCGGCGGGCTGCTCTTTCGGCTCGCTTGTAGCCGGCCTCGCTGAGGCCGGCAGCATGGAGCCGCGACGCCCTCGTCGCGGTCGATCGAGCCACGACCTGAAATAGCCGCAAAACGCGCAGAAGGCGCAAGGAAGCGCGTTCTCTCGCGCTTCTTGTGCCTCTTTGCGGCTATCTTCCGGGTAGCTCGCCAATCCTATTTGAGCTTGGAGCTTCGCATTTCCTTCGGATTTGGAGCTTCGGATTTCGGATTTCCCCGCCGCAGGCGGGGCGCGGCGCCAAAACCACGTTGCGTCGCCTCGCCCGCTCCCGCAACGTGTCCGTTCCTATGACCGCAGAGCCCAACGCTCCCTCCGCCAACCCGGCCCCTTCCGATTTCATTCGCGACATCGTCGCGACCCACGTCGCGGAGAAGCGTTACCAGCAAATCGTCACGCGCTTCCCGCCAGAACCCAACGGCTATCTGCACATTGGGCATGCCAAGTCGATCTGCCTGAACTTCGGCATCGCGCGCGAAAACGGCGGCTACTGCAACCTACGGATGGACGACACCAACCCGACCAAGGAAGAGGTCGAGTATGTCGATTCCATCACCGCGGACGTGCGCTGGTTGATCGCCGGCTGGGCAGATCACTGCCTGGGACTGAAGCCCAAGGGCACCACGCCGGCGAAGCGCTTGATCGATGAGCGCGAAGATTACCACCTGCCGCCGGCCTCGCTCGGGCTCGATGACGCCACGCTGAGCGCACAGATCGCGAACCACGCGCTGGAGCCGTTCTTCGCCTCCGATTACTTCGAACAGCTCTATCAGTATGCGCTGCAGCTCATTCGCGCCGGCAAGGCCTACGTTTGCGACCTGAGCCCGGAGGAAACCGACGCCTATCGCGGCTCGCCGGACAAGCCCGGCAAGGAGAGTCCTTACCGGAACCGCTCGATCGAGGAAAACCTCGATCTCTTCCAACGGATGCGCGCCGGCGAGTTTCCCAACGGTGCCCGTTCGCTGCGCGCGAAGATCGACATGGCCGCGCCCAACATCTGGTTGCGCGACCCGCTGCTTTATCGCATCCGCCACGCCGCGCACCATCACACCGGCGACGCCTGGTGCATTTACCCGCTCTACGATTTCGCCCACTGCCTGAGCGACTACCTCGAAGGAATCACCCACAGCGTCTGCACGCTGGAGTTCGTTGATCACCGCGCGCTCTACGACTGGATTCTCGACCAGCTCAACCTGCCGCGGCCGCAGCCGCACCAGTACGAATTCGCGAAGCTCATCCCGAGCTACATGATCGTGTCGAAGCGCCGGTTGATCCAGCTGGTGAACGAGAAGGTCGTGTCCGGCTGGGACGATCCACGCATGCCGACGATCAGCGGCATCCGCCGTCGCGGCGTGCCGGCCAGCGCCGTGCGGGCGTTCGTCACCGGCGTCGGCGTCACCAAATACAACTCGCTCACCGACATCGCGGTGTTCGAACACGCCGTGCGCGAGGATCTCAACGCCTCCGCACAGCGCCGGCTCGGTGTGCTGCGACCGATCAAGGTCGTGCTCACCAACCTCGCCGCCGACGAGGTGATCGAATGCGCCGCGGTGAACAATCCACAGGACGAACATCCCACCATGCGCCGGATCGCGCTGACCCGTGAGGTGTTCATCGACGCCGACGATTTCGCCGAGGTGCCGCCGCCGAAGTATTTCCGGCTGAAACCGGGCGGCGAGGTGCGGCTCAAATATGCCTGCATCATCAAGTGCGACGAGGTGATCAAGGACGCCGCGGGCGCCGTGATCGAACTGCGTTGCACCGCGGACTTGTCGACGCGCGCCGGCCAGCCGAACGCGGACCGGAAGGTGAAGGGCACGATCCACTGGGTGAGCGCCACGCGCTGCATCGACGCCGAAGTGCGGCTCTACGATCGGCTGTTTACGGTGCCGGAGCCCGGCGCGCAGGAAGACTTCATGCAGGCGGTTAACCCGCACTCGCTCGACGTGGTGACGGCCAAGCTCGAGCCGTCGCTCGCGACGGCGTCCGTGGCGGAACGCTTCCAATTCGAACGACTCGGCTATTTCGCCGTGGACCCGAAGGACAGCGCACCCGGCAAGCTCGTGTTCAACCGCACGATCACGCTGAAGGATACCTGGGCGAAGAAGTAGCCGGTCGCGAGTTCTCCACGCGAAAGCACCCGGTCCATCCGCGGCCGGGTCCAATCGACCACGAATCGCACCGAGGGCCACGGATCAATCCGTGATTATCGGTGTAATCCGCAGTGGGTTTGTAGTCTGGCTGAGCATCTATTCTCAGCGGGATTCCCCGTAATCGCGGCTGCACGCGAGCGTTCCGCAAGATATGAGCAGGGATTGCCAATGAACGGCGAGCACTCCTTGTCGCGAGGCGCCTAGAGTGCCGCCAAAGGCCGACGAACGATTTCACGTCGCTCCTCGGATCACCCCACGCCCCCACCCGCAGCAGACGGTTCGTCATGGACCTGCTCGCATATACCCAAGCGCCAGAGTGGGCTGAATGTTGCCGGGCGGACGTGGCACGCGGTGGAGACAGCCAACAACGGAGGCGTCGATGAGGGAAGTCACACGCACCATCCGGTTCGAGAACGACCGGGTCAAGGGGTTCAGCAAGGAGATCATGGAGGTGCCCGGCTGCGAGCGGCTGCAGAGCTGCATCCAGTGCGGCACCTGCTCCGGCACGTGCCCCCTCAGCGTCTACATGGACCACTCGCCCCGGCAGATCATGGCGCTGGTGCGCTCCGATTTCAAAAACGAGGTGCTCACGAGCAACAGCATCTGGCTCTGCGCCTCCTGCTACGCCTGCACCGTCGAGTGCCCGCGGGAAATCCGGATCACCGACATCATGTATGCGCTCAAGCAGCGCGCGATCCAGGAACGGGTCTACCCCAAACACTTCCCGATTCCGGTGCTCGCCCGCGAGTTCGCCGAGATGGTCCGGCGCACCGGCCGGATCACCGAAACCTTGCTGGTCATGCGGCTGTTCCTGAAAGCGAACTGGCGCGCCGTATTCAGTTCGTGGCGTCTGGGCATCGGGCTGATCACCACCGGCCGGTTCGTCATCCTGCCCGAGCGCATCGAGCGCCGCGCGGAGCTCGCCACCATTCTCGCCGCGGCCCGCAACCACCGGGAGGTCGTATGAACCTGAACTACTCCTACTTCCCCGGCTGCTCACTCAAAGGCCTCGGCCGCGCCTACGAAGAATCGCTCTTGCCGGTGATGAAGCATCTCGGCGTCGAGATGCAGGAACTCGACGACTGGAACTGCTGCGGCGCCACCGCCTACATGTCGGTGAGCGAGGAAAAGGCCTGCGTCCTCGCCGCCCGCAACCTCGCCATCGCCGAGCAGGCCGGCGCGCAGGACCTGATCACGCCCTGCAGCGCCTGCTACCTGGTCCTGAACAAGGCCAAACACGCAATGACCGACTCGCCGGCGATCCGCGACACGGTTCACCGCGCGCTCGGCGCCGCCAAGCTGACCTACTCCGGCAAAACCGCGGTCCGCCATCCGCTCGATATTCTGGTCCACGACATCGGTCTTGACGTCGTGAAGGAGAAAGTCGTCCGCCCACTGAAGGGGCTCAAGGTCGCGCCTTACTACGGCTGCCAGGTCGTCCGACCCTACTCGACCTTCGACGACGCGTGGAACCCCACCACGATGGACCGGCTCCTCAAGACGCTCGGCGCCGAAGTCGTGCCGTTCCCGCTGAAAACGAAATGCTGCGGCGCGAGCCTCACCGGCACGATTCCGGAGGCGGGACTGCGGCTGAGCTACATCATCCTCAAGGAAGCGCTGCGCCGCGGCGCCGACGTCATCGCGACGATCTGCCCATTGTGCCAGTTCAACCTCGACGGCTATCACGACCAGATCGAGCGGCACTGGGGCAACGTCCGGATCCCGACCGTCTACTTCACCCAACTGATGGGCCTCGCGTTCGGGCTGCCCGCCAAGCAACTCGGCCTGCACCGCTGCCTCGTTCCGCTGCGGCTGCCCGCGAGCGTCGCTCCCATCCCCAGCCCCGCAACCCCGACCCAGCCATGACTTCGAACTGCTGCAACGGGGATATCCGCATCGGCTTCTACATCTGCCACTGCGGACACAACATCGGCGCCGTGGTCGACTGCCCCGCCGTCGCTCAGGCGGTCGCGAAGCTGCCGGGCGTGGTGGTCTCTCGGGATTACAAATACATGTGCTCGGATCCGGGGCAGGAGTTGATCCAGCAGGACATTCGCGAGCATCACCTCACGCGCGTCGTCGTCGCCTCGTGCTCGCCGCTGTTGCACGAACACACGTTCCGCCACGCCGTCGCCGCCGGCGGACTGAATCCGTTCCACTTCCAAATGGTGAACATCCGCGAGCACGACTCGTGGGTGCACACCGATCGCGCGGCGGCGACCGCGAAGGCCAAGGCCCTCGCCCGTGCCGCGATCGAGCGCGTGCGGTTTCACCGTCCGCTCGAAACCACCCGCGTGCCGATCAACCCCGACGTGCTCGTCGTCGGCGGCGGCATCTCCGGCATCCATGCCGCGCTCACGCTCGGCAACGCGAACAAGCACGTTTACCTCGTAGAGCGCGAGCCGTCAATCGGCGGCCACATGGCGAAGTTCGACAAGACCTTCCCCACCCTCGATTGCGCCGCCTGCATCCTGACCCCCAAGATGTCCGCGGTTCGCGCCCACGAGAACATCACGCTCTGGACCTACTCCGAGATCGTGAAGGTCGAGGGCTACGTCGGGAACTACACCGTGACAGTCCGCCGCAAGCCGCGTTACATCGACGAGGAGCTCTGCGTCGGCTGCCAGGAGTGCATCAAGACGTGCATCTTCAAGGACGGGAAGTTCCCCGACGAGTTCAACGTCGGGCTCAGCAAGCGGAAACCGATCTACATCCCGTTCCCGCAGGCGGTGCCGCAGGTCGTCGTGATCGATCCCGAGCGCTGTCTCCAACTCAAGACCGGCAAGTGCAAGATGACCTGCCTCGACGCCTGCACCGACCGCAAGGCGATCAACTTCGAGCAGATGGAGCGGCTGGAAACGATCAAGGTGGGCAACATCATCGTCGCGACCGGGTTCAAGCTCTTCGATGCGAAACGCATCCCGCAATACGGCTACGGCGCCTACCCGAACGTCGTCACCTCGCTCGAACTCGAGCGGCTGGTGACCAGCTCCGGTCCGACCGGCGGCGAGATTCTGCTCAAGAACGGCCAGCCGCCGAAATCCGTCGCGTTCATCCTCTGCGTCGGCTCGCGCGATTTTCGCACCAACCGCTGGTGCTCGCGCACCTGCTGCATGCATTCGATGAAGCTCGCCCAGTTAGTCCGCGAGCACACCGACGCCGACGTCACCGTTTTCTACATGGACATCCGCGCGCCCGGTAAGGGCTGCGAAGAGTTTTACGACAAGTCGCTCCGCGACGGCATCCAGTTTGTCCGCGGCCGCGTGGCCGAGGTCACCGACTGGGCGCTCGTGCCCGAGGAGGAAGGCAAGCTGGTGATCCGCGCCGAGGATACCCTCGCCGGACTCGTTCGCCGGATCCCGGTCGACATGATCGTGCTCGCCGTCGGCATGGAGCCGCAAAGCGACGCGCAGGAGGTCCGCCGGCTGTTCAACATGAGCTGCGGCACCGAGGGCTGGTTTTTGGAAAAGCACCCGAAGCTCGCGCCGGTGAGCACGTTCACCGACGGCGTGTTCATCGCCGGCTGCTGCCAGGGGCCGAAGGACATTCCCGACAGCATCGCGCAGGCGGGCGCCGCCGCCGCCGAGGCGCTGGCGCTCATCGACCGGGGTTACATCGAGCAGGAGCCGAATACCGCCTATATCGCCGCCGAGGAATGCTCCGGCTGTAAGTCCTGCATCGGACTGTGTCCGTATACTGCGATCACCTTCGACGAGACCAAACAGGTCGCCTCGATCAACGCCGCGCTCTGCAAAGGCTGCGGCACCTGCGTGGCGGCATGCCCCAGTGGCTCGATCCACCAAAACCTCTTCGAAGACCAGCAGGTCTTCAGCGAAATCGCCGGAGTCTTGGCGGACTAGCCCTCGGATTTCGGATTTCACCATGAGCACTGCGCCTTCCCCATCTGCCACTCCTACGTTCGCGCCGCCCTCTTCCTGGCAGCCTCGTATCGTTGCTTTCTTCTGCAATTGGTGCACCTACACCGCGGCGGATCTCGCCGGCGTCTCACGGCTCAAATACGCGCCGAACGTCCGCGTGATCCGGTTGATGTGCTCTGGCCGCGTCGATCCGCAGTTCATCCTCGCCGCGTTCGCCGCCGGCGCCGACGGCGTGCTGATCGGCGGCTGCCATCCCGGCGACTGCCACTACGTCGAGGGCAATCTCAAAACACTCCGCCGTTTCGAAATGCTGAAGCGGCTGCTCCAGATGCTCGGGTTCCCGGAAAAACGCGTGCGACTCGAGTGGATCTCCGCCTCCGAAGGCGACCGCGTGCGCACGGTCGTCAACGAAATGGTCGAGGAAATCCGCGCGCTCGGTCCGCTCAACCTGCCCGGCCGGCACGCTGAGTGGGATCGCGAAGTGAGCGCCTTGGCCGCGCACGTCGCCCAGCAGGAATCCGCCGCTCCCCTCGCCGAGCCCCCAAGTCCGGTTCACGCGGAGGTCACCCATGCCTAAACCGAAAGTCGCGTTCTACTGGTGTGCCGCCTGCGGCGGTTGCGAGGAAGCCATCGTCGATTTCGCCGAGGACATTCTCGGCGTGATCGAAGCGGTCGACATTGTGTTCTGGCCGGTCGCGATGGATTTCAAGAAGAAGGACGTCGACGCGCTCCCGGACCAAGGTATCACCGCCACCTTTCTCAACGGCGCGATTCGCACCAGCGAGCAGGAGGAGATGGCGCAGCTGCTCCGCCGCAAGAGCCAGTTCCTGATCGCGTATGGCGCCTGTGCGCACCTCGGCGGGATTCCGGGGCTGGCGAACCAGTTCGATCGCGAACAGCTGCTCAGCTACGTTTACGAACAGACGCCGACAATCGACAACCCCACCCACGTTCGGCCGCAACCGGCTCACCAAAACAACGGACATTCGCTCACGCTCCCCGAGTTTCGCCACACCGTCCGCTCGCTCGATCAGGTCGTCGCCGTCGACTACTACATCCCCGGGTGTCCGCCGACGCCGAAGATCACCAAGGCCGCCATCACCGCCCTGCTCGAAGGCAAGCTCCCGCCGCGCGGCAGCGTGCTCGCCCCCGATGTCGCGCTCTGCAACGAGTGCGCGCGCAAGCCGAGCAAGCCGGCCACGCTGAGCTTCACCGAGTTCAAGCGCCCACACCTCGCCAAAATCGATCCCGACCTCTGCCTGCTCGCCCAAGGCTTCGTCTGCATGGGCCCGGCCACGCGCGCCGGCTGCGAGGCGCTCTGCCCCGCTGGCAACATGCCGTGCACCGGCTGCTTCGGGCCGACCTCTCGCATCCGGGATCAGGGCGCAAAGATCCTCTCGTCCCTCGCCGCCAACGCCGTCGCCAAAACCGAAGCCGAAGCCGCCGCCGTGCTCGCCGGCATTCCCGATCCCGTCGGCACATTCTACCGCTACGGTCTCGCGACCTCGATCCTCCGCGGTCGGATCGATCGCCCCGCCCCGTCTCCGCAGTCCGTCAGCCCGTCCGCCTCATGAATCCCGCCGTCGAAGCCTCCTGGAACGAAGCCCATCACCGTGCGGGCGCCGCCTACGCCGCCGCGCGCCGCCGCGTCACGATTGACCCGATCACGCGGCTCGAGGGTCACGGCAAGATCGATGTGTTCCTCGACGAGGCGGGCGACGTCGAGCGCGCGTATCTCCAGATACCGGAGCTGCGCGGTTTTGAGGTTTTCAGTCTCGGCCGTCCCGCCGAGGACATGCCCCAGATCACGAGCCGGATTTGCGGCGTCTGTCCGACCGCGCACCATATGGCGGCCACGAAGGCGCTCGACGATCTTTACCATGTCGAGCCGACGCCCGCGGCGCGGAAGATCCGCGAACTGGTCTACAACGCGTTCATGATCGAGGACCACTCGCTGCACGTTTACCTGCTGGGCGGTCCGGACTTCATCGTCGGCCCCCAGGCGCCCGCGGCCGAGCGCAACGTCATCGGCGTCATCAACAAAGTCGGACTCGAGGTCGGCAAGCGCGTGATCGCCACCCGCCGCCGGCTCCGCGAGCTGATCGCTTACTTCGGCGGCAAGGTCATCCATCCCGTGCTCGGACTGCCCGGCGGCGTCGCGAAGGGCCTCAAACCGGAGGATCTCGCCACGTTCCAGGCGCTGGCCGCCGACACACTGGATTTCGCCCAGTTCACCTTGCAGGTGTTCCGCGACCTCGTGATCGCCAACCAGGACTACGTGAAGCTGATCACATCCGATCCATACACCCACCGCACCTACTACATGGGACTCGTCGATGCGGCCAACAAGGTGGCTTTCTACGACGGGCAGATCCGCGTCGTCGACGCCGACGGCCGGGAATACGCAAAGTTTCCGGTGCAACGCTACCGCGAGTTCATCGCCGAGCACGTCGAGCCGTGGAGCTACGTGAAATTCTGTTATCTGAAGCCGCTCGGCTGGCATGGCTTCGAGGAAGGCCCGGCCAGCAGCATCTACGCGGTCGCGCCGCTGGCGCGACTGAACGTCGCCGACGGCATGGCCACGCCGCTCGCACAGAAAGCCTACGACGAGTATTTCTCCGCTCTCGGCGGCAAACCGGTGCACCACACGCTCGCCAATCACTGGGCGCGCGTCGTGGAGATCCTCGCCGCCGCCGAACGGATGGTCGAGCTGGTCAGCGATCCCGAGATTCTCAGCACCGACCTGCGGACGATCCCCACCGCGAAGCCCACCGTTGGCATCGGCGTCGTCGAGGCGCCGCGCGGCACGCTGTTCCACCACTACGAGACCGACGAACGCGGGCTGATCACGCTCGCGAACCTGATCGTCGCCACCCAGAACAACGCCGCGCGCATCGCGATGAGCGTCGACCGGGCGGCGAAGAGTCTGATCAAGCAGGGCCAGGTTTCCGACGGGCTGATGAACATGATCGAGATGGCGTTCCGCGCCTACGATCCCTGCTTCGGCTGCGCCACGCACGCGCTGCCCGGCCACGTTCCGCTCAAGATCAATCTCTACAATCCCCAACGGCAACTCGTCCGCCAGCTCGTGCAGCAATGACGAGAACTCCTGTCTCCGCCTGAAGCGCACCGCCCGAACGTCGGCGCCCTCCGCGACCGACGGGAGGTTGATTCGCGCGACTGTCCGCCCCCAACAACTGATCGCTCCCCCAACCGTTTTCCCGCCGTGCAAAAAGTCCTCGTGCTTGGCTTGGGCAACGACCTGCTCACGGATGATGCCGTGGGTCTCCGGGTGGCGCGCGAAGTGCGTGAGCGCCTCGCGGCCGACCCGCGCATCGAAGTTCGCGAAACCACTGAAATGGGCCTCGGGCTGCTCGATTTCATCGTGGGACACGAAAGCCTCGTCGTGGTCGACTCGGTCGTCACCGGCGACCAATCGCCCGGCCACATCTACGAAACCGCGCCCGAAGACTTCCCCACGCGCGGCACGCGCTCGCCGCACGCGCTCGGCATCGATCGCATCTGCGCGATCGCCGAAAGCCGTGGCACGCCCGCGCCGCGCCGCGTGCGCATCGTCGCGATCGAGGTGGCTGATCCCTACACCGTCGGCACCGAAATGGCGCTGGAGGTCGAACAGGCGATCGACGACGCCGCGGATCTGGTCGTGGAGCGCGCCCTCGAGTTTGCCTCGAGCCCGGCCGAGCCCCGGCCGGTGTAGCCTCGGGTCTTCGCCGTCCTATCAGTCCTATTCATTCCTCTAGGACCTATACGTCCTAGAGGTCCTATCCTCCCGCCTTCATCAGCCGCCTGAGCACCGGCCGCACCTGCCGTGCGAGCGTGGCGTTCGCATACCCCACCCAAGCCACCGGAGTGGTCGTGTCCAGCAGCGCGCGCAAGGGCCCGCCTTCCGGCGCCTCGACGATCCCTCCCGCCTCCCGCAGGATAAGCTCGGTGCAGATGTCGTAAGGGTGACACGCCAGCGCGGTCGTCACCCCGAGCCGCGCGAAGATCTGCGGCCGCAGGTCCGCGATCATCCGATCATGCCCGACCAGCAACTCGTAGATCTGTCCGCCCGTGGTGAGATACTGATCGTCGAAGACCAAGGCCGTGTTCTGCGCATCGGCGCAGCCGAGTTCGCTCCACATGCCCTCTTCAATTCGCGCCGCGGCCGCTTTGCCCTCGGGGAAAAACTTCACCAGCGACGCGAACCCGTGACGAAAGTCCCGCGCCCGCGACGGCTGCGGCCAATACCGCTTCGCCCGGCCAGTCCTTAAGTCCATCGCCGTGGCCACGACGCCCCGCCGTCCCGCGCCCTTGCAGACGCTGATCTGATCCGCCCGCCACTGCTTCGTGGTGGGCAGCTCCGTCATCACCGCGACCACGATGTCGCTCAACGCCGTGCGGCTGCCGCGTTGCGGCGCCAGCCCCGTCAGCACCCACGCGCTGCGTTTGTCATACATCAGGTTCCGCGTGCCGTCGATCGGATCGAGGATGCACTTGAACATCGTCTCGCTCACCGGCGTGCCGCGGGGCCACGTGACGACTTCGCCGTCCGGAATGCCCTCCATCACCAGTTCGACCGGCCAGCGGCGGGGCCATTGTGACTCGAACCACTCCATCACCACGGCTTCGCTCAGCTTGTCGACGTGGTAGATGGTGTCGGCTTGGGTCACCGCCACGACCTTCGCGAAGCTGCGACCCTGGCGCGCCCGGCTCCGGATCAGCCGCTCGCGAATCGCCCGGTGCAACGCGCACAGCAACCGGCGCGCACGTTCAAGTTGCTGGGAGGTCATCGGCGCCAGCAAAACGCTTCGGCGAGGGTTTGGCGAACCGACACTGCCATGCTGGTCAGTTCGTTGCGGCCCCGGTTCCAAGCGTCCACGCGCGAGGGCAGCCGCAGCCCTGCGGCGGACACGATCGCAGGTACCGGGTTTTTCACGCCGGGCGGTTTGCGCGAATCCCCATCTGGGCCGACCGCAAAATGCACGAAGAAACGCTGCCCACGCGGGTTATGACAGTTCCTCCAAAAATTTAGGCCGCTCATTTTCCGGGACTTAAGAACTTCGTGAGCCGGCTGGCACGTTACGAGGTAAAGGGGGTGCGCTTACACACAACCACACTTCTCCATGCCAGCCACCACCCACCTCACCGCCAAAGCCTCCCGCTCCCACCCGTCGACCGAAAACCTCCGCCGGGCAACCCCCGACGCCGCGATCGATGACGAACTGGTTCGTCGCTTCGCGCAAGGGGACGAAGCCGCGTTCGTCGAGATCATGGAGCGCTACCGCGGCAAGATCTTCACCGTCACGCTCGGCCTGCTGCGCAACCACGCCGACGCCGAAGAGATCACGCAGGACACCTTCATCCGCGCGCACCGCGGCCTGGCCAACTTCCGCGGCGACTCTTCGCTCGCGACCTGGCTCTATCGCATCGCTGTCAACTTGGCGCGCAATCGCTACTGGTATTTCTTCCGCCGCCGCCGGCAGGACTCGCTGTCGCTCGACTGCGCGTTGAGCGAGGACAGCGCGGCGACCTTCGCCGATCTGGTCGCCGACGTCGTGCAGGATCCGGCGCAGGAAACTGTGGCCGGCGAATTCTCGACGCTCGTCGATCTGTGCATGGAAAAGCTCGACGCCCGGCACCGCGAGATTCTCACGCTGCGCAACGTGCTCAACCGCTCCTACGAGGAAATCGCCACGACGCTCGGCATCAATGTCGGCACGGTCAAGAGCCGCATCGCCCGGGCCCGCGAGAACCTCCGCACGCTGCTGGCCGAGGCCTGCCCCGAGTTCGCTCCGGGGGCCGCACCCGGCGAGTGGTTCCTTCCGAGCCGCGCTACCTACGGCCGCCCCGCCATCGCCTGCGCCTGATTTCTGCCATAGTGGATTAACATTCGCAGCCAGATTGGTGTCACGATCATGACATCAATCTGGCTGTTGTGTTTTCCAGCACGACACGCCGCTCGCCGCCAGCTGCAGCTGCTTCCTGCTCCGAGCCCAATGAGCGGCTAGGAACGGCAGGGCCCGACCGCCGAGCCGGCCGCGAGGGACGAGCCGCGTCGAAACGATGTCCGGGGTTGCCAACACTGGCCGTTCCCAATCAGCCCGCTGCGACGCGGGCCGCCAGATCGCTCACCGGCGCAGCCCCAAAAACGCCGCCAGTTCCTTGAGCGCGCCTGCAGCCGCGTACCCGCGGCGCAACTTTTTCCCCGCGAGCAGCAGCTTGCGGGCGGTCCGGTCCGCCTTGGGGTCGACGTGTCCGACCAGTTCCGTCCCCGCCAGCACCGGCAGCGAATAGTGTCCGCGCACGCGCTTGTGCGCCGGCGTGTAAACTTCCCACGTGTAGTCGAACTGCCACAGCGCACGAGTGACGCGACGGTCGTAGATCAACGGATCCAGCGGCGCGAGCAGCTGCAGCCGCACCGCGGAATCCTGCGGCGCAGCCGCCACGGCGTCGATCAGCGGCACGTCCTCGCGCCGACAGTAGAGCAGCGGGCAGTCCGGGACCCTCACCGGCTGCACCACGTCCTCGACCAGCGGAAGCTCGTCGCGTTTCAGTGTCACCAACCGCCGCTGCCGCAATTTGGTGAGCACCAGCCAGCGCGCCGTGTCGTCCGCGGGCGGCGGCTTGATCGCCAGCACGCTGGCGGGCAGCACCCGCTCGGGCAGATCGTAGTGCCGGCGGTTGTTTTCGCGCCGGGCAATCAACACGCGTCCGTGAAAAAACAATTTCTGCAGCGTCGTTTTCGCCAGGGTCGAGCTGCCCCACACGCGCCGACCGCGGCGGTCATCGTCGATGTGTTCGGACGACAGCGGACCGCGCGCGCCGATCTCCCCGAGAATTCGTTCGGCCAGCTCGCGCTCACGCGGCGTCAGTCGGCCGGACCACGCGCCGCGCTGCCGTGCGCGCGCTTGCATCGCGGTCAGCAGGTGCGGCCACGCGTCCAACGGGAAAGCCACCAGGATCGAACTCGACGGCAGGTGGTGCTCGATCGCGCGGCGCTGCCCGGGCCCGAGTGCCGCGCCGTCACCGTGCAGGTGCCGCATCAAATCGCCCTCGCGGTAGTCCCGCACGCGATTGCGCAGGATCAGGTCATGCATCCGTCCGCAGACGTTGACCGGATCAATCTGCACGTAGCCGTGATGAGCAAGCGCCACGCCCACATCGGCGACGCGCTCGTCGAGCAACACCGCGCGCCGGTGAAAGCGACGCGCGACCTCCGCGGTGAGTTCGAGGGCGGGCAGCATGACTTGTCCGCTCGTGAATGCCGGCCGGCCGCATCGACGCAAGTATTGTCAACGCGCCGGTGCCAGCGCGCGCATCAATGCAAGCGGCGGCATGGCCTTGAGTCGCTGCAGCAGATCCTCGCCGCTGATCAGCACCAGTCCGTGCTCGGCGGCGAACTGCCGCGCCTCCGCGGTGAACCCGCCCGCCGAGACGAACCACACGCCGTCGACGCCTTCCATCACCGTCGTCCCGAAAAATGTCCGCACGCCCTTCGCCGCCGCCAGTCCCGCGCTCGCCGCCTGGCAGCGCACCAGCACGCGCGGCTTCGGCTCGCTCGGATGCAGCAACGCGAGATCCGCCCCGCTGTCGGCCGGCCGCACTTGCACACGCGAGCCTTCGTATTCGAACAAGGCCGCTGCCACATCGCGCAGCCGTTCCTGCGACCACGCCGCGACGTCCGCCGGCGTCGGCAGGATCGTCGCCGGCCCGGTGTGGCTCGCCTCCGACTCGGCGGCCCGCCGGCGGATTAGCCACCAGCACAGGCCCAACACGATCACGGCGCCCGCCATAATCACCACACTCACCCGGCCCAGCGCGCCTCCTGCCAGGTTGCGGCCAGCCGGCGCTTCACCGGCGCGCGTGACCAGCGGCGAGGTCGTGGGTCGCGCCTCCGCGACTGCTGCAATCACCTGCTCGCGATACGTCGGCTCGCGGCGTTCCTTCGCCAGGTTTACTCGCGACACTTCCTGCCCGTCGGCGTCGACCAGCACGAGCGTCGGATAAGTCGTCACGTTGTAACGCTCCCGCAACACGGCGTTCTGCTCCCGCAGCGCGGGGGCCAGCGTGGTGGTGCGCGGAAAATCCAACCGCACCAGCACGAGGTCGCTCACCGCGGCCAGAAATTCAGGTGCATTCGCCACCTCGGCTTCAAAGCGCTTCGACGGCGGCGACCAATCGGACCCCGTGAACAGCAGGAGCATCTGCGCGGCCCGGCTCGCCGCCTCCGCCTTCGCCGCCGCGATGTCGGCGAGCCAGGCGTCCTTTCTCGCGACCGCGACCGGCTTCTCCGCGACCGACGGCTTCGTGCTCGCCGTGGCCGCCGGCGGACGCGGCTTCGGTTTCGGCCACGGCACGTTGGGCGAAAAATCCATCCTTTCGACCACCCCATCCTTCAGCACCACCTGCCCCTGCGGATAGGTGAAGATCTCGCGGCCGCCGGACAACGACTGCCCGCTCGGCCAACCATACGCCGCCAGCACTTCGTCGCGTGTCGCGCCTGGGCCGACGACCGGGCTGTTCTCCGCCGCCGGCAGCAGCGTCGCCAGCAACAGCACTCCGAGCCACGACCAAATAAACCGGCTGCTGCGGTTTGTCCTGCTTCCTCCTGCTGGTGGGGTCACGGCTCGTTTATCATGAAACGGCTCTCCGTTGGCAACGCGAAGGTGAAACTCCGCCGGCCGCGCGCGCTTGGCACGACGGAGCCGTCTGTTTGCATGCACCGGCCTTGCTGTCCGTCCTGCGGCCGTTGCTCCGCCGCATTCAGCGCGAAGTGCGCAGCCCGGCCAAACTTCGTCCGGCACCACTCGATTTTCCGTGTGTTTCGCGTCCCCGATCGACTATCACGTCCGCATTCATGCCGCTTGCTCCCGATGATCTCGACCTGACGCTGAAACGCACGTTCGGCTACGGCTCCTTCCGCCCGCTGCAGCGGGAGATCATCGCGGCCACGCTCGCGGGCCAGGATGTATTTGCGTTGCTGCCGACCGGCGGCGGCAAGTCGCTCTGCTTCCAACTCCCCGCGCTCGTGCGGCCGGGACTCACCGTCGTGGTTTCGCCGCTGATCGCGTTGATGAAGGATCAGGTCGACGCGCTGCAGGCGAGCGGTGTCGCCGCCACGTTTCTCAACTCGACGCTCGACGCCGACGAATCGCGCCGCCGGCTGCGCGGGCTGCATCAGGGCGAGTTCAAGCTCCTCTACGTCGCGCCGGAGCGGCTGATGCTCAACGGCTGGCAGGACAATCTCCGTGCGTGGCAGATCGCCTGCCTCGCGATCGACGAGGCGCATTGCATTTCCGAGTGGGGCCACGATTTCCGACCGGAGTACCGCCAGCTCGCGAAGCTGCGCCGCGCGTTGCCCGACGTACCGGCGATGGCGCTTACCGCCACGGCCACGACGCGCGTGCGGGCCGACATCATCGAGCACCTGAAGCTGCGCGAGCCCGCCGTGTTTGTCGCCAGCTTCAACCGGCCGAATCTCACCTACCGCGTCATTCCGAAAGACCAGCCGCTGAAACAGATCATCGACTTCGTCCGCAAGCGCGAGGACGAGAGCGGGATCATCTACTGCGCGAGCCGCGCGGCGGCCGAGCGGCTGGCCGAATCGCTCGCCGGTCGCGGTTTCTCCGCCAAGCCCTATCACGCCGGGCTCACCGCCGACGAACGCACGCGCCATCAGGAGGAGTTTCTCCGCGACGACGCGCGGATCGTCTGCGCCACGATCGCGTTCGGCATGGGCATCAACAAACCGAACGTCCGCTGGGTCATCCACCACGACCTGCCCAAGAACATCGAGGGTTATTATCAGGAGACCGGTCGCGCCGGCCGCGACGGACTGCCGGGCGACTGCCTGCTGCTGTTCAGCGCCGGCGACATCGCCAAGCAGCTCCATTTCCTCGACGAGATCACTGACGAACAGGAACAGCAGATCGCGCGCACGCAGCTCCGGAAAATCGTCCACTACGCCGAGAGCGCCGGCTGCCGTCGCGCCGAGTTGCTGGCGTATTTCGGCGAAACCTTCGGCGTGGACAACTGCGGCGCGTGCGACAACTGCCTCGAGCCGCGCGAAACCTACGACGGCACGCTCGTCGCGCAGAAACTTCTCTCGTGCGTTTACCGGATTCAGCAGAATAGCGGATTCAGCGTCGGCCTGAATCACCTCATCGAGGTGCTCACCGGCGCCGACACCGACAAGATCCGCCGCTGGGGCCACGACCGACTCACCACCTATGGCATCGGCGCCGAGCTCTCGCGTTCGCAATGGGCTGCCGTCGGGCGGGAGCTGACGCGGCTCGGCCTGCTCACCGTCGCCGAGGGCGAATACGCCACGCTCGCACTGACACGGGACGGGCTGACGGCACTCGTGCAGCGCACGCCGATCACGCTCACGAAGCCCATGGACACGCCGAAAGCGAAACGCGTCAGCCGGCGCGAGGGCGAAGTCGCATGCGACGAAATCCTTTTCACCCGGCTGCGTGGTCTGCGCAAACAACTCGCCGACGAGCGCCGCGTGCCCGCCTACATCGTTTTTGGCGACACCACGCTCCGCGCGATGGCGCGTTACTATCCGCAATCGCTCGACGCGATGGAGGGCATTCCCGGCATGGGCGAGAAGAAGCGCGCCGAGTTTGGCGCGCGGTTCGCCGCGGAAATCGCCGCCTACCTCCAGACCAATTCGAGGCAGTCGTTTGGGTGAGGGAACCCACGGCTTCCGGTTTGCAGCTCGATTCGTAGGGGCGTCGCTTGCGACGCCCGCGAGGTCGCCAAGGTAGGGCGCTCACTCCGTGAGCGCCGCGAATCTCCGGCGACATCCCGGCGGGCAGCGGAATGCCCGCCCTACCTCCGCAAACCGCTCCACCTTTTCATGCTCCAGGCTCTCAGCTCTGGACTCTAGACTCTAGGCTCTGGACTGCACTCCAGACTCGCTTGCCAACGCTCTGGTAACCGCCACCGTCTTTTCCCGCCATGCACACATCCCACGGACTAGGCACCAAGGCGCTCCACGCCGGCCAGCAACCCGATCCCACCACCGGCTCCCGCGCCGTTCCGCTCTACCAAACCACCAGCTACGTCTTCCGCGACACCGAGCACGCCGCGAACCTTTTTGCGCTGAAGGAGCTCGGCAACATCTACACGCGGATCATGAACCCGACGACCGACGTGTTCGAGCAACGCGTCGCCGCGCTCGAGGGCGGTTCCGGCGCGCTCGCGCACAGCTCGGGTCAGTCCGCGATCACCGACTCCATTTTCAATGTCGCCGGCGCTGGCGATCACATCGTCTCCGTCGCCCAGCTCTATGGCGGCACTTACAATCTCTTCCACTACACCCTGCCGCGGCTCGGCATCGAGGTGTCGTTCGTCGACGCCGATGATCCGGACAGTTTTCGCCGCGCGCTCCGGCCAAACACCAAGGCCTTTTACGGGGAAGGCCTCGGCAATCCGGCGCTCAACATTTTCCCGTTCGAGGAGGTCGCCAAGATCGCACGGGAGGCCGGCGTGCCGCTGATCATCGACAACACCTGCCTCTCGCCGATGCTCAACCGGCCCTTCGAGTGGGGCGCCAACATCGTCGTGCACTCGAGCACGAAATACATCGGCGGCCACGGCACGTCGATCGGCGGCATCGTCGTCGACGGCGGCAATTTCGACTGGGGCTCCGGCCGCTTCCCAGGATTCACCACAGCTGATGCGTCCTACCACGGACTAGTGCACTGGGACGCCTTCAAGAGCTTCCCGCCGGCCGGTGGCGCGAACGTCGCCTACATCCTGAAAATGCGGCTGCAGCTGCTGCGCGATATCGGCGCCTGCATTTCGCCGTTTAACTCCTTCATGATGCTGCAGGGGCTGGAAACACTGCATCTGCGCATGCCGCGGATCAGCGAGAACGCGCTCAAGATCGCCGAGTTCCTGTCGCAGCACGACCGCGTCACCTGGGTCAACTATCCCGGGCTGAAGACGAGCCCCAATCACGCCGCGGCGAAGAAATATCTCAACGGCGGATTCGGCGGCCTGCTCGGCTTCGGCGTCAAGGGCGGGTTCGAAGGCGGCCGCAAGCTCATGGAATCGCTCAAGCTCTTCTCGCATCTCGCCAACATTGGCGACTCGAAGTCGCTCGCGATCCATCCGGCGAGCACGACGCACAGCCAGCTCAATGCCGATGAGCAGGAAGCCGCCGGAGTGAAGCCCGACTACATCCGGCTCTCGCTCGGCACGGAGGACTACGCCGATCTGCAGGCCGACATCGAGCAGGCGCTCGCGAAGGTCTGACGCCTCCGCCACGCTCGTTTCCTGGAGCCGCGACGCCCTCGTCGCGGCTTTTTCTTTCGGGGACCTACACCGCGCTCATGAATGCGTTCTCGGCCACCCGAGATACCGCGGCACCCGCGCCCGATGTTCCCGCCACGCATCGCCGAACCGCTGCTCGAGGAAACGTTCCTCAGCGAGCGCGATCCGGTGATGCAGCAGAACTGTCAGCGCGGCCGAAATCAGCACCACCGGATGCGGGCAGTAGAGGCAGCCGGCAGCAGCGGCGAGAAACAGCGCCACGTAAAGCGGGTGCCGGCTCAACCGATAGATTCCGCCTGTCTTCAGTTCGGTCGCTTCCTTCGGCAGCCCCACCCGCAACGACGCGCCCAACGCGCGGGCACCGAGAATCAACAGCATCACCGCCGCCATCGCGAGCCCGAGCGCCACCATTCTCCCGCCCGGCACCGGCGCACGCAGGCGAAATCCGGCGAGCTGCATCAGCGGCGGCACGATCGCGCCAAAAATTGCCGCCTTCGCGAGCAAAAACAGCACCGGGTGAATCGGCGGCGTGCCGAGCAGTCCCGGTGAACGTTTTTCTTCGCGGCCCATCGCATCGCTCCGTTCGTGCGCTGCGCCGCCTCTCACACCACCGGCCGTCGCCGGTAGAATAGCAGTCCGGGCATCGCAAGCCCGACCGCGAGCGCGCCGATCACGAAGAACGCGCGCAGCCCGGAGTTGATCGCTTGCGACAGCAGTGCATCCGTCGCGCCGTGCTGCTGGATCAGCTGGATCGTGATCAACGTCGTGAACAGCGGCACGCCCGGAATCATCGGGATCACCGCCGCGACCGTGAATACCTTCGGATGCGCCCGCAGCCGCGGCGCATCCCACACGCCAAGGAAGCTCACCGCCGACGCCGCGATCAGGGTCGCGAGTTCCACCGGCACGCCGGCGCGCTGCAGCAGAAACCGCAGCCCGTGCCCGATCGCGCCCAGCACCGCGCAATGCCACAGCACGCCGCGGGGAACGTTGAACAACATGCCGAACCCGATCGCCGGCACCGCGGCCAATGCCATGTCCTGCAGCAGCTCGAGGAGAATCATGACAGCCACCCCCACACGCCCCAGATGCTCATCGCCGCCACGATCCCGAGGCAGGTCGCACCTGACAGCAGCAACGCGAACATCCCCCGCGAGATTCCCGTGTTGATGTAGCCTTTCACCATGTCCGAGACCGCGTTGATCAGCGGATAACCGGGCACGAGCAGAAGCACGCTCGCCGCCATCGCCGCCTTCGGTGTTCGACTCAGCTCATACGCGAAGCCCACCACCGTGATCGACGTCGCCACGAACGCCGTGAGAAAAAACACCACCAGCGGACTGAAATGTCGTGCGGCGAGCTGTTGTCGGGCGGCCATCGCGACGGAGCTCGCCACGGCCACGAGCGCGCAACCCGCCCAATCCGACGCACTCAACCGCGCGAAGCACGCGCAGGACAACCCGACCGCGACCGCGACCAGCCACCGCGGATGATGGACCGGCTCGAGCGCAAGCAAGCGCTGACGGTAGTGCACGCGATCGATCTTCCCCTCCTCCGCCTCGAGCACCAGCCGCTGCACCTCCATCACGGTGTGCATGTTGATTCCGCGATCCTCGTTGCGGCGCACCGTCGTCTTGCTCCGGCCGCTGATCCGCACGGTCACCGTGACCGCATTCGCCATCAATGCGACCTCCACGCGTTCCGCTCCCAGCGCCAGCCCAACCCGGCGCGCGAGCGATTCAACCAGCGCGCTTTCCGCTCCATGCTGCAACAGCTTCAACGCCGTCTCCGCGCAGAGCGGAGCCAGGTCGATGGGCTCCGGAGGAGGGAGTGGTGACGTGCTCATCAGGATCGTGGTGGCCGCGCGTTTCACACCGCGCTCCAGGTAAACTCATTCCGAGCGCTGCGAATAATCCAGCCAACTCTTTTGGTCCGTAGGCGATTTTCCGCGGCTCATACCTCCGCAGCGCCCCGCCGGCCGCCCTTCCGGCGAATGTTCGTAATATGATCATTCGCCCAGCCACCCGCGACGACGCGCGGCGAGCGGCAGCTCAGCCGAAACCCGACGAAAAGTCGTGAACGATCGCGCGTTCGCGGGCCTACAGCCCCAGATACCGCCGCACCGGCGCAAGATCCAGGTGCTCGGCAATGTGATCGGCCATGGCGCGATATACGTCCTGACGTTTCTCGCCCCACAACCTCGCCGCCGGCCGGTGCGCGACGAGGCCGGCCGCCTGCGCCACCTTCGCGCGCAAGCGCGGCGATTCGAACCAGCCGTGCAGATACGTGCCCCAAACGCGACCGCGTCGCACGCCTTCTGCGCGCGGTTGTCCATTCTCCTCGACGATGTGCAGCGGCTCGATCTCCGCCGTCGACGCCGTCCGCCCCATGTGAATCTCGTAAGCGCACCAGCGCTCGCCATCGCACTGCGCCATCACGGGGCGAACGATTTTGGGGGCGCGAAACTCCGTGCGCACCGGCAGCAGTCCGAGTCCGGGCTCGTCGCCCACGTCACCCGCCACCCCGCTCGGATCGCTCAGTCGCTCGCCGAGCAATTGATATCCTCCACACACGCCGATCACGAGTGTCCCCCGCTCCGCCGCGGCGAGGATCGCCCGATCCAACCCGCGTGCGCGCAACCAGCGCAGATCCGCCAGCGTGTTTTTAGTGCCGGGCAAAATGATCGCTCGAGCCGAGCCGAGCACCGCGGGATCCGCCGTCCATCGCGTGCGCACGCCGGCATCGTCCCACCACGGCTGGCAATCGCTGAGATTCGCGGCGTGCGGCAGCCGCACCCACGCGATCGTGTCGCCTTCGCCGCGGTCCTCGTCTTCGGCGCGCAGCCCGTCCTCCTCCTCCGGCTGCAGGTCCGGCCGGAAAGGTACGGTGCCAAGCACCGGCAATCCCGACGCGTGCGGCGCGAGCCAGTCCGCCGGATTCGGGAACAGCCCAATGTCGCCGCGAAACCGGTTAACGATCGCGCCGAGTCCGCGCGCGCGATCCTCGGCCGGCAGCAGGTTCCACGTGCCGGCGAGCTGCGCGTAAATTCCGCCGCGATCGATGTCGCCCACAAGCAGCCACCGTCCATCCAGCTGCCGGATCGGCCGCAGGTTCACGAGATCGCGATCCATCAGGTTCAACTCGACCGGACTGCCCGCGCCTTCGAGCACCAACACGTCACAGCGCGATTTCCAACCCTCCAACACGTCGCGCACCAGCGCCCAGTTGCGCTCGAAATCGCGGTAGTAGTCGCGTCCGCTCTGATGCGGCTGCGCGCGGCCGAGCAACACGACCTGCGAGCCCATCGGTCCGCTCGGTTTCAGCAAGATTGGGTTCATCTCCACGCACGGCGTCAGCCCGCACGCCTCCGCCTGCACGACCTGCGCCCGCGCGATCTCGCCGCCGTCCGGCGTCACCGACGCGTTGTTCGACATGTTCTGCGCCTTGAACGGCGCCACGCGCACGCCCTCGCGCCGCAGCCACGCGCACAGCGCCGTGGCCATCCACGTTTTCCCTGCGCCCGACGATGTGCCGAGAACCGCCAGCGCTTTCATCGCGGCCCGTGGTAGGGCGGGTTGTCCTCAACCCGCCGCGTGTTTCGACAATTCCGGCGCGGGCGCGGCGCGTTAAGGATAACGCGCCCTGCCCTTGCCGATTCTGCTTCCACACAACTCATGGTAGCTCGATCGACAGTCCCGGGGCGGTTCGCGCCCGCACGCCGAACACTTCGCGCAGCAACTCCGGCGTGAGTACCTGCTCGGGCTTGCCCGCCGCGCGCAATCGCCCTTCGTGCAGCACCACGACCACGTCGAGGCAGTGCGCCACGCGCAGATCATGGAGCGAAAACAGCATCGTCCCACCGGCGTTCGCCAGCTCGCGGCCGAGCATCAACACCTCCAGCGCATGCCGCGGGTCCAGCGGCGCCAACGGCTCGTCCCAGAGTTGCAGCCGAGCCTGCGTTGCCAGGGCCCGTGCCAGCAGCACGCGTTGCCGTTCGCCGCCGGAGAGCCGGTTCACCGGGCGGTGCGCCAGCGTCGTCAGGTCGAGTCGCGCGAGCGCCGCGTCGACGCCGTGCTCGTCGTCACCGTGCGCAAACCGCCCCTGCGCCACGACGGAGCGCACGGAAAACCCGAACTCGAACCGCGCTTCCTGCGGCACCCACGCCGCGCGCCGTCCGCGCTCAAGCACCTCGATCTGCGGCAGCGTTTGGCCGTCCCATCGCACTTCGCCGCGTGCCGGCAGCAGCCCCGCCGCCACCTGCAGCAGCGTCGACTTGCCCGACCCGTTCGGGCCGACCAACCCCGCCAGGGTGCCGGGCGCCAGTTGCAGGCTCACCTCGGCGACGCGTCCGGTCACCGTCGCGCCCTCGATGCTGAGCGCGCTCATGCTTTTCGCCGTAGCAGCCATAGGAAAAAAGGTCCTCCCACCAGCGAGGTCACGATGCCCAAGCGCAGTCCGCCGGCGAGCCGGCCCAGCAAATCGCACGCGAGCACAAACGCCGCGCCGCCGATCAGCGCGAGCGGCACGAGTCGGCGATGCTCCGGTCCCACGATCAGCCGCAATACATGCGGCACGATCAAGCCCACGAATCCGACCGTGCCGGCCACCGCGGTCGCAAGCGCCGTGAGCACGGTCGAAAGCACCAACAACGTCCGGCGCAGCTGCGGCACGTCTACGCCCAGGCTCTGAGCCTCAACCGCGCCGAGGCTCAGCAGGTCCATCCGCCGGCCCAGCGGCCAGAGCAGGATCGCCCCGACCACAATCGGCAGCGCCATCGCCACGTGCTCCCACGTGCGATCCTCCAACCCGCCGAGCAGCCAGAACATGATCTGCGCGTTCCGTTCGTAGCTCAGCGTGAAACTCGACAGCACGTAGCTCGTCACCGCGCCGAGCAGCGCGTTCAACGCCACGCCCGCGAGCAGCAGCCGTTCGGTGCTCGCACCACTTCGCGCCAGCATCAACACCGCCGTTGTGGAACACACCGCGCCAATCACCGCGGCGACCGGCAGCACCAGCAACGAAGTGGACGCCCACCCAAGCCCGATGGCCACCACCGCGCCAGCCGAACCGCCCGCGCTCACCCCCAGCAGCCCCGGGCTCGCGAGGCTGTTGCGAAAATACGCCTGCATGACCACGCCGCTCGCCGACAACGCCGCGCCGATCAGCATCGCCACGAGCAGCCGCGGCAGCCGGATTTGCCACAACACCATCGCCGCGAGTTCGTCCTCGCGCATCAGCCCCGCGAAGATCCGCGGCAAACCGAGTCGAAGATCGCCGACACCGAGCGACAGCAACATCAACACCACCAACGCCACCAGCACGGCCGGCAGCGCACTGCGGGTGACCCATGCCGGCGTCATCGGAACACCTCCGGATGCAGCGCTCGCGCCAGCTGCTCGTAGCCGTCGATGCGGTAGTGCGACACGCAGCTGATCTGCCACGGCTTGAGCATCGCCACGCGGCCCTCGCGGACCGCGGGCATGAACTGATAGGGCGGCAACTCGCGAAAAACCGCGAGCGTCGCCGCCGCATCGTCACCAGCCAGCACCACCCGGTCGATCGGCCAGGTCAGCATCTGCTCGGCCGGCGGCACAGCGTGGCCCTTCAACCCGCCGAGCGTGGCCGCGAGATTCTCCGCGCCGGCATGATCGCAGAGATCCTGGAATGTCGAGTCAGTGCCCGGGATCACGCCATAGGTCGACGGAGCGATGACGCGCACGGGCTGCACGCCGTGCAGCCGCGTGCGAAGCGCGGCGACCCGCGCGCGACAGCCGGCGATCAATTGCTCGGCCTTCTGCACGGCGCCGATTTCCTGCCCGAGCAGCCGCAGGTTCGCGTAAGCGTCGTCGAGCGTTTTGTAGTGTTCGAACACCAGCACGCGGACGCCGGCGCGCCGCACCTGCTCGACCAACTCGCCGCGGCTATAGTCGGCGAACAATACCAGCGTGGGACCGAATTTCAGGATCGTCTCGGCGTCGCCGCGCGTGATCCGCGGATAAGCCTTCGCCTGCTCGGCGACGGCCGAATACGCGGGGTTGTAGGCGAGATGACTCAGCGCGGCGATTTGGCCCGGCTCCGCCAGCGCGAGCAACAGTTCGTCGCCGCCGACTGTCTGCGAAACCACGCGCACCGCCGCGGGCGCGGCGAAGCCAGTGCAGACGCCGAGCCAGCCCATCAGCAGCACGCCGCAGCGCACGAGCCGTCGCCATCGACCGCTCGTCACCAACCGGGTGTTGCCGTTTCTCCGCATCAGAATCTCCATTCCACCGAGCCGAACACGCCGCGCGGCAGCGACGCGTAGCCGCGCACTTCGTCGTAGGTTTCATCGAGAGCGTTCTCGATCCGCACCTTCAGCTCCAGGTCGTCGCGGACGGTGTAGCTCGCAAAAACCCGGGCCGTCGTAAAATCCTCAAACGGCCCCGTCGACTCGGTGCGGTCGGCCACCACCCGCACGCCGACGCCGACGAGCCAAGCCTTGGTGAGATGTGCGCGCACCTCCGCGTCGCCGCTGTGCCGCGGCCGCCGGATCAACCGCTGACCCGTGGCCGAGTCCTTCGCCTCCAGGTAAGTGTAGCTGAGCCGCGCTTGCGCCGCCGCGCCCAGCTTCGCCCGCGCAGCGAGCTCCACGCCCTCCGTCTCCGCGCGCGCCAGGTTCACGGTTTGGCCGGCATAAGTGGTCCAATCCACCGTCTGCCATTCGAAGAGATTCCGGAATCGATTGTGGAAATACGTGACTCCGACGGTCAGGTCGGCGCGGGCGAACGTCTGGTCGAGCCCGACGTCCCAGCCGCGCGATTTTTCCGGCCGCAGCTCCGGATTCGGCAGCTGGTTCCACGACGGCACGCCGTAACGGTCGTCGGAACCCGGGGCGCTGAACCCAGTGCCATAGGTCGCGCGCAGTTTCGTCGCCTTCGCGGCCAGCCAGGATACGCCCATACGCCACGTGGTCGCGGCTCCAGCCGAGTCGAAATCGTCGCGTCGCGCTCCCGCCGTGACCGTGAAATCTTCGCGTGGCCGCGCCGTCGCCGAAACATACCCCGCGCGCACCTCGTCGCGCGACGGCACGCCTTCCACATCGTAACGCGAGCGCTCCCAGTTCGCCCCTCCGACGAGCTCGAGCGCCGGCAACGCCTGCCACGTGTTCTGCCAGTCGAGAATTTTGCGTGTGTTGCGCAGCCTGGAATTCATTGCCCACGGACTGCCCGAGAGATCGGTCCAGTCGTAGCCACGGCGATGCAGCGCGAGCGTCAGCCGCGAGGCGAAGTCGTCGCCGACGCGCGCTTCACCGTAAACAGTTCCGAGGTGATTTCTCGCGTTCATCCGGCCCGGCGCCGGATAGTCGCGCGAGCCGGTTTGGAGAAACTCGCTTTGCTGGCCGCGCAACGTCGCGCCGACCAGCAGCAGCGGCGAGACGATCCACTCCTGCCGCGTGGAATAACTCCACTGCTCGTAGTCGTTCGACGGCTCGTCGTTCGCCGTCGCGTAACGCGAGAGCGCGCCACTGTAGCCCCAACTCCCCGTGCTGCCCTGCACGGTCGCCCCACCGCCCCACGTCTCGAAGCTGCCGGCCGTCGCGCTCAACGCTCCGTGTGCCGCCCCGGCCCCGCGCGTCGTGTTCATCAGGATCACGCCGCCCATCGCCGAGCTGCCGTAAAGCGTGCTCTGCGGGCCCCGCAACACCTCGACGCGATCGAGTCCCGCGAGATCGGCGCCACCGAGAAAATTGAAATACGCTGCGGAGCGATCGTTCATCCGCACGCCGTCGACGATGAAGAGCACCTGGTGGGAGGCCGCGCCGCGCAGCAGCACCGAGCTTTGCCCGCCGGTCGCGCCCGTGGTGTTGATGATCACGCCGGGCTCCTGCGCGAGCGCGAGCCGCAGATCCGGCACCTGCGCCGCCGCGAGGTCCGCCAGCGGCAGCACGCTCACGCTGCTCGGCGTGTATCTAGGATCCTGCGGCGTGCGGGACGCCGAGATGACGTAGTCGTCGAGCACAATCGCCGACGTGCCGGCGAGCGTGAATTGAGCCCGCGCCGACGCGAGGGCGCCGAGCGCAAGCAGGAAGGCGGGAATCAGCCGCGACGAGCGCGACCGACGAGGGAGGGGAGTCATGGTTGTCTGCTGCAGGTTAAGGCAAGAGCAGACACGTCTCCCGTCGCCGGGCGGTGCGCTACTCTCACGCTTCATTTTTGCGATGAAGATTTCGCGACCGACGTGCGCAAAAACCAACCACGTCGACGCGTGAGCATTCCAGGACGGATATTCGGACTCCGCATTTCCCGCCGGCTTTCGCCAGCTACCTCGCTTCTCACCTTCACCGCCGACGAAATCGGCGATTGGTGGTCGGTGCGTTGCCGCACAAGAGAAGTTCGGATTGATGCGTTACCGCAGCGCAACTGTGGCCGAATCGCACGGCCTTTCCCGCTGCCTGGAACGGACGAACAAAGAACGCGGTCACTGCACGCCCACCGACGGCGCGGCGCAAGTTCCTTTTCTGTGCACGCGTTGCCGATTCCCGCGCATCCGGTGTTCGAAAGTCGCGGGTCAGCGCTCGGTATGCGAGATCTTGCGATTCCTGTCTGCCCTTCCATCTTCGGCGTTCGTCGTTCGGCGTTCGTTGTTCGGTCCTCCCCTCGTTCCTCCAGGCAGGCCGCTCCGCTACCTATCTTCCCATCCGGATTCGAAGATATGATTTCTTGCATTCGCTCGGCCCACGCCTACGGTGCCAGCCATGAGCACACCTTCCCTCACCGCCCGCCAGCGCTCCGCCGCCGCGGAGTTGCGCGCGCTGCTCGCTCGCCGCATCGCCGTCCTGGAAGGTCCGAAGGGCACCATGGTGCAGGCGCGCGGACTCTCCGAAGCCGATTTCCGCGGCGCATGCTTCTGCGGTCACTCGCACGATCTGCGCGGTGACAACGACATTCTCAATCTCACCCAACCGGCGCTGATCGAGGACATCCACCGCGCTTACATCGATGCCGGCGCGGACATCGTCTCGACGAACACGTTCAACGGCACCCGGATCTCGCAGGCCGACTACGCCGCCGAATCCTCCGTCGCCGACCTTAACCGCGCCGCCGCGGAACTCTGCGTGCGGGCGGCGCTCGCCGGCGAAGCGCGGCACCAGCGGCGGATCTTCGTTGCCGGCGCGATCGGCCCCACCAACCGCACGCTGTCGCTGTCCCCGGACGTCAACCGGCCGGATTATCGCGCGGTGACCTTTGACGAGGTGGTAACCGCCTACTACGAGCAGGCGCGGTCGCTCGTCGCGGGCGGCGCCGAGTTGCTCCTCGTCGAAACGATCTTCGATACGCTCAACGCCAAAGCCGCGGTCTACGCCATCCACCAGCTCTTCGACGAGCTCGGCGAGGCGCTGCCGCTTTCCATCTCGGTCACCGTCACCGACGCCTCGGGCCGCACGCTCTCGGGCCAGACCGTCCGCGCGTTCTATCACTCGATCCGTCACGCACAGCCGTTCAGCGTTGGCCTCAACTGCGCGCTCGGCGGCGCACAGATGCGGCCTTACCTCGAGGAACTCGCCGGACTCGCCGAGTGTTATGTCAGCTGCTACCCGAATGCGGGCCTGCCGAACGCCTTCGGCGGCTACGACGAAAAACCGGAGGACATGGCGCGCGTGCTCGGAGAATTCGCCGCCAACGGCTGGCTGAACATCGCCGGCGGCTGCTGCGGCTCGACGCCGGCGCACATCGCCGCGATCGCGGGCGCGGTGGCGCCGCACGCGCCGCGTCCCCGCCCCACCGGTCGCGCCGAGCTGTTGCTCAGCGGTCTCGAACCCCTCGCTGTCGCCTGACCGATTCCTGGTATGTCCACCGATTCATCCCTCCGCGCCGGCTCGCAGTTCCTCGTCATCGGCGAGCGCACCAACATCACTGGCTCGCCGAAGTTTGCGAAGGCGCTCAAGGCCGGCGACTGGGACGCCTGCCTTGCCATCGCCCGTCAGCAGGTCGAGAGCGGCGCCAACCTCATCGACATCAACGTCGACGAGGCGCTGATCGATGGCGAAGCGACGATGGTGAAGTTGCTCAACCTCATCGCCGCCGAACCGGAGATCGCGCGGGTGCCGGTGATGCTCGACTCCTCCAAGTGGTCGGTGCTCGAGGCCGGACTGAAATGTCTGCAGGGCAAAGGCGTCGTAAACTCGATCTCGCTGAAGGACGGCGAGGACGAGTTCCTGCGCCGCGCGCGACTCATCCGCCGCTACGGTGCGGCCGCCGTCGTCATGGCGTTCGATGAGCGCGGGCAGGCCGCGACGTGCGACGAGAAGGTGCGGATCTGCACCCGCGCTTATCACCTGCTTGTCGAGCGCGCGAGCTTCCCGCCGGAAGACATCATCTTCGATCCCAACATCCTCACCGTCGCGACCGGCATTGAGGAGCACAACAACTACGCCGTCGATTTCTTCGACGCCACGCGGATCATCAAGCGCACACTGGCGCACGCGAAGGTCTCCGGGGGCGTGTCGAACGTCTCATTCTCGTTTCGCGGCAACAATCCGGTGCGCGAGGCGATCCACACGGTCTTTCTCTACCACGCGATCCAGGCCGGGCTCGACATGGCGATCGTCAACGCCGGCATGCTCGGCGTCTACGAGGAAATTCCCCCGGACCTGCGCGCACTCGCCGAAGACGTGTTGTTGAACCGGCGGCCTGACGCGACCGAGCGGCTCGTGAAGTTTGCCGACGAACTGAAAGCCGCTTCGACGAGTTCAAGCGAAAACCAAAAATCAAAAAGCGAAAATGCCGACGCCTGGCGCAGCGCCCCGGTCGAGGAGCGGCTCAAGCACGCGCTCGTGAAGGGCATCGACACGTTCATCGAAGCCGACACGGAGGAGGCCCGCGCCAACAGCGCACGTTACCCGCGGCCGCTCGCGATCATCGAGGGACCATTGATGGACGGCATGCGCGTGGTCGGCGACCTTTTCGGCGCCGGGAAAATGTTTTTGCCGCAGGTGGTGAAGTCCGCCCGCGTGATGAAGAAATCCGTCGCGTACCTCACTCCGTTCATGGAGGAGGAAAAACGCCGGCACATCGCGGCTGGTGGCACCGCCCGGCCCAACGGTCGCGTGCTGCTCGCCACCGTGAAGGGCGACGTCCACGACATCGGCAAGAACATCGTCGGCGTCGTGCTCGCGTGCAACAACTACGAGGTCACCGACCTCGGCGTAATGGTGCCGGCGGAAAAGATTCTCGCCACCGCGCGCGAGCGGCAGGCGGATCTCGTCGGGCTTTCCGGGCTGATCACGCCGTCGCTCGACGAGATGGTACACGTCGCGAAGGAACTGACGCGCGAAGGCTTTTCGCAACCGCTGCTGATCGGTGGCGCCACCACGAGCGCCGCACACACTGCCGTGAAAATTGCGCCCGAATACGCGCCGGGAGTGCTCCACGTGCTCGACGCGTCGCGCGTCGTCAACGTCGTGAGTGCGCTGCTCTCGACGGAAAAGAAGTCCGACTATCTCGCAGAGAACTCCGCGAAACAGCAACGGCAGCGCGAGGAATTCGCCGCGCGGCGCACCCGCCAGCCGCTGCTCTCGCTCGAGCAGGCTCGCGCCCGCAAGCCCGTCTTCGACTGGGCCACCGTCGATATCCCGCGACCCGAGTTCTTCGGTACCCGCGTATTCTCCACCGACGTCACCACGCCTGGAGCCGCGACGTCCCCGTCGCGGCATGCGTCCCGACGCGACGAGGGCGTCGCGTCCCCAGGGCACACTCCTAGCTCTCAGCTCTCAGCTCTAGGCTCTCAGCTCTCAGCTCTCAGCCTGGCCGACATCGTCCCCTTCATCGATTGGGGCCCGTTCTTCTCCGCGTGGGAGCTGCGCGGCCGGTTTCCCGAGATCCTGCAGGACCCGACGGTCGGCGCCGAAGCCACCAAGCTCTACGAGGACGCGCAGCGACTGCTCGCGCGAATTGTGGCGGAGAAGCGCTACACCGCGAAGGCGGTGCTCGGGTTCTGGCCCGCGAACGCGGTCGGCGATGACATCGAAATCTACGCCGACGAAACCCGCAGCCGCGTGCTTACCCGTTTCCATCAGCTGCGCCAGCAACTCAACAAGCCTGCCAACCAGTTCAACCATTGCCTCGCCGACTACATTGCGCCGCGCAACAGTGGGCGCATCGATTACCTGGGCGGCTTCGCCGTGACCGCCGGACATGGCGTCGAGCAGCTCGCCGCGGAGTTCAAAGCGGCGCACGACGATTATTCCGCGATCATCGCGCAGGCGCTCGGGGACCGATTGGCCGAGGCGCTGGCCGAGCTCATGCACAAACGCGCGCGGGACTTTTGCGGATTTGGTCGAACGGAAAACCTCTCGATGGCCGACATTATCCGCGAAAAATACCGCGGCATCCGGCCGGCTCCCGGCTATCCCGCGTGCCCGGACCACACCGAGAAGCCGATCCTGTTCACGCTGCTCGACGCCGCTGCGGCGACGGGCATTTCGCTCACCGAAAGCTGCGCCATGACGCCTGCGAGCAGCGTGAGCGGCTGGTATTTCAATCATCCCGAGGCGAAATACTTCGGCGTCGGCAAGCTCGGTCGCGATCAAGTGGAGGAGTATGCCCAACGCAAAGGCCAGACGCTCGCGGAGGCCGAGCGCTGGCTTGGGCCATATCTCGATTACGAGCCGTAAAGGTTCCAGCCGCGCGAACGGCGCTGGCGTGGCAGCGCGGACGCCCTCGTCCGCACGTTTGTAGCCGGGGTCGTTGCCCCCGGCCCTAGCCCCCGCCCGGCTCAACGAGCGGGGCTACACCACTCCGAAACGCCGTTCACCGCATACCGCTGCTCGAGAAACTCCGCTACGCCGTCCTCGTCGTTGGAGCCGGTCACCGCATGCGCGATCGCTTTCAATTCCGGCACCGCATTCGCCATCGCCACGGCGCAGCCGGCGCGCTGGAACAGCGGCACGTCGTTGTGATCGTCGCCAAAGCACACGACGTGCTCGAAACCGACGCCGAGCTCGCGCAGCACTGCGGCCACACCGCTCTCTTTCGTCGCGCCCGCCGGCATGATTTGGCACAGTCCGCCACCGTCGGTGCACAGCGCGTAACAGCTCGCCGGTAGCACGCCCAGGAACGCCGCGAAATCCAGTCCTGCCAAATCGACGAGCACCTTCGGCGAGCTCCGCTCACACGGCCCCCCCGGTAGCATGGGTGTGCAAAACTCCGTCGAAAAATGCCGGTCGAAACTCCCGCGCACGAAAAGCTGGTCTTCATGTTCGAAACCGCAGGCGGTGCAGGGCGCGTTCTTCTCCAGCCGGGTGAAGATCCGACGCACGTCGGCCGCGGGAATTGCGCATTCGCTCCGCACGCAGCCCTGCTGCAGCACCAGCGCGCCGTTGTAGCAGACGAGATAGTCCATCGCAAACTCCGCCGGCAGCACCGCCTTCACCGCGCGCGGCGGCCGCGCCGTCGCGAAGACGAGCGTCTGACCCATGTCCTTCAACCGGCGCAACACCGCGCTCGCGCGCTGCGAGATCGTCTTGTCGCTGCGGAGCAGCGTCCCGTCCAGATCCAGCACGACCACGTCCATGGACGTTTCAAGCCACTCTCGCCTGACCGGTCAAGTTTCCGAACCGCGCGCGTGATGCCGCATTCTCCCTATGCCCCGCTAGCGTTCGGTTTTGCTTCCGGCGCGCGGGCGGGCAACGTCTGCTCCAGACATGTCCGCCACCCCTCGCCTCGACTTTCTCCTTCGCGCGCTCGCCGCGGCTGCGCTGTTCTTTACGACGCTCAGCAGCCTGCGCGCCGCATCGACTGATCGCACGACCGCGACCGCTCCGCTCGCGCTGCGCGTGATGTCCTTCAACCTTCGCTTCGCCAGCCCGCAGCCGCCCCACGCCTGGCCCGAGCGCCGGCCGATCATGCAGCACGTCATCGAGCAGACCGCGCCCGACCTCATCGGCACGCAGGAAGGACTCTATACCCAGCTCCGCGACCTGGCCGCCGATCTGCCCGCCTACGAGTGGATCGGGTTGGGCCGCGAGGGCGGCAGCCGGGGAGAATTCATGGCGGTGTTTTATCGACGCGAGCGGTTTGAGCCGGTCGCGTTCGATCACTTCTGGCTCTCCGATACGCCCGACGTGATCGGTTCGATGACCTGGGGAAACAATTACCGCCGAATGGTGACGTGGGTGCGATTTCGCGAGCGCGCCAGCGGCCGCGAGTTCTATTTCTGGAACACGCATTTCGATCACGAGGTGGAGACTGCCCGGCAGAAAGCCGCCATCCTGATCCGCGATCGGCTCGCGCAGCTCGACGCATCCGTGCCGCTCCTGCTCGTCGGCGATTTCAACTGTGCCGCGGGAAACAGCCCCGCCTACGAAACGCTCACCCGTGAAGCAGGTCTCACCGACACGTGGACGGCGGCCACGGCGCGGGTGAACGAAGGGTTCAACACGTTTCACAATTACGAGCCGCCGCGGCACGATGGCGTGCGCATCGATTGGATCCTCGCCCGCACGCCCTCCGCTGTGCCGCGCGCGGAAATCGTCACCTATCGCGAAAACGGCCAGACCCCCAGCGATCATTTCCCGGTCCTGGCCGACGTACAGTTTTAGCGCCGAAGGATTTGGCGGTAGGTGGAGTGCATTGCCCTCGATGCGCTGCGCTTGTAGCCGGGGTCGCTGACCCCGGCCCGGGCTCGGCGAGCCCGGCCACACCTCAGACATTGACCGCCCGTCGCGGAGGGCAACGCGCCCCCCCCTGCGAGCGGCGATCGTTCGATTGCGGCGCAGGACGCGCTCGAAACGGAACCCGGCCGCGCTTCCGCCGTCCATGAGCGCGGTGCTTGCGCGCAATTCCAGCGGGCGACGTGGCCCTTACTGCCGTTGCCCGCATGAGTTTGATCAATGATGCTCTCCTGAAAGCCGAACGCGATCGGACCGAAGCCGCCGCGGCCAGCGCAGCCCGGCTCGATCCGCTCACGCGCGCAAAGCTCCGGCGCGAGCAACGCAAGCGGCAGTCGCTCGGCCCGATCCTCGCCAAAGCCGCGGTGCTCGGCGTGGTTTTCGCGTTGTTGCTGGTCGTGTTGGTCCGCCAGCGTGCGCTCAACGAACGCGCCGCGCCACCGCCGTCCGCGCTCGTGGCTCGACCCGCTCCGGCAGAACTCGCCACCCCAGAGCTTTCGACGCCCTCCCCGTTCGCGCCGCCCGCCGCGAGCGAGCCGCCCCCGCCCACCGCCGACGCCGACTACGCGCTTGCCGGCATGAGCGTACTCGGGCCAGACACGCTGCTCAGCATCGTGCGCCAGAGCGACAAACGCAGCATCTGGGTGCCCGTCGGCAAAACCGTCGGCGAGATCACCGCGATCCGCTACGATCCCGACCACGATCTCGCCGTAATTCGCGTCGGCGGCCGGCATCTCACGCTTCGGATGGGAGCAGCCTCGGCAGCGGAATAAGCCCACACCGCGGCACGTATTGCGGCGGCGGACTGAGCCTTCGCTAGCTGTCGTTTCCCATTGGGCCAGCGTGAGGTTGCCCAGGCACCGCCGCCCAGGCCCGAGGGCCAGTTGTAACCTCAGCTGTAACCACCTCTGCCCGGTCGCATCCAATCGGGTGACAACAAAAGCATTCTTCCAAACCCATTCGTCACCATGGCTCTCACTCAATCCATTCATCCCTCGTCCACGCTTCCGGCAGAACACAACGTCGTCCACACGACCCAGCTCACGCTGAAGATCCTGTTTACCGCCGTACCGATCGTGGCGGGATTGGACAAGTTCACCAACCTGCTCGCCAACTGGGAAACCTATCTGAATCCGCTCGCGCTGCGGATCGTGCCGGTCAGCGCCGCCACGTTCATGGGCATCGTCGGCGTGATCGAAATCATCGCCGGCATCCTTGTGTTTCTTAAGCCCCGGATCGGCGGACTCGTCGTGGCCGCCTGGCTGATCGCGATCTCGCTGCAGCTGATCCTGTGGGGCCGGTTCCTCGATGTCGCCGTGCGCGATATCGTGATCGCGTTGGGCGGCGCACTGACGCTCGCGCGACTCACACCGTTCGCGGCCGAATCAGCGCGGATCTCGCAACGCTGAAGTCATCGAAACAGGGACGCGCGGGATTCTGTCCCTCGCCGGGACCGACGTCACCATTTCACAATGCGCAGTCGAAGACTGGCGCAACGTGGGTCGCGTCGGTCCTCCGCCGGCGGCCGACGAGACTGGGACCATCTCTTCGCGCAAGTTGTCGGATCGGCTTGATGGAGCGGCGACGCCCTCGTCGCCGTTATGACGCGACGAGGGCGTCGCGTCTCCAATTATCGGCGGTTCCACACCGGGCCGCGACTCGGGTTTTTGCGCCGCCACGCAAACGCCACTGCACTCGCCATCCCGACAAACGCCCACAGCCAGGCGGAGCGGTGCTTGGAAATGGTGAGATGCAGCGAGCCGGACTGCGCTTCGGCAACGTAGGGCCCCCGCGCCGCATAGAGTCCCTTCGCCGGCCGCCACAGATTGTCGGGCTGGCGCGGATCGCGCGTCCGCTGGGCTTCGCCAAATGAGCGCTTTCCCAGGAATCGGTCGAGAAACGCCGGGATGAGTTTGTTCAACTTGATCCCGAGCGACGTCTTGTAGCCGACATAAACTTCGCGCCGTCGGTGATGCGCCGCCCACCAGATCGCCTCCGCGGCGACTTCTGGCTGGTAGATCGGTGCCGGTGGTTTCGCCGCTTGCGACAGCCGGTTCCGGGCCCAGAGGAATTGCGGCGTGTTCACCGCGGGCAACTGAACCATCGTCAGACCGATCTTCAGCCGGTCATGCTTCAGTTCCGAGCGGAGTGAATTGGTAAACCCGCGCACGGCATGTTTCGCCGCGCAATACGCCGATTGAAACGCAATGCTCCGATACGCCAGCGTGGATCCGACCTGCACGATCATGCCCCGATCGCGCGCGCGCATGCGCCGCAATGCCGACTGCGTGCCATAGACCACGCCGAGGTAGGTCACGTCGGTCACGCGCCGAAACTCCTCGGGCGGCATCTCGTGGATCATTGAATACACGGAGGTCATCGCGTTGTTGATCCAGATGTCGATGGCCCCGAAGGTTTGTTCGACCAAGTCCGCGATGGCTTCGTGCGCCGCCGGATCGGCCACGTCGCCCGCGTGGATGACGGCTTTGCCGCCGAGCGATTCGATCTCGCGTTTGGCATCCTCCAGCCGCGCCGGATCACGGGCCAGCAGCCCGATCCACGCCCCTTCGCGGGCGAACCGTTGCGCCACGGCGCGGCCCACACCAGCTGATCCTCCGGTGATGACAACCACCTCGTGCTTGGGGAGTGCGTGAGTTGGGCGAGGAGCCATGACGCGGCCGCCGCGTCCGAGCCCGCGACGACCGTTCCATGGACCGCGCCGATGCCTTCCCGGTTCATCGGGGGTTTCCCGATTTCACTGCCGGGCGCCGATGCGAAGGCGTTAGCGAAAGTCCACGGTCGCGATCCCGTGCCGCTTCGCCAGCTCGACCTGCCTCTGCTGGCCCGCGGCGCGGACTAGGTGCCGTCCGAAAAACGCTGGCACGACGCACCGTCCGCTTTCGTCGGCCTTCCCCTCCCAACGTGTCCACCACTCTCCGAACACGAGATCGCGGTAGGCCTTCAGCGCCGGAGTCGGCTTCCAATCCTGTTTGTAGAGCGAGGCCTGCGGGATCCAGTTCGCCCCTTCCCAGTAGCCCCACATCAGGACGCCGTCGACGGCAGGATGCGCGAAGCAGATTCGATAGTAGTCCGCGATCGCCCTGCCCTTGGCGTCTTCTTCCTCGGCGGTGATCGCGAGTTCGCGTTGCTGGTAGAACTTCGAACGCTGACCGGGAAAGTTGAACTCCGTCACCCGGATCGGCAGGTGAAACTGCGCCAGTTCGTCGAGCGCGCTCCGCAGTGCCGCCGCGTCGAACGTATCGCCGTGCAAATGTCCCTGCACCCCGATGCCGTCGATCGGCACGCCCATGGCCAACAGCTCGCGGATGTGCGCCAGGTAGTCCGCCAACCGACGGCCGGTGAGAATGTCATAATCGTTGACGAACAGCCGCGCGGACGGGTCCTCGGCCTTGATCCATTGCGCCATGTCGAGCGTGACGCGCGGCCCGAGCCGGTCGGCATAGTAATTGCCGTGGATCATCTCGTTGTTGAGATCGTACTCGGCAAACCGGCCGCGATAACGCCGGCCGATGTCCCGTGCGCGTTCCTCGATGGTCTGTCGCAGCATCGCGTCATCGAGCTCCTTGATCCATGCCTGCGTCCATTTCGGCACGCCCCAGTAGAGGTTGTGACCGCGCAGCGGTACCTCATGCTGATCAGCCCAGGCGAGAATCGCATCGACCGTCGCGTAGTCCCGCTCGCCGCGCTTCGGCTCCATCGCCATCCATTTCAGCGCGTTTTCGGTGACGGCCGCGTTAAAGTTTTCCAAAAACGTCGCGAGGTAGCGTTCGCGATCGGCTGCGGGCATCCGGCCATCGAAGGCCTGGTTCGCCAGCGCCGCGCCGAACCAGAATTCGTGCTTCACCTGCTCCACCTGCACCGTCGCTCCGGGCACGGTGTGCACCACCAGCGTACCCATCCGGTGCCGCCGGATCGATTCCCGGTCAGCCTCGACATCGTCTGCCGCACGCAGCCAGGGCGTTGCCACGACCAATGCCATCAGTCCGCCGACGAGCGCGCCGAGCGACCGCGTCATCGTACGCCGCCGGCGGTTTGGGGTAGGTTTGGAGCACATCGCAGCCGCCTGACGCACGTGGCTGCCGATGGATTCGCTCACTCGTCGAGTTCGACGTTCCAGTAAGCGAGATCGAGGAAGTCCTTCCACATCTCCCGGTGCTGGGTGCCGAGCACGAGCGAGATCACCGGCCGCCACTTCGGCCGCGAGGGCTTGCGGATGAGCCGCAGGTGCGCCTCGTGCGGAAGCCGATTCGCCTTCTTCGTGTTACACTTCACACACGAGCAAACGATGTTCTCCCAAGTCGTCTTGCCTCCGTAATCGCGCGGGATCACGTGATCCAGGTTCAGCTGTTCGCGCGGGAAGATCCGACCGCAATACTGGCAGGTGTTCTTGTCGCGCTCGAAGATGTTGTTGCGCGTCAGCTTCAGCTCCTTGCAGGGGAGCTTGTCGAAGAACGTCAGCAGAATGACGCGCGGCAGACGGATCGTGCGCGTCGGCGTGCGCACCGTCTCGAGTTCGGCGATCGGCGGGTTGTGCGTCGAGAAATCGATCCAGTCCAGCAGCGCAAACGTGCGGAAATCATCCTCGTGGTGATGCACCACCTGCGCATGCCCGCGCGCCAGCAAGCCGAACGCGCGGCGCGCGCCGATGACGTTCACCGCCTGCCACAGGCGGTTCAACACCAGCACGGGTTGGTCGAGCGCGGCTTCCATACGGGGCCACGGGAATAACGTCGGACCCGCGGGGGTGTCAAGAATCCCGGTCCCTGCGCGCCCGCAGTTTACCGCCGCGTGACACTCACGTCGGGCCCGTCGTCGTCGGCAGCACCGGCGCAAGCGCCACGCCCTTGAGCCGGATCCCGGCGAGCTTCTTGATCACGACCGGCACGGCGTTCTCCGCCACGTCCACCAGCGTGTGCCGCTCGTGAATGTCGATCGCGCCCACGATGCTCGCCGCGAGGCGCGTCACCCCCGCGATCTTGCCGACGATGTCCGCCGGCGTGACCTGATGCTCGCGCCCCACGTTGAGAACCACCGGCGACATGCCGGGCTCCGCCCCGGTCCGCGGCGGTCGCGCGTATTTTTGCTTTTTGCGCCCCGCGAGCGCGGGCAGCCCGTCCGCTGTCTTGTCCGGCGTGGGCTTGGCGAAGGAGGAAGCCTTGGGCGAAGGCCGGATCTCGCCCGCTTCGGATGGGAACGCCGTCCGGCTCTCCGGCGCAGATTTCCTTCGGGCCCAGTCCGGCGCCGCCGCGGAAGCTTTCGCGCTTTCGTGAACAGCCGCCGGCGTCCCCGTGCTCCCACCCTGCAGCAGATGAATCAGCGCCGAGCAGATGTCGGTGCTCGCATACCCCTGGTCGAGCAACCGGTCGATCATCCGGTCATGCGGCTTGAACTCCTTCGCCTCGAGCGCCGCCCGGATTTTTTCGAAGAACACGTTGGTGCGCGCCTCCTCGACTTCGTCGAGCGAGGGCAGCCGGCCGCGCCGGAGATCGAGCTTCGCCCAGCGGACCATCGCCTGCAGTTTGTAGATCTCCTGCCCCGACACGAAGGTGAACGCGCGCCCGGACTTGCCCGCCCGTCCGGTCCGGCCGATCCGGTGCGTGTAGTCTTCCGCGTCGTTCGGCAGGTCGTAGTTGAACACCACCTCGAGATCGTCGACGTCGAGCCCGCGCGCCGCGACGTCGGTGGCGATCAGGAACTCGAAGCCGCGCCGGCGGAATTTATCCATCACCCGATCGCGTTGGGTTTGCGACAGGTCACCGTGCAACCGGTCGACCGCGTATCCGCGCGCATGCAGATGCTCGTCGAGATCGTCGACCATCACCTTCGTGCTGCAGAAGACGATGCCATAGCGGAAATCGTGCACGTCGATGAGCCGTGTCAGCGCCTCGAGCTTCGAACGGCGATCCACCTCGAAATAGATCTGCTCCACCTGCGGCGCGTTCTGTGCCACCGCCTCGATCTTGATCCATGCCGGGTCGCGCGCGGTGCGCTTGATCAGCTCCTGGATCGGGCGCGGCATCGTCGCGGAAAAGAACAGCAGCTGTCGCGGCACGGGCACGGCGGAGAGGATTTTCTCGATGTCCTCGCGGAAACCCATGTCGAGCATCCGGTCGGCCTCGTCGAGCACCACCAGCTTGAGCGCGCCCAGCTTCAGCGTGCCGCGCTCCATGTGATCCATCACGCGACCCGGCGTGCCGATCACCACCTGGCTGCCGGCCGCGAGCGCTCGATATTGTCGCTCGTAGCTTTGCCCGCCGTAAATCGGCACGCCCATGATGCCACGCTTGAATTGCGCGAGGTGGCCCATCTCCTCCGCCACCTGCACGGCGAGTTCGCGCGTGGGACAGAGCACGAGCACCTGCACCGCGCGAAGCTTGGGATCCACGCGCTCGAGTGCGGGAATCGCAAACGCCACCGTCTTTCCCGAACCCGTCGACGACACTCCGACGACGTCCCGCCCGCCGAGCACGGTCGGAATCACCGCGGCCTGGATCGGTGCCGCCTCCTCGAAACCCATCTTGTCCACGGCGCGGAGAATCTCCGGCGACAGCCCAAGTTCAGCAAAGGGACGTTTTTCCATGCACCACCGTGCGCCACTTCCGCGCACTCGGCCAGTCTGCAATCTGTCCTGACGCGCCACGGGTCCGAGGTGTCAGCGTTATGCTGATGCGCCCGCGCCAGTGCACCCCGGTATACAGATGCTGGCGGATTGCGGCATGCTGCGTCCAAACCCGCCGCTTTCAATCCGCGCCCTCACCTCCCGTGATCGCCGGCTAATGAACATGAAACACCCCGCAGTCCAAGCTCCGCGATTTCGCGGCTCACACGGAACGATCCTTCTGGCGCGCTCCGTTCTGCTCTCGCTCTTCACTCTGTGCCTGCCGCTGGCCGGCCGCGCCGCGGCCCTGTCTCTGGTCGACTTCAACGTAAATCTCAACCTCGGCGGTCAACCAGCGCCCGTCGGCGCGCTGAATCCGCCCGCACTGCTGACGTATACGGAAACCGACACCGATGCGACGTTCTCGCTGGCCGGTTCGGGCTTCAGCAGCGACTCGAATCTGACCTTCGGGATCATCGGTGCCTTCTGGAAGGGCACCTTCCAAGTCAATCAGGACGCCGGTACGATCAATGACGGGCTCACCGTCAGCGGCACGTTCCAGCACATCGTCTCGCCCGCCGGCCATGCGGACAAACCGTTCGGCGGAATCTTCGCGTTCAATCTGATCGTCGACGCCGACAAGGCGATCGGCGGCGCTGTCTCGGCCGCCACGCCGCTCACGATCAGGTCGCACCTGCCGAAGCACGAGGACCAGTTCACTGCGCAATTGCAGGCGGCCGTGTCCTCGTCGGCGTTCCTCGATGATATCACCGGCTGGACGTTCACGCTGGAAGCGCATCACCTGGGCCCGAGCGACCCGCATTTCGTTCCGATACCCGAGCCCGGCTCGATCGCCGTCGGATGCGCGCTCATCGGATTCTGCGGCCTGGCCGGCGCCGCTCGTTACCGCCGGCGCGCCTCGCGATTGAGGTAAGAACTACCCGGCACTTGGGCTCGCGCCAGGGCAGCCCAAGTGCCTTTGGCCGACGCGCCCGTTCACTCCTTCCAAGCGTGCACCGCCACGCGACCCCGCTGGAAATGCCGCCACGAAAACCGCCCGTGCTGCACGGCCCGGCGCAGGCGCGTGAACCAGGAGGGCGGCCGCGCGACGACCCTCACCGTCTTGAAACCCACCGCGTGCAACATGTCCCGCAGCCCGGCGACATTCGGCGCCCACCAGTTGGTCGCATCGGCGTTTAGTTCGTCGCCGACATAGAACGCCATCGCCGGCGCGCGGCAGCCGAGCAGGTCCACGCGCGTCTCGAGAATCAGCTGCCGCTTCGTCACACTCGCCACCTTCTCCAGCGCCAGCAGCGGATGACGCATGTGGTAGAGCACGCCGAGGAAGAAAACCACGTCGAAGGTCCCGATCGTCTCCGGCGAAATCGCGAGCACGTCGAGTTCGCGATCCTCGACGCGTGAGTTCAACACGCGCCGCGCCAGCTCGAAGCCCGCCTTGCGGCCCCAGCCGGCGCCGCTCCACGAGAACGAGTCGGTCGCCAGCACGCGCGCGGCGCCACGGCGCTCCGCTTCGAAGGAGAAGAACCCATCCCACGCCCCGATATCGAGCACCGTCTGCCCGGCGAAACTGTCCGGCAGGCGGAGCCGTCGCAGTTTCGCCCGCGTGTCGTCGACGCCGGGCGTGATCACTCCCTGCCCGAGGGGGATCTGGTGAAACCAACGGATCGCCTCAACCTGCTGCTGCAGCTCCTCGCGAGTCATAAGGTTTTTGCCCCGCAAAAACCTACCGCACCTGCAGCGTGTCGCCCTCGAACGTGAGCCCGAGCGACGGCACCACGACCGCCTTGCGCGCCCCCTCCTTGCGCACGGTGCCCGCGAGCCACGCGTCGTAACCGGACTCGCGCGCCGCCGCGACGACGGCGTCCGCTTTTTCCGGTGACACATACGCCGCGAATCCGACGCCCTGGTTGAACGTCGCATACATTTCCCGGCGCGAAATCGGCCCGGCCTGCTCGAGAAACCGAAACACCGCGGGCGGCGTGCGCACGTTCGTGATCTCGTAGACGAAGGGCTCGTCCAGTCGCATCAGCTTGCGCCAGCCGTGTCCCGTCACGTGGGCGACGTAGTTGAGCTTCAGTCCGCGCCGCTGACATTCGCGTACGAACGCGACGTAGATCACCGACGGCGCGAGCAGCGCCTCGCCGTAGCTGCGCGGGTCACCGAACCCAACCGGCGTCTGGTAGCCCTGCGGCAACTGCGCCGCCAGCCGGCGGCAGAGCGTCAGCCCGTTGGTCTGCACGCCCGAGCTCGCGAGAAAAACAATCGTGTCGCCGGCCTTCACGTCGCCGGTGATGCGCAGGCTCTTCGGCGCAATCTTTCCGATCGCCGAACCCGCGAGCACAATCGCCTCGGGTTCGACCACGCCGCCGAGCGTCGGCGTTTCGCCGCCGCCCCAGACCGCGCCGGCCGTTCGGCAGCCTTCCGCAAAACCCTCCACCAGCGCGTTCGTACGCTTTTCGTCCGCAAACCACCCCGAGTCGCCCACCGCCGCGTGCATGGCCACCGAAATTGGCAGCGCGCCGCACGTGATCAGGTCGTTCACAATCGTGGCCACGGTGTCGATGGCGACCTCGCGATAGAAGCATTTGCCGGTCGCCGCATACACCGCGTCGGCGACGAGATTTTTCGTGCCGAGCCCTTCCTCGACGTGGGCCAGGAAATGGTCGGCCGCCTCCATCAGATACGCGCTCTCGCCCCGCGTGGTGGCGGGTTCCGCGTAGCCGTGGCCGTGCAGCACCTGCGCGGTGGCGCGCGCCGCTTTCTGGCACGCGCGCTTGAACGCATCGAGCTGGTCATAACGAACGCCGGAGGATTCGTAGGAGAGGGACATGAAATGGCGCTGGAACCGATGGAGGGGATCGCCCTTCTGTCATTCTGAGCGAAGCGAAGAATCCAGCACGGCAATCGCCATCGGTCACGCAACTGGATTCTTCGCTTCGCTCAGAATGACAATCCTCTTTTTGCGTGCGGCATGTGATTCGCGGGCCGTCAATACGCCCGGCCCTCGTGCTTGTCGTAATAATTCACGTAGGCCTGGTTCACCACGCGATAGCCACCGGGCGTCGGATACCGGCCCGTGAAATACCAGTCGCCCGTCGCCGTCGGCACCGCCGCGTGCAGGTTTTCGATCGTCTGGAAGATGATCTCGATCTCACCCTTCCACTCGATCCCCTGCGGCCGCACCATCTCGGAGATCTCCGCGGAGATCTCCTCGGGCGTGAAGGGTTCGTAGATCCTCCGGACATGATTCGTCGTGCCGCGCCGGCCGACCTCCTCGCGACAGAGTGCGTAGACTTCCTCGAGCAGCCCGGTTTGCCCGCGCCGCCGCAGCAGCGCCACCGCCGCCTCGAACGCGATGAATTTGCCGATCTCCGACATGTCGATGCCGTAGCAGTCGGGATAGCGGATCTGCGGCGCCGTGGACACGATCACGATCTTGCGGGGTTGCAGCCGCGCGAGGATCCGCAGGATCGACTTCCGCAGCGTCGTGCCGCGAACGATCGAATCGTCGATGCACACCAGATAATCGCCCGGCTGCACCGAACCGTAGGTGATATCGTAGACGTGACTCGCCAGCTGGTTTCGCAGGCCTTCCTGCCCGATGAACGTGCGCAGCTTGATGTCCTTGCTGACCACCTTCTCGCCCTTCGGCCAGTTGCGCATGATCAGCTCGTCGAGCAACGCATCCGTCAACGTGCCGTCCTTGCTCGCCTGCAGGATCGCCGCCTTGACCTCTCCGCGACGCCGCTGCCGCAGCGCGGACAGCATGCCGTAATAGGCCACCTCGGCGGTGTTCGGGATGAAACTGAACACGGTATGCGCCCAGTCGCTGTTCACCGCCTTCACCACCTGCTCGACGAGCTGCGCGCCCAGCGCCTTCCGCTCCTTGTAGATGTCGAAATCGTTGCCGCGCGAAAAATAAATCCGCTCGAACGTGCACGAGGTCCGCGGCAGCGGCGCGGTGAACGGATTCGAGCTCACCGTCCCCCGCTTTTTTACCACGACGACGTGGCCCGGTTGCACTTCCTTCACCTGTTCCAGCACGAGATCGAACACCGTCATCAACGGCGCTCGCTCGCTCGCGAACGCCACCACTTCGTCGTTCTGAAAATAGAAAAGCGGCCGGATGCCCGACGGGTCGCGCGCGACGAACGCATCACCGTTGCCGATCAAGCCCGCGATCGCGTAACCGCCATCCCACTTCTGCGAGGCGCGCGTGATCACGCGCGTGAGGTCGAGGTCCTCGCTGATCTTCCGCGATAATTCCTGACCGGAGAGCTCGCGCGTGCGCAGGAACCGGTAGATGTCCTCGTGCTCCTCATCGAGGAAGAACCCGATTTTTTCCAGCACGGCCTGCGTGTCCGAGGCGAAGATGGGGTGCTGACCGATCGCGATGAGGCTGTCGTTCAGCTCCTTCGTGTTGGTCATGTTGAAATTCCCGCACAGCGCGAGATTGCGCGTCGGCCAGGAACTTCGCCGGAAATAGGGATGGCAGGCGCTCACGCCGTAGCCGCCCGAGGTGCCGTAGCGCAGGTGCCCGAGGTAGAGCTCCGCGCCGAAATCGAAGTGCTGCTTCACCGTGTCCGGGAACTCCGGGTGCACGGTGCCCGCCTTCACCAGGTCGCGATACCGTTCAAGCACGGAGCCGATCACGCGATCCAGCGGATTCGGCTGCGTGTTGCGCTCGCGAAACATGTAGGGTTCCCCCGCCGGCATGTCGAACTTCACGCACGCGACGCCCGCGCCATCCTGGCCGCGGTTGTGCTGCTTTTCCATCAACAGGAAGAGTTTTTCAAATCCCCACAGCGGGCTGCCGTATTTCTCCTGGAAGTAGGCCAGCGGCTTAAGCAACCGCACGAGCGCGATTCCGCATTCGTGGCCGATCTGTTCGCTCATGTCAGGAAGGACACCGGTGGGTGACCGGTGTCGGAAAGCGGCCGTCCTGGGAGGACAGGACAGTCACAAGGATCGGCGAAGTCATAGGGCAGGAAAGCGGCTGATTTCGTCAGCCGTCCGGGTTTGGTCAACGGCTTTCTCCAACCCGCCGCCGCCGTGGTTGTTGTGGCACCGGCGTCTCGCCCGTGGACGACGCTCTGCGCCGCAACGCTTCATCCTCCCACCGCCCCGCTCCACAGGCGAGACGCCCGTCCCACCCACGACCTCCATCCCCTTCCTTGACCGCGCCCGCGATGTCCGGAAACATCCGTCTTTCGCCACCATGTTGACGCTCCGCGGCTCGCCAGCCCTCTCCCAGTTCCGCCTCCAAAAACTGCTCGATGACCTGAAATCGGCCGGCGTGCCGGTCCGCGCTGTCAGCTCCGAGTATCTCCATCTGGTCGAATTGGTTCCCGGCGCCGCCGACCTGACCGATCCCGAGTGCCACGTACTCGAACGGCTGCTGACCTATGGTCCCAACCGCGCGACTTCCTCCGTTAGCGGTATGCTTCAGATCGTCGCGCCCCGCCCCGGCACGATCTCGCCGTGGTCCTCCAAGGCCACGGACATCGCCCACATTTGCGGGCTTACGAAAATCAAGCGGATCGAGCGCGCCGTCGCCTACACCGTCGCGCTCGACAACGCCGCACTGCAGCCACCGCTGCATGTCCTGCCCGCGGCGATCCTCGAAACGCTTCGCGCGCGGTTGCACGACCGTATGACGCAGTCCGTCTTCGCGGACCGCGATGCGCTGGCGGTGCTGTTCAGCCACGAGCAGCCGCGACCGATGACCACGGTGCCGATCCTCGCCCAGGGCCGTGCCGCTCTGGTCGCCGCCAACACCTCGCTTGGACTCGCGCTCGCCGACGACGAAATCGATTACCTCGTCAAGGCGTTCACCGGTCTCGGCCGCGACCCAAACGACATCGAGCTGATGATGTTCGCGCAGGCGAACTCCGAGCACTGCCGGCACAAGATCTTCAACGCCACGTGGGACATCGACGGTGAAAAACGCGACCGCTCGCTGTTCCAGATGATCAAGAACACCTACGAGCTGCACCGCGACGGCATCCTGTCCGCCTACAAGGACAATGCCGCGGTGATCGAGGGCTCGTTGGGGAAACGGTATTTCGTCGACCCGACAACCAACGACTACGTCACTCGCGAGGAAGACATCCACATTCTCTGCAAGGTGGAGACGCACAACCACCCGACCGCGATCTCGCCGTTTCCGGGCGCCGCCACGGGCTCCGGCGGCGAGATTCGCGACGAAGGTGCCACCGGCCGCGGCGGCCGGCCCAAGGCCGGACTCACCGGCTTCACGGTTTCGAACCTGAAGCTGCCCGGCGCCGTGCAGCCGTGGGAAAAGGAGAACGGCAAACCCGAGCGGATTGTCTCCGCGTTGGACATCATGATCGACGGCCCGCTCGGCGGCGCCGCGTTCAACAACGAGTTCGGTCGACCGAACATCAACGGCTATTTCCGGACGTATGAACAAGAGGTGCCTGCGGCGAGCCCAGAGCCCAGTGTCCAGAGCCCAGAGCCAAGCCCCAGCTCGCATTTACCCAGTTCTCTCACCCTCGCCCGCAGCTCGGAAGAACTGACAGGTTCCGGCTCTCAACTCTCAGCTCTCAGCTCTCAACTCCGCGCCACGGAGTGGCGCGGCTACCACAAACCTATCATGCTGGCGGGGGGCCTCGGCAACATCCGTGCCGAGCACGTGCGCAAGGGCGAGATCAAGCCTGGCGACAAACTCGTCGTCCTCGGCGGACCGGCCATGCTCATCGGGCTCGGCGGTGGCGCGGCCAGCTCGATGGCCAGCGGTCACGGCAGCGAGGACCTCGATTTCGCCAGCGTGCAGCGCGACAACGCCGAGATGGAGCGCCGTTGCCAGGAGGTCATCGATCGCTGCTGGGCGCTCGGCGCCGAAAACCCCATCGCGTTCATCCACGACGTCGGCGCCGGCGGGCTGTCCAACGCGCTGCCCGAGCTCGTCAACGACGGCGGCCGCGGCGGGCGTTTCGATCTGCGCAAAATCCCGAACGACGAGCCCGGCATGACGCCGCTCGAGATCTGGTGCAATGAATCCCAGGAGCGCTACGTCCTCGCCGTTCCTGCCGGACGCATCGACACGTTCAAGCAGCTCTGCGAGCGCGAGCGTTGCCCGTTCGCGATCGTCGGCGAAGCCACCGAGGAAAAGCGGCTCGTCCTCGAGGATCCCCACTTCGCCAACAAGCCGATCGATCTCCCGCTCGAAATCCTGCTCGGCAAGCCGCCGCGGATGCACCGCACGGATCGTTCTCTTTCGCGTTCTCTTTCTCCGGTGAAGCTCGACGGGGTGTCGATGGCGGAGGCCGTCCGCCGCGTGCTCGCGCATCCGACGGTGGCCGACAAGACGTTCCTCATCTCCATTGGCGATCGTACCGTCGGCGGATTGATCTGCCGCGACCAGATGGTCGGACCGTGGCAGGTGCCCGTCGCCGACTGCGGCGTGACCGCCGCCACCTATGACAGCTATGCCGGCGAGGCGCTCGCGATGGGCGAACGCACCCCGGTCGCGGTGAACAACGCCGCCGCTTCCGCCCGACTTGCCGTCGCGGAAGCGCTGACGAATCTCGCGGCGGCCCAGGTCGGCGAACTCGGTCGCGTGATTCTTTCCGCCAACTGGATGGCCGCGCCCGCGGTGCCTGGCGACGGCGCCGATCTCTACGCCGCCGTGCAGGCGGTCGGGCTCGAGCTTTGCCCTGCGCTCGGGATCACGATTCCCGTCGGCAAGGACTCGATGAGCATGAGCACCGTCTGGAAGGACGGTTCTGCGCAAAAGCGGATCACCGCGCCCGTGTCGTTGATCGTCTCCGCCTTTGCACCGGTCACCGACATCCGGCTCTCGCTCACCCCGCAGCTTCAGGTTCATGTAGCCGGGGTCGCTGACCCCGGCACCGGCCTCAGCGAGGCCGGCTACAAGAGCTCTCAGCTCTCAGCGCTCAGCTCTCAGCTTCTTCTGATCGACCTTGGCCGCGGCAAGAACCGGCTCGGCGGCTCGATCCTCGCGCAAACGCTTTCGCAGACCGGCGCCGAGCCGCCCGATGTCGATAGTCCGGCCGACCTAAAAGCATTCTGGAACGCGATCCAGCAACTCGGCCGCGAACAAAAGCTCCTCGCCTACCACGACCGCAGCGACGGCGGGCTCCTCGCCACGATCGTCGAGATGGCCTTCGCCGGCCACACCGGTGTCGATCTCGATCTTTCGGAATTGGCCCCAAAAGGTGCTGCCCCTGGGGACGCGACGCCCTCGTCGCGTCCCGCCTCGGGCGTAGCCGCGCCGGTTGGTGTAGCCGGGGTCGCTGACCCCGGCACCGGGCTCAACGAGCCCGGCTACAACCGCGCCTTCGCCGCCTTGTTCGCCGAAGAGCTCGGCGCCGTCATCCAGGTTCGCACCACCGATCTTGACGCGGTCCTCGCCGTGTTGCGGACGCACGGGCTCGACGCCTGCACGCATCGGATCGGCACGCTCAACGCCGACCACGCCATCCGCATTAGTCAGAACAACGAGGTGCTGTTCGACGAAAACCTGTTCGCGTTGCGTGCCATTTGGTCCGACGTCACGCGCCGGATCGCGCAGCTCCGCGACAACCCCGCGTGCGCCGAACAGGAGTATCAGCTCAAGCTCGACCCGAAAAACCCCGGCATCCGGCCGGTGGTGAATTTTGCAGTCGGCCCGGTGACCGGGCGACCGGCCGGCAAGGAACAAGTATCAACTAGCAAGTCCCAAGGCTCGAGCCAGGTTCTTGCTACTTCCCACTTGCCACTTGTCACTTCGCGTAACCAGCCGGCGGTCGCCATCCTCCGCGAGCAGGGCGTCAATTCGCAGAACGAGATGGCCAACGCCTTCGCGCGCGCCGGATTCCGCGCCGTCGATGTCCACATGACGGACCTCCTCAGCGGACGCGTGTCCCTTCGCGATTTCCGCGGCCTCGCCGCGTGCGGCGGGTTCAGCTACGGCGACGTGCTCGGCGCCGGCGAGGGCTGGGCCAAGAGCGTGCTCTTCAATTCCCGCGCGCGTGCCGAATTCGCCGCATTCTTCGCCCGCGAGGACACGTTCGCCCTCGGCTCGTGCAACGGCTGCCAGATGATGAGCAACCTCCACGAGATCATCCCCGGCGCCGAACTGTGGCCGCACTTCGTGCAGAACAAGTCCGAACGCTACGAGGCGCGGTTCGCATCACTGAAGATCGAGAAAAGCCCGAGCATTCTCTTCGCCGGCATGGAGGGATCCGTGGTGCCAATCGCCGTCGCGCACGGCGAGGGTTACGCCGAGTTCACGGACGCCGCCGCCGCGCAGCGCTGCAGCGCCTCCGGCCTCGTCGCCGCGCGGTTCGTCGACAATCACCACCAGCCGACCGAGCTATATCCGCTCAACCCGAACGGCTCGCCGCTCGGCATGACCGCGTTCACCACCACCACCGGCCGGGTCACGATCCTGATGCCGCACCCCGAGCGCGTCTATCGCACCGTGCAGATGAGCTGGCACCCCGCCGATTGGGGCGAGGACTCGCCCTGGATGCAGCTCTTCTACAACGCGCGCGCCTGGGTCGGCTGAACCCGCGGGTCGAGCGTCGACAGTCGTTCTTCATTTTGAGGTAACTGGCTTCGTAGCGGCGTCGCTCGCGACGCCCCAGGCGCACCGAGGTGCGCCCCTGCGGGCCAGAAAGTCGTAGGACCGGCGGTCGCCTGCGGTAAGCCGGTCGAATCCGCCGCCGGCCGCTTCTTTGGTGGTGCATAACTTTTCGTTGCCCCGCCGCGAAAAGTCCGCTCGCTAGTGCGCAGCCCCGCCACCCCTGCCTTCCGAGCTGACGATGGTCCTCGACACCACATCGCTGCTCCGCTTCCTCGAGCCGCAAGTCCGCGACTACGGAGCGGAGGTCGAACTCGAATCCGGATTCTGGATCGTGTTTGCCGTTCCGGCTTCGGACCACTCCGCCAACGAGCACGCTCGCACCCTTTTGCAGGACGCCGCTTTCGCTCACGACTGCGGTTTGTCGAGCGACGATCAATGGATGCTCTACTATGTCGACTCGGCGAACCGCGCGCGGGCGCGGCATTGGCTCCGCGACACGGTGGCGATCAGTCGCGGGGAGATTCGGCCGACTGCCCCCGAGTACCAGGCCTGGGTCGCGGAGCTCGCTGAATCCCCCAAGCCGCACCGGATTGCGCGGCAGCTGATCGATCTCCATGCGCGGGGCGAAGTCTCCGCCGGCGTGGTGCGCGATGCCCGCACCGTCCGCGCCTGCCTCGACCGATTGCACCAGCGCGAGCCGCTGTTCTTCCACGCGTTTCATTCGCTGCTGACCCACCATCTCGTCGACATGGTCGTGCTGCTGCAGCAGCTGGTCGCCGAGGACGTGATCCTCAAAAACGAAATCGTGGCGGGCTCGCTCTCGCACGATCCGTGGCTGCAAAAGCGCCAGGATTGGGCCGCAGGCATTCACCACACGCTGGTTCGGTTTCGGGTCATCAACCCGCTCGACCAGCAGAAGAACACGGTGTTGGGCAACCCGTACGCGGCCTATCTCGATCTCCACGGCATCGCGGGGCAACTCGTCCTTGTCGTCGACGGCTTCACGGCGACGGTGCCCCGCGCCCATTTTCTCAGCGCGATCCACTCGATTCGGCGCAGCCTGTATCGCGGCGAGGAATTCCGCGAGCTCGGCACGCACGCGCCGTGGATGACGGACAGCATGGCTTATCCGTTCCGGTTCATCCGCCAAAAACTCGATAGTCGGCGCGACCTCCCGCCCATCGACGCGCTCTACATGTTCGAGCGCGCGCTCGAGGAATGAGCCCGAGGTAGAGCGCGTTGCCCCCAACGCGCTTTCTCCGCAGTCCGCAGCCGCACGGCTGCGCCGCGCGGACCGTGCCGTAATCCGCTTTTCCGCAAACCCACGGCCGGGACGCCCGTGTCAGAAAAACTGGCATGCCGCCGGCGCGGCCCGCTCGCCGCGAACTTTATGCTGTCGCCCGCCGCGTGATGGCTCACGTTCTACTTTTCGCATGTCTGTCGACCGTTCATCTGCTGCGCCACCCGCGCCCGATCGCTCCCATCTGGCGGGCATTACCCTCGCGGTGTCGGGCGTGCTGTGTTTCGCGTGCATGGACACCTGCGCGAAATGGCTTAACCGCACGCTGCCTCCGGCCGAGACGGTCGCGATCCGCTACCTCGGAAGTTTCTTCTTCGTGCTCCTGCTGGTGAAGCCTTGGCAAAAGCCGGCCGTGATGCGCACGCACCGGCTCGGGCTGCAATGCGCCCGCTCGTGCTGCCTCGTGCTCGGCACCCTGTGCTCGTTCACCGCACTGCGCTACCTGCCGCTCACGCAGGTGACATCCATCACGTTTTCCGCGCCGTTGATCGTCGCGCTGCTGGCGGGCCCGCTCCTCGGCGAACGCATCGGGCCCCGCCGCGCGGTGGCGGTCTGCGTCGGTTTCGCCGGCGTTCTCGTCGCCACGCGTCCCACGCCCGGCGGGCTCCATCCGGCCGCCCTGCTCTGCCTCGGCAACGCGATCACGAGCGCGTTCTACTACATTTTCACGAGGCGGCTCGCCGCACACGACCAGCCCGAGACGACGCTGTTCTACACGAGCTTCGTCGGCTCGCTCGTCTGCCTTCCAATGCTGCCGTTCGTGTGGGTCATGCCGGCGACCTGGGGAGCCTGGCTCGCGCTGCTCGTGCTGGGCGCGCTCGGCGCGCTCGCCCACTGGCTGCTGATTCTCGCGCACAAGCGGACGCCCGCGTCCGTCCTCGCGCCGTTTTTCTACGCGCAGCTGATCGGCGCGGCAGGCCTCGCCTGGCTCGCGTTCGGCGAGATTCCCACCGGCTGGACGATCCTCGGCGGCTCGATCGTGCTCTCGTCCGGACTCTACCTAGTCTATCGCGAACGCGTCCGCCAAAAGTTTCCCAGCTCGGACGTCGCGCTGTGAACGCCGCGCTCGCGGGCGCCCGTTTTCCGCCGCAACTTTCCTGCGCCGGTTTCGTCAACTCGCCCACACCTCCGTCGCCTCAGCTCTCGCTCACTCCCATGTCGCTGCTCCGCTTCGCTTGCCTCCCGCTTCTGGCCGCGCTCTGCGCAACGCCGACCTTCGCCGCGCGCGCCTTGCCTGTCACGCCCGACGCCTCTCCGGAAGCGCGCGCGCTGCTCGAGTTGCTCTACGATCTCTCGGGCCGGCATACGCTCACGGGCCAGCACAACTATCCCAACATCAAGGACCGCAACAGCCGGTTCGCCGCGCAGCACATCGGCAAGATGCCCGCGGTGTTCAGCACCGATTTCGGTCACGCGGTGGCCGGCAATTCTGATTCCTACCTCGCGCGGCCGGACATCGTGCAGGAGTGCATCCGTCAGCACCAGCTCGGTGCGCTGGTGACGATCTGCTGGCATGCCGTGCCGCCGACGGCCGATGAACCGGTGACCTTCCGCCCACTTCCCGGCAGCGACCCCAAGGCGCTGAAGAGCGTGCAGGGCCAGCTCCTCGACGAGCAGTTCCGCGACGTGCTCACGCCCGGCACCGCGCTGCACACGAAATGGGCGGCCCAGGTTGACGCGATCGCGGTGTTCCTCAAACAGCTCGAAGCCGCGCACGTGCCCGTGCTCTGGCGCCCCTATCACGAGATGAACGGCGGCTGGTTCTGGTGGGGCGGCCGCACCGGCGAATACAGCACCGAGCGACTCTACCGCCAGATCTTCGACCGGCTGGTGAACCACCATCAGCTCAAGAATCTGGTTTGGGTCTGGAGCATGGACCGCGTCAGCAAGCCAGGCATGGAACACGAGAAATTCTTCCCGGGCATCGATTACGTCGACGTGCTCGGGCTCGACGTCTACGGCAACGATTTCGCTCAGTCCTACTACGAAAGCCTGGAAAAACTTTCGCAGGGCAAGCCGCTCGCACTCGCGGAGGTCGGCAATCCGCCGGCGCTCGAGATCCTCGACCGGCAGCCAAAGTGGACGTTCTACGTCACGTGGGCCGGCATGGTCCGCAACACCTCGCGCAAGGCCTACGCCACGCTGATGGCCGATCCACGGATCTTGAATCTCGATGACGCGGCCTACACCGACGTGACGCGCGCGTATCGCGACGCGTGCGCGCTGCCGCCGGTGCACGTCGCCCCGCTGCCCGCGGATTTTTCCGGTGAATGGGTGATCGACGAGGAACGGAGCGAATTCGGCCGGATGGGCGCCGCGTTTGCACCAGCCCGGCTGCAGGTCACGCAACGCGGCAACGATTTCCTCGTGAAAACAACGCGGATCCTCGAGCACGCCGACGATCAGGTGACCGAGGAGAAGCTCACGCTCGATGGGGCCGAAGTGAAATCGGAGTTCATGGGCGGGCCGCGGATCACCACCGCGCGGCTCTCGGACGATGGCCGCGAGCTGCACCTGGAATCCACGTTCAGCCTGCCGTGGACGCCGCCCGGCACGAGGACCGTGGTGAGGGAAACCTGGAGCCTAGTCGACGGCGGAGCCCGCCTTTCGCTCCGTCGTGTCGCGCCCACACCCGCCGGCGAGCAAACGACGGTCTACGTCTTCGACCGCCGGTGATGGTTTGTAGCCGGGCTCGCCGAGCCCGGCGTCTCTCGTAACGGCGCAGTCTTGCTGCGCCCTTTCCCCGCCACGGCGCCATGAATATCGCACGCTCGCCTTGTCGCCGCCGCCGCGTCCATTCTGTGGCCTCACCATGGCCGAATCCACCACGCCCGAAGTCGTCGCCTATCCAGCGGGTGACGAGCCGCTGCCGGTCTTGAGCGAAGTCGAGGTCCGCGTGCTCGGCGCGTTGGTCGAGAAACAGCTCACCACACCGGAGTATTACCCGCTCACGCTGAACGCGCTCGTCAACGCCTGTAATCAAACTTCCAGCCGCGATCCCATCGTTTCCTACGACGAGGCGACGGTCACGCGCGGGCTCGACGGACTGCGCGACAAGAAACTCGCCTATGTGTTTGCGGGCGCCGAGAGCCGGGTAGTGAAGTTCGGCCACAAGTTCGCCGAGCGGTTCGAACTCGGCCGCGCCGAAGTCGCGGTGCTCTGCGTGCTGCTGCTGCGCGGTCCGCAGACCCCGGGCGAACTCCGCAGCCGCACCGGCCGGATGCATGCATTCGAGTCGCTGCCGGATCTCGAGCAGACGATCGCCGCGCTCGCCGCCAAGCAGCCGCACCCGCTCGTCACGCGACTCCCCCGCCAGACTGGGTTCAAGGAGGTGCGCGTTACCCACCTGCTCGGCGGTTCGGTTTCAGTTTCGTCCGCCGAGCCCGCACCCGAGCCGCCGCCCGTAGATCGAACCATGCAGCTCGACCAGGATGTCGCCGCATTGCGGCAGGAACTCGCCGAGCTCCGAGAGCAGTTCGCTGCGTTTCGAAAGCAGTTCGAATAGCTCCGCCCATCAAGCGGCCCAAGCACCGCCGCGGTGGAATCCTCTCCGCCTGCCGCCTCTCGCCTGGCGATTTGGTGTAACACCTGTTACAGATTTTTGCACGGGCCGGTGGTCGCTCCCCGCGAACAGGAACGCCGCGCAGCGGAGATCATTCCGCCCTCAGCGTCTGCGCGCCGGCCCCCAGCGGCATCCGCTTGCCGTGCCACACAAACTCACCGGTCACGCCCTCCGGCAGCGTGATCTCCGCCTTTACCGCGGACGCTCCTTCTCGCTCGTAGGCAACGCGAATCTCGCCGGCTGGATGCGGCACGACGCCTTGCGCGCGCGGCAACGACCCGAGGTGCGGCTCGATCCGCACCGTCGCAAAACCCGGCGAGGCGGGTTCCACGCCGCATACCGTGGCGAGTAACTCGTAAACCGGCGAAGCGCTCCACGCGTGGCAGTCCGAGCGTGTCGGATCCGGCTTCTCCGCAAACGTCGTCAGCCCGCGTTCCAACATCGTCCGCCACGGTCCGAGCTGCGCCAGATACTCGTCGCCGCGGCCCGCCGCCTTCAACGCCCGCAGCAGATAGAATCGAAAATACGTCGACGCCTGCACGAGCCCCGGCTCAGTGAGCGTCCGCTCCATCAGCGCCTTCGCCGCGTCGCCGGTCACGAGCCCGTTGAGCACCGCGAGCGCGTTGGCGTGCTGGCTGAACGTCCGCTTCGTCGGCGCATCCGCAAACAGCTTCCGCTGCTCGTCCCAGCACTGCTTCGCGACCGCTGCCTTTAGGTTCGCGGCCATCTTCTCGTATCGGCCGGCCGCCTCTTCGCGGCCCAGCGCTCGTCCCATTTCCGCCGCGCGCACGAGCGCGTCGGCGAACTGCAGCGAGACGATGCTCGAGCCGCCCTCGCGCGCACCTTCGGGTTCGCCGCCGATCCGCCGAGCCTCGCTCCACGGCCACTCGTCGGTCCAATCGACGAACGTCCAGTAGTCGAGCGGCCCAAGCAGCCCCGTCGCCGGATCCAGCTTGTGCTCGAACCAGCGCAGCACGGACTCCACGCCATCGAGCCGCGCCCGCACGAACGCCTCATCGCTGCGGTGCATCCAGTAGTCGTGCACCATATCGACCCAGAACAGCGAGAACGTGTTGATCACCTGCGGCGTCACCGAGGGATAACGGCTCTGCGTCAGCCCCTCCGCGATCCGTGAGCGATCGTAGAGTTCAATCGCATTCCGCATCAGCCGGTCGTCGCCCGCCACGTAAAGCGAGATCAGCGCCTGGATCCGCGTGTCGCCGACATATTGGAGCTGCTCGTAATAAGGACAATCGACATACGTCTCGAACGCGCACAGTCGCGCGGTCCGCCAGCCCACTTCCCAGATTTTTGCGAGGGACGCATCATCGCTGCGAAACGACCCGCGCTCGACGAACGGATAACCGGTGAAGACCCCGTGCAGGTCATCGATCTGCAGCGGTTCGTTCGCCGTCTGCACCTCCAGCTGCAGGTAACGGTAGGTCCGAAAATCCAAGGGTTCAAACAGGCGTCCCACGCCGCCATCCGGCCGAAACTCGTCGGTGATCCCCGCCAGCGTGCGCCCCTCCACCTCGTCGCGATTGCCCTTGTTGCCGTCGCGATCGATCAGTGCCTCGGCATACGTCAGCGCCACGCGTGCACCCGCGCCGCCGCTAACGGTAAGCCGCGGGAACGCGTTCGTCTCGAAGCCCTGGTCGAGCAACACCGTCGCCCGTGTGTTCGCCGGCACGCTCAGCGGCGCCCGCCCCGCCACGAAAGCCTCACCCACCTCGACGCCTTCCGCGCGCCGGACCCGCGCGAGCCGCTGCGGCGTTTCTTCCATCAGCGGAATCGTCCGTGGCGCGAGCCAGTGATCCATGTCGGTGCCGAGTCCGTAGGGATTGCCGCGCGTCAGCGTCCGCGCCGCGGCCCACCGCGCGTCGTTGAATCCCGGTTGCACCCATCCCCACGGGTGCCGCGCCGCATCCATCCGGCTGCCCGGCCCAACCACGATGTAGGTGGGCAGCGTGACCGGAATCGTCGAGCGCGAGTCGTCGCGGACCACTTTCCACGTCGCGTCGGTGTTCACCGCCTGCTCGCGATCGGTGTCACCTTGCAACAGCAAACTCGTGCGCACGCCGGTGATCGCATACGGCGTCTGGTCCCCGTAGCCGACCACGCGCGCCGCGACGACATTCGCGCCGGCCTGAAGAAACGGCGCGAGATCCACGCTCTCGTAACGCCACACCCACGCATCGCTGCGCTGCGGCCCGAAGCACACCGATTCGCCGTTCACGTAGAGCCGGTAACGCGCGTCGGCACTCACATGCACCACGAACCGCTCGGGTTTCGCCGGCAGGTCAAACTGCTTTCGAAACAACCACACGCCATACTCGTTCTTCGGCGCCGCCGGATGCGTGATCCACGATGCCGGCCACGCCAGCTTGCGCAGCGCCTCAGCGGGCGCTGGCGCTCCGCTCGCGGCCACCGCTGGGGCCGCTGCCAGCATCTGTCCGCCCGCGACGAAACCGATCAGGGCCAAGAAAGCGCTTCTCATGCCGGCAGGTTGGAGCGACACGCCGTCCGATACAACTTCGCCGCGTGTTTGGCCGCGGCATGGACGTCCCGCCCATGGTCGGAAATTACAGGCAAGATGCCCGTGCCACCTCCCTACGGCAGCCGTTGCCAGCCTTCGGCGCGGACGCGCCAGGTGCCGTCTTTCGGAAACCCGGGATGCTCCACCTCGCAACCGTCCCACCCCGCGATCATCAGCGCCACGGCCGACAGGAACGAGCCATTCGCCGGGAGATACACCGCGATCTCGCGCCGGCCTGGGCCCGATTGCCCGGTCCGTTGCGCCGTGTCGCTGCGCTGCGGCACGTGTCCCACCGCCGTGTAGCGGTTGTTCGGCCCATCGCGCAACAGCACCTCCATCGCCACCTCGGGCCGGCCCAGCCGCGTCGCGGTCATCGCGATCATCGGGTAATCCCAACCCCAGATTTTCGTCTCCCAATCCCACTCCTTCATGACCGCATCCAGCGTGCGCTCCATCGTCGCGCGATCCACCCCCGGAGCTTCCGGCAGGAAACCGAGCGGCATCAGCATCTCCGGATGATCGTGCCGGCTGGCGAGATTCGTCCACGTATCCGGATGCGACTCCAGCGCCACATACTTTCCGTCGCGCACCGGCAGTGCGGACAGTTTCGCGATCACGTCGTCCCACTTCGCGTCGCGGCCGAGCTTCAGCCGTTCGCGCCACTGCTGCGCCACGCCGAGCGCCCAGCGCCAGTAGGCCAACTCGAACGACGGGTTCTGACTCGTCGCCTGGTCGTGAATCTCCTGGGCAATCCAGAGCGGCGGACCTAGCACGTATTCTCCGCGCTTCGGATCCAGCCACACCATCGACGCCAGTCCATCGGCCGTCTCGAGCACCAGCTCGTGATACGCGGCGAGCGTTTCCGGCGTCGGCGCCAACCGATAAAGCAGCTCGGCCAGATAGATCGCGTGAGGTTGGTTCCAGACGATGAGCGGATTGCCGCCCGGACTCTCCCGCCCTTCCGGCCCGACCATCTTCGCCCAGCGCGCGCCCTTGAGTCCGCGACTCTGCGCCAGCGCCCGCGCCTCGGGCAGCCGCGCCCGATACCACGCCAGATTCTTCGCGAGCAGCTCCGGATGGTTCCACAGCGCGAAATGCGCCGCATGCCACCACATCATCTCGGTGTGATGTTTTCCGTACCACGTGCTGCAGGTGAGTCCGCTTTCCTGCGGCGGCACGTCGCCGGCGAGCTGCACGGCAGTTAGGTATTGCGACAACACCACGCGCCGCTCGAGCTTCGCCGCGAGTGGATTCGTGCTGCCGCTCAAATCGAGTACGCCTGCCGTGCGCCAGAATTTTGCCCAGTGCGCGGCGCTGGCGTTGGTGACATCCGCCACGGTCGGCATCGTCTGCGCGCGCTCCTGGCCGAACCGCAGCGTAAACGCCAGCTCGTGCCGCGCGCGCTCCGGCTCGAGCTTGAACACGTGCGGTCCCGCTGCGTGCAACGCCCGGCTGCTGCACACAAAATACTTCGTTCCTCCGATCGTCCGCTCGATCGTCCGGTCGCCCTGCAACTCCGACCGGTGCGACTCCGGCGCGGACCAGTCGAGCGCGGGCGTGTTTTTCACCGCTGGATCATGTCCACGCGGAAACGCCAGCCGCACGCGCATCTGGCCGGTCCGCACCCATTGCGAGCGGATCCGCACCGCGATCGTGTCGCTGCCGGGATCGCACGCCGTCGTCACTTCGACGGGAATTCCGCCGAGCTCGTAACGACTCGTGATCACGCCGACCCAAAGGTCGAGCCGCTGGTCAATCTCCTCGACGTCCGTCGGCACGAACGGCGTGCCGTCCGGTTTGTCCCACTCGAGTTGCAGCACGCCCAGCGGCTGATCGCGCGGATTCTTCCGCAGCCATTCGCCGGCCGGGGTCGAGGCATTCGTCGGAAACGGCTGCACGCGGCCGTCCGCGAGCGTGTAGTCGCGATTCGCGTCCGCGAGCGTGTAGCCCTGCGGGTTTTCGTCGGCGACCCAGCACCAGCGCGATAGCGTTTCCAGCGGAATCCCGCGTTGATAATACGCCTCGCCGAAGGTCTGCAGCCCGGTCACATCGGCGGTAAACGCGAAACCGCCATTGCCCACCGTCAGCGGCGATTCGTAGTCAACCGTGCGCACGATCGGATCGTGCCGCGCGATCAACGCCGGCCGGTCGATCGGCTGCGCCCACGCCACCCCTGTGGTGGCCAACCACGCCAAAGCCTTCACGACGCGTCGGAAGCTCATGCGCCAAATCAGCGAGTTGGATTCGCGCTGTGTCGATACTGAAACTCGTCGAAGTCCGCCGCGCCCGCGGCCGGTCCATAGGCGAACAGCGTCACGCGCGCGCCTTTCCACTGCCCAAACCGCAGCACCACCTTCGCACCGACATCGGTGAACGTCTCGCCGTCCGCGCTGAAATACAGCCGCGCTTGTTCGCCGTGGTAGGTGCCGCGCAGCCAGACGTCCTGCTCGCCGATCACCGGCCCGAGTCCCGTCTCCGAATAAAACCGCAACCGCCCGTCGAGCCGCGCCACGCCGACCGCGTTGAACACGCGTCCGCTCATGAACGCGAACCCCGCCGCCTGGCCCTCGCTCAACCCGCGCGGATCGAGCTTCACCGTCACCGTCCCGCTCTCGCCCCAGAGTTTTTGCGTAAGCGTGTTGCGCGCCACGACTGGCTCCGGCGCCGGCAGACCCCGCAGCCGCAGCCAGCCGCGCCGCTCGCTGAGCGACCATGCCGCGGGCACCGGATTGTGATTCCATTGCCACTGCGGCGAAAGCGCGGCCGACTCGAAATCGTCGCTCGTCTGCGGATGCAGGATCGGCCCGCCCGCGCCCACGCCGGGTTTCTTTCCGCCCGGCACCGGCTGCCCGTGATCGCCGAACACCGGCCAGTCGTCCGCGCCCCATCTCACGGGCAGCAGATGCGCAACGCGCCCGAGATGGCCGGTGGACTTGAACGCGATGAACCACGACTCGCCGTTGTCGAGTTCGACGATTCCACCCTGGTGCGGACTGCCCGCCGGCAGCACCTCGCGGCGTTCGTAGGGACCATAAATGCTCTTCGCGCGCAGCACGGTCTGCCCGCCTTTCTCGACGCCGCCCTCCGGCAGCGAAATGTAATACCAGCCGTTTCGCTTGTAAAACTTCGGGCCCTCAGCCACCGGACCGCGGTAGATCACCACGCCGTCGTCGAGCAGCTGCGTGCCTTCGCGGTTCATCTTGTGCAGGATCAACGGTCCCGCGCCGTGCACGCTGTGGACGAGATACGCCTGCCCGTCATCGTCCCAGATCGGACACGGATCCTCCCACGCATCCACCGTCTTGACGGTTACCATCTCCCACGGCCCAGCGGGATCCTTCGCGGTAAATCGATACAGCCCGTCGTGCGGCGTACAGACGTAGAGGTAGAACACGCCGTCATGAAACCGCAGCGACGGCGCCCACGTGCCCTGCGCGTAGCCACGCATCTCGTCGTAGCTGGCGTCCATCGTCAGCCGGTCGAACACCTGGCCGATGATCCGCCAGTTCACTAAGTCGCGCGAATGCAGCACCTGCATCCCGACGAAATGGAAATCCGACGCGACCAGATAAAAATCGTCTCCGACGCGAATCACGTCCGGGTCGGAGTAGTCCGCCGGCAGGATCGGATTCCGATACGTGCCATCGCCCTGGTCGCCCCACGCGAGCATTGGCTCCGCGCGCAGCGTGGCCGCCCACAAGAGCAGCCCGGTGCCAATCAGCCGCCCGATAGCGTTCGTTTTCATGATCACGTCAGATTAGTTTTGACCGCACACTCGGAGGTGGAGCGCCTTGCCCTCAAGGCGCTGGCCTTTGACGTAGCCCCGTTGGTGACGACGTGGTCTGCACCGTCCAGCTGTTCCGCGACGCCGCAGAGCGCGTTGAGGGCAACGCGCTCCACCTGCTGAGACGCCATCTCCGCCAGACGGCAACGAGTCTGCAGCCTTTCCTCTGGAGCCGCGACGCCTTCGTCGCGGTCTTCACTAAAACGCGACGAGGGCGTCGCGTCTCCATGAAGTCTCCAGTTTCGCCCCATTTCACCGCAGCTCGGTCGCCCCCATCACCTCGCGGTCACCGTCGGGCAGTGACGTGCAATTACGCGATTTGAGACCGCTCACCTTCGTCAACGACCACGTCGGTATTCCCCCACCCTGCAGCTGCACATCGAGCAATTGCGAGTTCCACACGTCATCGAGCACGACCGCCGGTCGCGCGTCCGGTTTCATGACTCGTAGGTCCACCCCGCGCAGCACCAGTCCGCTCACGTGCCGAGCGAACACACCCCACGACGGCATCACGCCAAACACATACGGCTCCGGATAACTCTTCTCGTGCTCCGGCACCACCCGCGCCGCCTGCTCCTTCGTGCCGCCGCCACGGAAATGGATCTGGATGTTCGACAGCACCACATCCTCCACGGCACGCGCATACCCACCGCTCTCCGGTAGGCCCATGAGCATGATGCCGTGATCGGCGGACACATTGTAGGCGACCACATTGTCGATGAGGATCCGTTGCACCCAGCCTCCTGACGTGGTGTCCGGCTTGCGGAACCGCGCTCCGAGCCGGATGAAGATCGGCGCGTTGGCGATGTCGCGCATCGTGAGGTTCGTCACGGCCACATCTTCCAGCACGCCGCCGTCGACCTGCTCGAGCGCGAACCCGCGGCAATATTCGAACACGCAATTCGAAATCGTGATGTTCCTGAACCCGCCGCCCGCTTCCGTGCCGAACTTGATCCGGCCCATCGGCCCGCCGCGCTGCACGCTCTTTCGCTGCCGCGTGCCGTCGAGCAGCGTCCCTTCGTCGTAGCCGCTCACGAAGCAGTTCGTGATCGTCACGTTCTTGGTCAGGCGCGCAACTCCGAGCGCGTGCGACGACTTCAGGCAGATGCCGTCGTCCCACGGCGAGTTCACCGAGCAGTTCGCGATCCGCACATTGCTGCAGGCATCGATGTCCATCCCGTCGCGGTTGGTGTCGATGATCAGGTTGTCGATCGTGAGATTGTCCACGCCAGTCGCGAGAATCCCAAAATGTCCGCCGTGCAGGATCGAGAAATCGCGCAGCACCACGTTACGGCAATTTTTCAACGCGATCGCCTTGTTGCCCACGCCATCGGCCAGTCGGTCGCGCGCGTTGGGATAGCCGAACGGTCCCGGCTTGAGCTCCGGCCGCGGCACGATCTCGAACGCGCCGTCCGCCTCGAGCACATCCGGCGGCTTCGCGGGATCAAACCCTGCGAACGTCTCGCCCACCGGCAGCGCCTTGCGGCCGTTGCCGCGGCTCAGTCCGCGTCCGTAGATCCGGCCCGGCCCGGTGATCGACACGTTTTCGAGGCCTTCGCCCCAGATCAGGCTGTTGCGCCAGTGCGAGTGGCCGAAATCCTGATACTCCGACCAGTCGTTCGGTTCGGGCGCGTCGTAACCGCCCGCTTCGCCCACCGCCGGGGGATCGGCCGCAATGAGCGTCGCCCCCGGTTCCAGCCGGAGTTCGACATGACTCTGCAGCCGGATGCTGTGGCTCAGATACTGGCCGGCGGGAAACTCCACGACGCCGCCGCCCGCCTGCGCGGTCGCCGTGATCGCGCGGTTGATGGCCGCGGTGTCGAGTGTCACGCCATCGCCGGTCGCGCCGAAATCGCGCACCGACACAGGCGCGGCCGACACCCCTACAAGGCCAGCGAGCCAACCGCATCCAATCAGCCACCATCTGAACGACCGCCTGAAAAATGGAAGAATCCGCATGATGAGCACAGAGAGCCTTAACGTAGTGTGACGCGCGCCGGAACCAAATTGGGGATCCCGCGGACGAAGTTTTCAAAATAAAACTGCCACCGGCGTTGCTGATCACAATCGGGCTTGTCAGCGCCCGCGGCCGGTCTATCAGCGACTCAGGCGACCTCCCCCACCCGATGTCATCGCACGAAACCGAGCACGCGCGCTGGTTCGCCGTGGAAGTGCAACCCCACGAACCGGCCCTCCGCGCTTACCTGCAGTCTCATTTTCCGCTGCTGCAGGATCCCGACGATGTGATCCAGGAGACCTACAAGCGACTGTGGGTCGAGCAAACCGCCGGCCGTATCCGCCACGTGCGGGCGTTCATGTTCACCGCGGCTCGCAACGTCGCGCTCGATCTCTTCCGGCGCACGCGCAAGATTCAGTTCGAACCACTCACCCATCCCGAGGTGATCGACGTCGTAAAGGAGGCGCCGAGCACGGCGGAGGCCCTCAGTCAGCAACAGGAGCTCGAAATTCTGGCCCAAGCGGTGCAAAAGCTGCCGGATCGGTGTCGCCAAGTCATGCTGCTGCGCTATCTCAAGGGTTGCTCCTACAAGGAAATCTCCGCCCTCCTGGATATCTCCCCGGAGACGGTGAAGACCCATCTCGCTAAAGGAATCCAACAGTGCACCGATCATTTCGCCGCGTGTGGCTTGCTCAACGAGCGGAGGTTCTTCTCCCATGAACCCCGGTGACGTATCCGCGGAAATCCTCCGCGACGAGCATCTCACGCAAGCCGCCGCCGAATGGTTGATCCGGCGCGGCGCCGGGCTGAACTCTGCCGAGGCCGCCGAGTTCGCCGCGTGGCACGCGGACCCGCGGCACGCGATTGCTTTTGCCCGCGTGGAGAAAACGCAGCACCTGCTTTTCCGGCTTCCACAGGCCCCGACCGCCGCGGCCTTGATGGCCGAGGCCGATTCACTGATGCGGCGCGCCCGCCCTGCGAAACCCTCGCGGCTTCACGGCTGGCCCACTTACGTCACGCTGGCTGCGGCGGCCTGCGTCACCGTCGCACTCTGGCTCGCCTGGCCGACGCTGCGACCCGAACGGGATATTTTCGCCACGCTGGCCGGACAACGGCAGTCGGTGACACTCAACGACGGCTCCACGCTCGTCCTCAACGGCGACTCTGAAGTACAGGTCGCCTTTGCCGCCGCCGAACGCCGCGTTCAGCTCCACCGCGGCGAGGCGCACTTCTTCGTCGCGAAGGATCCGGCGCGGCCGTTCTTCGTGAGCGCCGACAAGGTGACGATCCGCGCGGTGGGCACCGCGTTCAACGTACGCCGCGAAGCCAACGCCATCGACGTGCTGGTCACCGAGGGCAAGGTCCAGGTGACGCACGGTGTGACCGGCGCGAACGGCGCTGCGGCCCTGCCGATCTATCTGGTGAGCGGCGAAAGCGTGCACATCGACACGCTCTCGAGCGCAATCGCCGTGGCCTCGGACGCCGCACCCGCCGGCGAAAAATTGCTCCACTCCGCCCCGCGGCTCGTCTTCAGCGACACACCGCTCGGTGAGGTCGTCGCCCTGTTCAATCGCTACAATCAGCTCCAGATCGAGATCGCGGAGCCCGAGCTCGCGCTTCGCGCCGTGCGCGGGAACTTCGACGCGGACAACGCGGAGTCGTTCATTGCGCTGATGGAACGCTCCGGCGACGCGCAGATCGAGCGCGTCTCCCCGACCAAGGTCCGGCTGCACAAGGCGCCGTGAGCCCGCGCTCGCGGGCATCGGGGCGCCAGTGTCCGACTGTGCACTGAGGAGCGTCACGGAGACGCGACAGTTTACCCCGACCAGTCGGGGCCCTCGTCGCGTCGTTTGGATGTAGCCGGGCTCGCTGAGCCCGGCCCACTCACCGAGGTCGGCGACCTCGGCTACATCAACCGCCCGCCGCCTGCGTGGGAGCCGCGGGCGTCTCGCCCGCCTCGGCGAAACTGCGGGCAAGATGCCCGCGCTCCCACCGCCGCCCGCTCCGCCAGTCCATAGAGAGACGGTGGTTTTTGCCGCCCCAGCATCGCCATTTCGGCGGATTCAGCTCTACCGTTTGGTGTTCGACGTGCCCCCGACCTTAACCACAAGCCCTGATCGCCTTGCGTTTCGGCGGTGCTGCTGCCTGGCCGCCTGGGTCTGTGGCTGGTTGCTCGCGTTCGCTCACGCGCTCGGCGCCGAACCGCCGCGGCTGAGGTTTCACCTGCCCAGTGGCGACGCGGCCGACACCCTCGCCGAGTTCGGCCGGCAGTCGGGCGAGCAGGTGGTTTATCTCGTCGACAACGTTCGCGGACACCGCACCCGCGAGGTCGTGGGGCAGTTCACCGCCTGGGCCGCGCTCAACCAGATGCTCGCGGGCACCCACCTGATCGTGCACCGCGATGGCGTGGATGGTCCGATCTCCGTCTCGCGACGCGCGGAAATTCCGCCCCCACTGCCGCGCGCCGCGTCGCCGCCGCGCGCCGTCAGCAGCCGAACGGATTTGTCCGACGTCGTCGTGCTCCCCGAGTTCACCGTCTCGAGCCAAACGGCCGATCGCTACCGCGCGGCCGACGCGATCTCCGCCGTGCGCGTCCGCGCCTCGTTGCTGGATGCGCCGAGCTCCATCTCCGTGCTCACCCGCGACGTGCTCGACGATCTGGCGCCAATCCGGATCTTCGACGTCACCCGCTACGTGGCCGGCGTGCAGGAAGGCCGCGGCATCCAGTTTCAGGACCGGATGATCCTGCGCGGATTCGAGAGCAACGGTCAGCGGAGCGTGGACAATTTCCTGCAGCCCGCCGATGCCGACAACATCGACGAGGTCGTGATCGACCGGATCGAGATCACGAAAGGGCCGAACGCCATCCTGTCCCCTTCCGGCTCGCCCGGCGGCTCGATCAACGTCCTCACCAAATCGCCGCTCTATGACCGGCAGCGCAGCCTCACGGCCACCCTCGGCTTGTTCGATGCACAGAAGCTCAGCGTCGACGTCACCGACACGTTCGGCGCCGGCAGTCCGTTTGCTTACCGGATCATCGGCTCGCTGCAGGACTCGCGCCGCTATTGGTCGGCCGACGCGCGGCTGCGCGGCCGCGTGTTCGCGCCGATGTTCGCCTACCGGATTTCCGACCGCACCCAGCTCACCGTAAAACTGATCGGCGCCGAGCATTGGATCTTCCGCGAGCCGCTGCTGATCCTCGACCCGGCCGTCAGCGCCCAGACTCGGCAACCCTACCTCGCGCCTGGTCTTTCGACCCGAAGCCGCAATGGCATCCAGCCGTGGAGCCACGTCGGCACGCACACCGCGGATCTGTTCGCGCTCCTCACCTCGAACCTGACCGACATTCTCAGCCTCCGCGTCGCCGCCAACGGTCGCTACTACTTCGAGGATTCGGTGCAGGAGTTCCTGGCCACGCCAAGCCTCACCGAGCGCTACAATCCCATGACCGGCGAGCTCACGCAGGACACCGTCTGGACGCTCGATCCGGCGACCAACACCTATGTGCCGACGCACTCGCCCTTCTTCGATCCCGCCTCCGTCCCGGTCCGCGGCGACAAGCAGGCCACGCGGCGCAAGACGGTAAACTTGCAGACCGATCTGGTTGGCAAGTTCCAGCTCGGACCTGTCAGCTCGCAGACCGTGGCGGGACTCGCGCTCTCGCGCCAGACCAACTACGGTCGCGGCGTCTCCGGCGTGCTGCCGGGCGTCGACCTGAGCCAGCCACAGCGGCGAGTCGTGCCCGCGTGGTCGTCGGATTGGCTGTTCTACTACGTCACCTCGTTCACCAACTGGCAGGCCTACGTCAACCAGCGCGTTGGACTGCTGCAGGACCGGCTCCAGCTCACCGGCGGGCTGCTCCACTACGATACGAAAACGCGGTCGCTCAACCGCGTGAGCAGCGCTCCGCCCGGCGTCCTCGACGACGAGAAGGACATGTGGATGGCGAGTGCGCTGCTGAAGCTCCGGCCCAATCTCTCGCTCTACTACAGCCACTCGACCAACTCCACGCCGGTGATCGCCAACGACGTTCCGTTGTGGCGCGACGGCGTGCAGGACGAGGTGGGGTTCAAGAGCGAGTTCTTCAACCAGCGGCTGTCGTTCACCGCGGCCTACTTCGAGATCGCGCAGACCAACGTCACCGTGCCGAATCCCGATCGGCAGACCAACCCCGCGGCGCCCGAGCAACTCGTGTCGGACTTGGGCAATCACGGCTACGAATTCGAGATCGTCGGCGGACTCACGCCCAACCTGTCGGCCATCGCGAGCTTCTCCCAGCTGAAGATGCGTGATGCGCTCGGCCGCCACGTGCGGGCCGTCGCCGATCACAACGCCGCGCTGCTGCTGAACTACCGGTTCCGCGCCGGCCGGCTCGACGGGCTCTCGCTGAACGTCGGCGTCAGCTACAACGGTCGCCGCGCCGGCGACTCGCCGATCAACTACACTCCGCTCAACGTGGTCGGCCAAACCAGCTTCTTCGTGCCGTCTTACTACGTGACGAGCTTTGGCGCCTCCTATCGCTGGCGCGATTTCCTGTTCCGGCTCAACGTCGACAATTTTTTCGACGACCAAGGTTATCTGCAGCAAGCCGGCGGCCGGGTGTCCGGCACCGGCATCACCACCGCGCCCGGCATCAACGTGAAGGCTTCCACGACGTGGAATTTCTAGCGTCGCTCCGCGCCCTTCCGCCGGCCGCCGCTTGCGTAGGAGCGCGGCCGCCCTCGGCCGCTCCGTTTCGGATGTAGCCGGGCTCGCCGAGCCCGGCTCACGCGCCGCAATCCGCTACCCCAGCTACTTCACGCCGCCTGCGTGGGAGCGCGGGCGTCGGGGCCGCATCGTTGCCGTCGCCTCGCTCAGTAGACGCGCCCGACACGGGCCGGACTTAACAGCGGGCAAGATCCCCGCGCTCCCAAGGCGCATCCGCTATCCCCCATTTCGCGGCGCGCAACGTCGTTTAGGGAAGCCGGCATTCCGCCGGCCCCAAACCTGACGCACATCATGCTGATGAAACCCCAAGCATTCGACGTGGCGCGCTGGCGCCACTTCGTTCTCTCCGGCCTCTGCGCCGCAATTGTTACCGTTCCGGTCCTTGCCCAAACCGCCACCCCCTCCTCGGACTCCGCCGCACCACGGGCGGATGACGAGGTGATTACGCTGCCGCAGTTCACCGTGTCCGGCGAAGCCGCCGACCGGTATCGCGCAGCCGACGCCGTGTCCGCCGTCCGCGTCCGCGCCCCGCTGCTCGAGACCCCGAGCACGATCACGGTCCTCACCCGCGACATGATCGATGATCTGGCACCGTCCCGCCTCTTCGATGTCACCCGCTACGCCGCGGGCGTGCAGGAAGGTCGCGGCATTCAGTTCCAGGATCGCATGATCCTCCGCGGTTTTGAGAGCAACGGCCAGCGCGTCGTCGACAACTTCCTGCAACCGGACGATGCCGACAACATCACCGAGGTGGTGATCGATCGCCTCGAAATCTCGAAGGGCCCGAACGCCATCCTTTCGCCCGCCGGCGGTCCCGGTGGCGCGGTGAACGTGATCACGAAATCGCCGCTCTATCGCCGCCAGCGCAGCGTGACCGGAGTCATCGGCTTGTTCGACGCGCAGAAGCTCACGCTCGACATGACCGACGCCTTCTCCCCCGGCAGCAAGGCCGCCTACCGGTTCATCGGTTCGATCCAGGACACCCGGCGTTACTGGTCCGACGATGCACGCATGCGCAACAAGGCCCTCGCGCCGATGTTCACCTACAAGATCTCCGACCGCACGCAGCTGACGGTGAAGCTCATCGGCTCGACCCAGTGGATCTTCCGCGAGCCGCTGCTGATCATCGATCCGCGCGTCGGCCCGCAGACCGACGATCCGTACCTGGCGCCCGGTCTCTCCAAGAAGGGCCGCAACGGCATCCAGCCGTGGAGTCACACCGCCGTCGACACCGCCGACCTGTTCGCACTGCTCACCACGAGTTTTAACGAGAACATCAGTCTGCGCGTCGCCGCCAACGGCCGCTATTACTTCACCGATTCCGTGCAGGAGTTCATCACGCTGCCCGGCTTGAACAACACGCGCTACCAGCCGCTCACCGGCGAGTTCACCCAGGACTACGTCTGGTCGATGGTCAACGGCCAGCCGGTCTCGACCTTCTCGCCGCTGTTCCAGCCGGGGAACATCCCCGTCCGCGGTGATGCGCAATGGACGCGGCTGCGTTACGCCAATCTGCAGTCGGACCTCGCCGCGCGCTACAATTTCCCAGGGGTGACCACGCAGACGGTCGGCGGCGTCGCCGTCTCGCGCCGGCTCAGCGTCAACAAGGTCAAGAGCGGCACCCTGCCCGGCATCGATCTCAGCCGTCCCTACGTGGCCGCGACTCCGATCTGGGACTCGAATCTTTACGCGAACAACGTCGGCAACTTCACCAACTGGCAGGCCTACGTGAACGAGCGGCTCGGGTTCCTCGATGACCGCGTCCAGGCGACCGGCGGCATCCTGCACTACGACACTTACACCTACGCGCGCAACGCCATCAACGCCACCAACGCCCCCAGCATCCTCGACGATGCGAAGAACGTCTGGATGGCCAGCTTGCTGGTGAAGGTGCAACCCAACGCGTCGGTCTACTACAGCCACTCGACCAATTCCTCGCCCGTCATCGCCAACAACCAGCCGCTGTGGCGCGACGGCGTGCAGGACGAGGTCGGCTTCAAGACCGAGTGGTTCAACCAGCGGCTCGCGTTCAACGCCGCCTATTTCGAGATCTCGCAGACCAACGTCACGACGCCCAATCCCGAACGGCAGACGAACCCAAGCGCGCCGGAGCAGATCGTGCAGGATCTGAACAATCACGGCTACGAGTTCGAACTCACCGGCGGCATCACCAACAACCTGTCGGTGCTCGCCGCCTATTCGCAGCTGAAGATGCGCGACTCGCTCGGCCGCCACGTGCGCGCCGTCGCGGATCGCAATGCCTCGATCTTGTTGAACTACCGGTTTACCGAGGGCGCGCCAAAGGGCCTGTCGCTGAGCCTCGGCGTCAGCTACAGCGGCCGTCGCGCCGGCGACGCTCCGCCCGCCTACACGATCGCGAGCGTCCCCGCCAAAACGAGCTTCTTCCTGAAGCCGTATTACGTGACGAACTTCAGCGCGTCCTACACCTGGCACGATTACGTCTTCCGACTCTACGTCGACAACGTGCTCGATGATAGCGGCTACATCCAGCAGGCCGGCGGGCGCGTGTCCGGCACCGGTATCACCACCGCTCCCGGGATGAACGTGAAGTTCTCCACGACCTGGAACTTTTAGTTGGACTGGTAACTAGGGGTAAACGTAGCGCGGGCCGCGGCCCGCGCTACTTTTTTGGTCCACGTTGCCCCGATCGGGCCGAGTCCGTGGAGACGCGCCGCCCTCGTCGCGTCATTCGCGATGTAGCCGGGCTCGCTGAGCCCGGCCCGATCCACCGAGGTCACCGACCTCGGCTACATTGGCCGCCTGCCGCTTGCATGGGAGCGCGGCCGTCCCGGCCGCATGCATTGGTTGTAGGCCCGCTCGCTGAGCGGCCGCGCTCCCGGGCGCCCTGCCGCTGATCAATGGAGCCGCGACGCCCTCGTCGCGGCTTTTCGTGCTTCGAATTTCCGTTCAGAACGCTGCATTCCCCGGCGTCCGCGCGAACGGGATCACATCGCGGATATTCGGCACTCCTGTGACGAACATCAGCATCCGCTCGAACCCGAGCCCAAACCCCGCGTGCGGCACGGTACCGTAGCGGCGCAGATCGAGATACCACCCGTAGTCCTTCGGATCGACTCCGTGCCGGCGCATGTTCGCTTCGAGCACGTCGAGCCGCTCTTCACGCTGACTGCCGCCGACGATTTCGCCGATCCCCGGCACCAGCACGTCCATCGCCGTCACCGTTTTGTCGTCGTCGTTCAGCCGCATGTAGAACGGCTTTATCTCCTTCGGATAGTTGTAGACCGTCGTCGGACATTTGAAGACGACTTCCGTCAGGTAACGCTCGTGCTCCGACTGCAGGTTCGTGCCATACTCGACGGGATACTCGAACTGCTTGCCGCTCTTCTTCAATAGCTCGATCGCCTCCGTGTAGCTCACGCGCTGAAACGGCCGCTCGAGCACGAAGTCCAGCCGCGCCAGCAGTTCCTTGTCGACGAACTTGGCAAACAGCTCGAGGTCCTCGGCGCAGTTCGTCCTCACCTCGCGGATCAGCGCCTTCACGAACTCCTCGGCGAGATCCATATTCCCCTGCAGGTCGCAGAACGCCACCTCGGGCTCGATCATCCAAAACTCATTCGCATGCCGCGAGGTGTTCGAATTCTCCGCCCGGAACGTCGGACCGAAGGTGTAGACCTTCCCCAGCGCGCAGGCGAAGGCCTCCGCCTCGAGTTGCCCGCTCACCGTGAGATACGTGCGCCGCGCGAAAAAGTCCTTCGCGTCGTCGATCAAGCCATCCTCGCGCTTCGGCGGATTCGCGAGGTCGTGCGTTGTCACCCGGAACAATTCGCCCGCCCCTTCGCAATCGCTGCCGGTGATGATCGGCGTGTGCACGTAGACGAATCCGCGCTCCTGGAAAAACCGGTGGATCGCAAACGCCAGCCGACTCCGCGTCCGGAACACCGCGCCGAACAGGTTCGACCGTGGCCGCAGGTGCGCGATCTCGCGCAGAAACTCCGGTGTGTGTCCTTTCTTCTGCAGTGGATAAGTCGCATCCGCCGTGCCGATCACGGTCACATCCTCCGCCGTGACCTCCCACTTTTGCCCCTGGCCCTGCGACGGCACCAGCTTACCGCGGACGGTCACGGACGCCCCGGTGGTCAGGTGTTGCACGTCCGTGTAGTTGGCCAGCGTCGCCGGCGCGATCACCTGCAGGTTTTTCAGGCACGAGCCGTCGTTGAGTTCGAGGAACGAAAACGTCTTGGCGTCACGCCGGGTCCGCACCCAGCCGTGAACGAGGATGGTGTCTTGGGCGGACTCGCTGTGGAGCGCGTCCTTGACCGTGGTCGGTTTAAGCATGCTGCGATGCAAACGCCCGCGCCCCCGCCCGCAAAGAAATTCTGGCCGACGTGAGCCCGGCGTCCCCACCGGGCTTCGCTTTCGTGGGGGCGCAGTCTTGCTGCGCCCGCGCCACTCCGTTTCGGTGATTCGGATTCGGGCTTCGGATTTCGAATTTCGCGCCGCTTCGCCGGGCTCTCCCGGCTTGCCTCGCGGCGCGAAGCTCTGGTTCACTCCGCCTCCCCCGTGAAACAAAGCATCGTCACCCTCGACATGGAAGGCGTTCTCACGCCCGAGATTTGGATCGCTGTCGCCGAACGCACCGGCATCCCCGAACTGCGTCGCACGACCCGTGACGAACCCGACTACGACAAACTCATGCTCTACCGGATCGACATACTCGACCGGCACGGAATTACCCTCTCCAAGATTCAAGAGGTCATCGGCACCCTGCAACCACTCACCGGTGCCGTCGACTTCCTCAATGCGCTTCGCGGCCGCGTGCAATTCCTCATCCTTTCCGACACGTTTGAGCAATTCGCCGTGCCGCTGCTGCGCCAGCTTGGCTGGCCAACCTTGTTCTGCCACCGGCTCGTGGTGCAGAACGACCGGATCACCGGCTACCAGCTGCGCATGCCGGACCAGAAGAAACAGGCCGTGCAGGCGCTGCAGTCGCTCCGCTACAATGTCATCGCGGCCGGCGATTCGTTCAACGACACGTCCATGCTCTGCCAGGCCGACAGCGGGATCCTCTTCCACGCACCGGAGAACGTGATCAAGCAGTTTCCGCAGCTCCCGGCCGTCCACGACTACGCCGACCTACTGAAGCTGATCGAGTCCCGCCTGTAGGGTAGCAGTCTTGCTGCACCTTCGTCCATCCTGGAGACGCACGGTCGTAGTCAGCACCCTCGGCTAGATTAGGCGCACGCCGCTTGCGTGGGAGCGCGGGCGTCTCGCCCGCTCCGGTCCAAACTGCGGGCAAGATGACCGCGCTCCCGGGTGCCCTGCTGCGGCTGAGCAATGGAGCCGCGACGCCCTCGTCGCGGCTTTCGTGCTTCGGTTTTCCTTCGGCTATATTCCCCACACTCTCAGCGCCCACGCCCCCGTACTCGGTTTCACAATCACCGCTCCGGCCACCGTCGATCCGATCTTCGCCGGCTTCGTCTCGCCGTTCTTCGGATCAAACCACACGCCGCGCGTCGCACCACCGTCGCTTTTGTCAATCGCGCGATCGAGCCGGATGCTTTCTCCCGCCAAGGAATAAATCAGCACGTTCTCGCCGCGGTCGTCGGCCAGACACCAGGCCGTGTCCGGTTCCGCCACCCAGCCATCGCGCGGCGCCATCCGCATCAGCACGGCCGAGAGTTCGTCGCGCACCCAGCGATTAAACGCCGCATCGTCGCGCGCTCCGCCCTGCGATTGTCCCGCCGATGGATTCCGCATCAGCGCCTGCGCACCGCCCGCCATCAATACCGGAATCGGCCCACAGCCGCCGTGCCACGCCACGATGGGTTTTTGCGGAAACCGGTCGCGATATTCCCGCACCGCGCGATACACGGCCAGCGGCGTGGTGTCCGGTGGCGTGTCGACGCCTTTGCCGAACAACACCGTGTTCTGCTCGCGAAACGCGAGGTTCACGTCTCCGCGCGGCGCCCACAGCGTCCCATCCGGCTGCCGCTGCCAGTAGCGCATATCAATCACGTCGATCTGCCGCGCGCGTACCGGATCCGCCAGGATCGCATCCGTGATGTCCTTGCTCGTGATCAGCTCGATCGTCACCGACCGCCCGTGTTCGCGTTCCCACTCGGCCACGGTGTCGAGGAAGAACTCCTGGAACGCCAGCGGCCCCGCGAACTGAAACGCCAATGAAAGCACCACGTTAGGCTGATCACCGAGTTGATCCAGCGTGTGAAAAATGTAAGCGCGGTGCAGCGCGCGTCGACCCGGGTGGTCCACGTTGTAGATCACGTCCGACCGGTGCACCGTCTCCTTCGGATCCAGCTTCACCGGCTCGGGCAGCCCGATGTCGTTGATGCAGTTCGCCGTCCGCCATGGGTATTCCACGTAGTGCGCAAACGTCTCGAGGATGTTGTGCGTGTTGTAGAGGTTGTAGTGCAGCACGAGCCCGTGCTCGCCGCACACCCGCGCGAACTCGCGCATCCGGCCAAAATACCACGGATTGAATCGCGCCAGATCGTACTTGCTCAACCCATCCCACGCCACGCCCTGCCCGCTGCGCGCCCACGGCAGCTCGTAAAACGGCGCCCAGACGTTCCCGTCGGCCCGCGGAATTTTCAGGTGATCATCGCGCCGCCGGTCATACCACAGCCCCGGCCCGCCGGTGTAGAACGGCATGTCGCGCTCGATCATGTCGGCCGCGAGTTGCTCCAGATCTTCGGTGAGCCCGCGGCCGATCCGGCCCGGCATGAACCGGGTCACGCTCCGCCCGCTCGTCTCCGCCGCAATCGCTGGCGACTGCTGCCCTTTCCACCACGCCGAATTGAATTGCCCGCCCCACACCACGCGGCCGTCCACCACGAACCGTCCACCCACGATCTCCAGCGGGTGCACCGGCTTGGGCGCTTCCGGCGTCGGCTCAAACTGTAACTCCGACACCTCCGCGAGGTGGAGCGCGTTGCCCTCAACGCGCTGGTTCGGCGCAGCCCGCGTAGCCGCATTACCCCGCCGCTTCGCGAGCTGACTCGCATACAGCGATTCCTCCGCCGTACGCTCGACCACCGGCGCGCCGTCCGGTCCCTGCACCTCGATCGCTTCAGCCCGACAATTCCACACGACAGAATTCCCTGCCGTCCAGCCGCCGCCCTGCGTACGCTGCATCTCCCGCGTTAGCCGCAGCGCCGCGCCTTCGATCGTCACGCGTTCGAACAACGTTCCCGCGTTCCAGCTTTCATACGCGCCGCTCGCACCTTTCGCCTCGCGCGCCACGCAGTCCAAAAAAACGTTCGGCCCCGCCGCGCAGAACCCCAGCCCGAACCCATTCACGCTCTGCTCGGCCGCGCAGCGCTGCACGAGCACCTGCTGGCCTTCCACATAAAAACTCAACCGCCGATAGCCGCCGATCTCCGACACCGGCTGCTCACTCCGGCAGTCCTCCACCGTCACGCGCCGCGCCCGCGGCCCCACGCGCACCGCCGAGCTCACGAAGTGCCGCGCTGTCACCTTGCGCACCCACGCGTCCTCCGCGCTATCGATCGCCACCGCGATCCATGAATGCTCCTCATCCAGCGGCCGGTCCGCCGCAAACTCGCTCTCCAGCACGAGCTGCTCGATCCCGACGTGTCGGACGATTCGCGCATCCGTCACCTTGGCCACCGAGCCACCGCCAAACCGCTGTTCCAGCGCCGCCGTGATCGGCGCGTTGAGCTCGAGCTCCTTCGCCGGCACGTCGATCGCCACGATCGTCCGATCCCACACCAGATTGCGCGAACCCGGTTTCCAGTGCGTCCGGTCCGCGACGAAATTTCCCTTGTCCGTGTTCATTCCGAGCGCCGCGATCCACTCCGCCGTACTCGGCCGTTCCACCACCACGCGATCGCCCGTCGCAAATCCGGTCACGTCATCCACGCGCAACCGCCGCGCACCCACCGCCGCATCCGCCATCACCGGCACGGCCCGCGCCGTAGCCGGCGCGCCTTGGTGACCAACCTGGATCAACGTTCGCCGCCCAACCCCCGTCGCGAGGACGACACTCGGTGACTGCGGATCGGTGCTTCCGCGCAGCACGACGCCATCCGCGCGCAGTTGCAGCGATCCGGAGACGCGGAAGCGTCCTGGCTCCAGCAGGACCGCTCCGCGCCCACCATCGCCGCGCGCCGGCAACGCGCCGACATGATCGATCGCCGCCTGCAGCAGCGCGGTGTCATCGCCGCCGCTCGGTTTTACGCGCACCACTGACGGCACCTCTGGAATCGCGCCGTCGCCCCCGCGATAGCCTGCATGCGAAAAATCGATGGGCGGCAGCGTCGGTTCCTCCACGGCCGCCCGCAAACTCGCCGCGCCCATCGCGAGCCAAACTCCGCAAACCAACAGGCGTAATCGGATCATCTCGCCACGCTACAGTCCGACGCCATCGCGGCCACCTCGAAGTCGGCGAACCGTCCACGTCCGCCCGCATCTCCCGGCCCATTGTTCGTAATACGAACATTGGTCCGCCGCCTATCGGTGGTCGCTGATCTCCGTTTGATCACTCCTCGTCCGGCGCGCCGCCGCCCGATGCAACGATGTCCTCCTGCTTCACCTTCTCCACGTTGAACCGCTCCACCTTCGTCCGGATCGTCTTCAGCAGATCGTCCAGCTCCGGCAACTCCTTCATGAACCGCAGGGGATTGGCGCGCGCGACCACGAAGCTCTTCAGATACGGGCTGACGAAGCCGCGCGCCTTCAGCTTCTGCACGATCTCGCCGACTTTTTGATCGAGCTCCAACAGCATCGCCGCATGCCGCTCATGGCCTTTCAGCGCCTGTGCGAGCGCCACGTCGGAAAACGCCGTCAACCGCCGGACAAACGAGTGATAAACGCCGCCGCTGAAGCGCGCGTTCTGCTCGTAGCAAAGCCCCATGATGATGAACGAGGGCTCCTCGAAATAGTAGCCGCATTCCTTTTCGGACTTGTCCACGCGCTCTTCCATCAAGTGCCGGGAGATGCGCAGCACCTCGAGCGACTTGTCCTTCAGGTTGTGCGCTTTTTCCGTATTCAACGCCAGGATCTGCCACGCCACCTCGCGCTTCGGCACCACCAGCGCCGTGATCGACTTCGCCCCGAGCCGCCGCATCGCCGCCAGTCGATGACCACCGTTCGGCGTCCAGAATCCGCTCGGCGCCCTGATGGCGATGATCGGATCGAGGAAAATGCCCGTGCGATCGAGCACGTCGGCGAGCCGTTTGTGATGCGCATCCGACACGTCGCGCTGAAAGGGCGTCGGCTCGACCTTCTCCAGCGGCAGCACCGCGACGAGCAGCGGCTGCCCGCCGAGCGGATCCAGATACTGCCCGGCTACCACGCCGCCGCAGCGCTCCACCGCCTCCTTGGCGGCCAGGCACTCGCCGGAGAGTTCCGGGAGCACCGTGTCCGACGGCACCGCACCACGCGTGCCCGCCTTCGCCTTCCGGGGGCGCTTCCGCGCCGGCATTCGCCTCATTGTCGCTTTCGCCATAGGAAACCCAGGATAGGCCACACCCCGCGGTCTTCAACCGCGACGGCGATGCTCCTCCACTCCGCAGCGAAACCGCTGCCCGCTGCCGGCCTGTGCGGGATCGCCGGGCCGCGCCGCAACGGAGATCAAGTCGCGACGGCGGGTCGTGCAATTTCGGCGACGGGCGAGGCGAACGCCTGCGTGAACCTCTCCCGGATCCGGTCTTCGTCCGGAGCGTGCGCCAGCACGGTCACCTGATCCCAGCCCAGCAGCTGCGTCTCGCCTTTCGGGAGCACGACTTGGTCGCCCCGGGTGATGAGCGTGATGACCGCGCCCTCGGGCAGCGCCAGGTCGCGGATCCGCGGACCGGGAGTGTCCTTCGGGCCTGGCAGGTCGATCGTCACCACGTCGTAATCGCTTTTCGCCATGGTGATCATTTCGAGACTGAACAGCGCCTTGGGCCGCGCGGGTTGCGACAACCCGAGCCATTTCGCGACCAGGCCGAGCGTCGAACCCTGGATGAGGATCGACAGGAGGACGGCGAAGAACACCAGATTGAAGACCCGATTGCCCAGCTCGAGGCCCGCGGCGGCGGGATACGTTGCCAGCACGATCGGCACCGCGCCGCGCAGCCCGGCCCACGCGGCGAAAATCTTCGGTTTAAGTCCGAGATTCATTCCGACCGTGCCGAGGAAAACGGCAACGGGTCGGGCAATGAACGTCAGCACCAGGAACAGCAGCAGCCCCTGAATCCACAAATCCGACCATTCGCTCGGGAAGACGAGTAGCCCCATCAGCACGAACATGCCGATATTGACGATGGTCGAGAGCGCTTCGGAAAAATTCAGCACCCCCTGCCGGTGCACAAACGGCCGATTGCCCATGACGAACCCTGCCGTGAAGACGGCCAGCATGCCGCTCGCCTGCGCCAGTTCGGCCAGCCCATAGGTGAGCAGCACCAGTCCGACAAACAGGACGTAGTAGTAGCCCCGGTCCTGTGGCGTAAGCCGGTTGAACAGCCAGATGGAGATCCGGCCGATCACGTATCCGAAGATGGGACCGGCGCCGAATTTCCAAAAGAAGAGCAGCACGGTGAGGCCGCTGAACTGCTCTCCGGACGCCAGCGTCGCCACGGCCACGGTGGTCAGCAGGATCGCCATCGGGTCGTTCGCGGCGCTCTCGATCTCCACCGTCGACGACAGCTGCGTCGGCAGCGACTGCCGGCGCAAAATGGAAAAAATCGCCGCCGCATCCGTGGACGAGATGATCACGGCCAGCAGCATTGAAAGCTCCATCGACCAGCCGAGGACCCAGCGCAGCACGGCGAAGGTCACCGCTGCGGTCAGCAACACGCCCCAGGTGGCGAGGCCGCCAGCCGGCAGCGCGACGGCGCGGAAATCCGCCCGCTTCGTCACGAACCCGCCGTGAAAGAGGATGAATACGAGCGCGAGGTTGGCGACCTGGTTCGTGAGCGCCATGTCGTCGAAGTGCCACAATTTCAGCACGTCGCTGCCGAAAAGGATGCCCGTCCCGAGCGCCACGAGGATGACCGGCACGCTCCAGCGTTCGAGCCAGACGGAGGCAAGCACCACGGCGACCAGCAGAGCGGGAAGAATCAGGTAAAGCGCAGGCGACATGGGGAAGCTGTGCGCCCAACTGAATGCGCGCGTCCGCCGCGTGCAATTTTACAGTGAAAAAATACGCCTCGCCCGCGTCGGTCGCCGTACCGCCGATGGCTCCGCCGCCGAGGCCGAGACCGCGGCGTCCAATAGCGGGGCGAGACCTCGCCCCGCCGGCTCGCGGCCTGCCGCTTACCCGCGCACGATCTGGATCCCGCGCGAACCGATCAGGCTTTCGCCGTGACGGCCGCGGGTGCTGTCGAGGGCGGCTGATACGAACCGGGCGTTTTCCGAAACGCGATGGCGAGCCGATTCCATCCGTTGATCGCGATGATTGCCAGCGTGAGGTCGACCAGATCCCGGTCGTTGAAGTGAGGTCTGACCTCCGCGTAAACCGCGTCGGGAATGGGATGCTGCGGGTGGAGTTGCGTCACCGCCTCGGTCCAGGCGAGTGCCGCGCGTTCGCGCTCGTCGAAAAACGGCGTCTCCCGCCAGGCGGACAGCGCGTACAACCGCTGCTCGGTCTCGCCAGCGGCGCGGGCGTCCTTCGTGTGCATATCGAGGCAGAAAGCGCACCCATTCAGTTGCGACGCGCGCGTTTTCACGAGCTCCAACAACCGGTGTTCGAGGTTCGACTCCCGCACATGCCGCTCGAGTCCGAGTATGGCCTTGAATCCTTGGGGCGACGCCTCGGCGTAGTTCAGTCTTTCTTCCATGGCGCACAGATGCCCCGCTTCGGTCCGCCGTCAATCGGCGGTGCGCTTCGTTTCCCAATCCGCGTTGGTCGCGGACGGCCCCTACGAATCGGGCGGCGCTACCGAGCTGTGCTACGACGGCTGAAACTGGTGCCAGGGGCCGGGATTGAACCGGCGACCAACCCCGACGCGTCGGGGCTGCTCTACTGTCCGCACCGAGCGCGTCGGTTGAGGTGCTCGACCGCTTTCGGGATTCTTCCAGCGCTTCAGCAGCCTCTCCATCATCGCGGCGGTAGCGCGATCCGGGAACTCACAACGGGCCGCCACCTGCAAATCGCCGCCAAGCCGCGCTGTTGTGGGCGTATGGCCCCGCCGATGTTCAGCGAGCCGGCGCCCAAAATTGCCAGTCATGCCGATGTAGTGCCGGCCCGAACCACCACGAAGAATGTAAACACTAAACACGAACTGGTGCCAGGGGCCGGGATTGAACCGGCGACCAAGGGCTTATGAGTCCCCTGCTCTACCACTGAGCTACCCTGGCGCTATTGACTGGTGCCAAGCTCACTCACCGGCGACCAACCCCGACCGAGTCGGGGCTGCTCTACCACTGAGCTACCCTGGCGCTAGGGAGCGGCTAACGTGCAGATTCCGTTTCGGAAATCCAACCTAAATTTCATCCGGCAAACCCTCCGCCTGGTCGTGGCACATTCGCGAAGGATTCGACGATTTTGCGGTGTTACCTCCGCTATCACCCGGCCATCGCCGGGCCGCTCTTCGAGTGAACACTTTGCGCGTCGGTCTCGTCTGCTGGTTTCTGACGGTCCCCACCCTGTCGATCGGCAATGGCAGCGCGGGACCGACCGCTTGGTCCGACTCTTCAGCGGAGTTGCGGCCAGACACCCTGACCGAGCGCGTGATTTGCGCTGATGATCACGAGCAGTCGTATGCGCTTTATCTGCCTTCAACCTACGCCACCGATCGCGCCTGGCCGGTGATCTACTGCTTCGATCCCGCCGGGCGGGGGAGCCGACCCGTCAAACTGCTGCAGGAAGCGGCCGAGCGGCATGGCTACGCCGTCGTCGGCTCGAACAATTCGCGCAACGGTCCGTGGCCGATCACCGCCGCCGCCGCGCGCGACATGATCGCCGACGTCGAAATGCGCTTCCGCATCGATCCGCGGCGGCGCTACGGCTGCGGGATGTCCGGCGGCGCGCGCGCCGCGTGCGCCGCGGCCGAAGATCACGGTTTCACCGCCGTGCTGGGTTGCGCCGCGGGATTTCCGAACAACGGTCTGCCGCGCACGGTTCAGTTCGGCTGGTTCGGCGCCGTCGGAGACGAGGATTTCAACTACACCGAGATGCGGGGCGTCGCCCGCGAGCTCGCAGAGCGCCGGATCCCGCACCGGCTCGCCCTCTTCGCCGGCGGACACGGCTGGCCGCCGGCGAGCATCGCCGATGACGCGCTGGCCTGGTTCGACCTGCAGGCGATGCGCGCCGGACTGCGCGTCCGCGACGAACCGCTCATCGCTGAGTGGCTCCGCGTCCGGAGCGCCGCCGCCGCGGCACAGGCAAATCCTGGCGAAAGCTTCGCGGCCTATCAGCAGATTGTCGCCGATTTCGACGGCCTCGCGGACACCGCCGCCGCCGCGCAAGCGGCGGCCACGCTGAAGGATTCCAAGCCCGTCCGCCGCGCCGTCGCGGCGGAGAAAAAGCTCCGCCGGCAGGAATCCGAATGGTTGACCGAGCTCTACGCCGCGCTGGACTTCGCGCAGCATCCGCCCGCACGTGATGTCGCCGCGGAAGTGTTCAGCCAGATTCCCACTCTCGGCGAGCCTGCCATGGGACGTGATCGCGAAGGCTCGTCAGCCGGGTCGGATTTCGGCTCAAACCGGCACTCACCGGCACTTGAATTGCGCAGTCCGGCGGCGACCGATCGGTTCGCCGGCATACGCCGGCTTGCCGCCGAACTCCACCGCCAGCGACGCGACAACGTGGCCGCGCGCCGCGTGCTCAGCCACGGCCTCTCGTTGCTCGAACGGGCGCGTTGGGCGGCAACGGAAAACGATTTCGCCACCGCCGACACCTACCTCGAAGCCATCACGATCCTGCACTCGGATGCGCCGGAAGCGTATTTTGCATGGGCGCGCACCTGTCTGCTGGAGCAGGACAAGCCCCGCGCGCGCGAGCTGCTGCGCACCGCAGTCGCCAAGGGATTCAACGACACGCCCCGCCTCGCCCAGCTCGAGCGCGAGTTGGCGGAGTGACGAGCATCGCCCTGCGAGCACCGAATGCCTCGCCTACCTCCGTGTCCGCTTCGATGGACCTGATCGTCTCGAGCATGAAGCCGCCGGCCCGTATTCTTCTGCTCGTTGGTCTCCTCTCGGCGTGGGACGCGATCGGCGCAGCTCACGCCCCCGCCATCCCGCCAATCCCACCCGACTCGATCGTGCGCTTGGATCCGCTGCGCGTGCGTTCACGGCCGATCACTTGCTTCGGGCTTGGCCTGAGGATTTACGTGCATCCGCAAACCAAACAAGTCGTTCGGATCATCGTGGAGCAGGTCGCTGTAGACTCCGAGGCCGCGGCGAAGCGCATCGCCCCGGGCACGGAGATTCTCAAGGCCAACGGCCGCGACGTGCGCACGCTCTGCGCGCCGTTCACCGCCGGCACCGAGTTCGCCCGACTCTTTTTGAACCGTCGGCGCGGCGATCGGATCGCGCTAGAGTTGCTGATGTCCCCCAACGCGAAGCCGCGACAGGTCACGCTCACCCAAGGCATCGTGGCCTACGCGCCGCTACCCTGGGAGCACTGGGACGATCAGCTCTGAGCGTCGCGCGGCTGAGTTTCGGTTTCGAAGTTCGGTGTTCGGAGGTCGAAGTTCGATGTTCACCGTCCACCGCCCACCGCCCACCGTTAGCGCCCTCATCCCTCAACCCTCAACTCTCATCTCTCAACTTTACGCCCTCCCCTCACCCGTCCTCCGGCCCGAGCCAGCGAAAATACGTGATCGCGAACCTCCGCTCATTTCCTTCCGGAGCGACTGGGGGCAGCCGCTGCACTACTGCCTCGCACCACGCTGTCGCTTCGACCTCGCCGTCGCGCTGCGGGTTGCGCGCTTCACCGTAGCCGCGAATCCGAAACGTGTCCGAGCGCACCGCCAGCGCCGGCGCGATCGCCGCCATGAATTCCTCCGGTGTGATCGGAGAAGGCAGATGATCCGCCAGCAACTCGCTGGCGCCGAATGCCGCTGCGCTCGTGAAAGGTGCATGCGCGATTTTCCCCGAGGCGGAGTTCGCCAGTCCGCGAGCGATGGCTCTGCCCTCCGTAATCATGTCAGCCTCGGACCATCGCTCGACGCCCGGCACCGCGTTGTAGGTAGCCAGGATGCTCCGCCAGACGTGTACGGAACTGGTATTCAGATTCACGACGCCGGAGCTGAGCGCCCCGTCGCGCACGACCAACGCGGTGAGCGTCACGTGGTGAAAATTGTCCTGCAGCGTCGACGGCGTGAGAGCCTTTGAGGGCAGAGGCAACTGCGCCAGCTGCGCGTAGCATGACGCGTCGACCAGCCGTGCATCATAGATTTCGACCGCGGTGCGCAGCCGGCCCTGGGCGGAGCTCGTCATTTCGCCCGCGAGCACCGGCCGCAGCCCGCCGGCCCCGAGCACCTCGCCCGGCGTGCGCACGCTCACCTTCACGCCTTCGTCCAGCACGAGGTAAGCATACGCACCGATCGTCGCTGCATTGCCGGGCGTGCCCGCCGTCTCGGCCACGGTGATTGGGATCACGCCCGCGATCACGTGTTCCGAATCGGTGACGCTCTTGCCGACACTGCCTTCGCCCACGAGCGCGACGGTCGCGAGTCCCGGCAACACTGCGGCCGAGGACGATTGCGCGCCTGACGCCAGCCAGCCGAGAAAAACGCCCTCCCCACTCCACACGCCACACCAATGCCGTGTGGTCTGCGCACCGCCTTCCGGAATGCCGCTCACCCCCGCCATTGCGGTGACACGCGCATCCGGTCCGGCCAGACGCTGCAGCTCACCGAGCCCCATTCGCAACGCGATCAACGCGTGCTGCCGCGCCTGTTGCCGGTCTCCCGTCGCGGTCGTCACCTGGGTTTGTACGCGAACGAGCACGCTGAGCGCATAGATCGCGAGCACCAGCAGCGCCAGCAACGTCACCACCAGGATGAGTGCAAACCCGCGCCGCGCATCGGCCTGCCGATCGTGGTTCACGGGACCTCCATCACAATCCGGATCCGCCGCACATAAACATGCGAGTGCATCTCGACCACGCTCCACCACCACGCCGCGTCGTCCGGTATTTCGCTCGGCCGCGACACCGCGCCGCGGCGGGATTCGATCGCGGCCAGCAACTGTGCACCTTCGTCGGTCAGCACCCGCAGCATCACGTCGGCCGCCACTGGAAACTCGTTTTGCTGACGCGCGTGATGCGAGGTGTCAGTCGGCGTCGCCGGAAAGATCCTTCTCAATTTGCCTGACGACTCGCGCCCATAAAGCCAGACGCCGAAGTCCACCACGTTCGAAGCGAGCGCGTCGGCCGAACTCGGGTTCATCACTGAAGCCGGCGTCTGCATCGGGGGAAATCCCGCCGAAGTGCTGACATACGCCGGCGCCTCCAGGTTGAATCCACTGCTCCACGTTTTCTCGGCTGACACCGCGGAGCGGGCCAGCGCGTAGCGCACCGCCGCCGGATTCCCCGCGCCCACTGATCCGCTTACCGGCCGGCGCACGACTTGATACGACACCGCCGCCGGAAGCGCACCCGCGTCGGCGTCGAGGTTCGTGGTCATGAACCGCAGCCATGCGCCAGACAGCCCGAATCGCGCTCCGCCAATCGTATCGCCTGCTCCCGATTCAAGCGGACCGCCGGCTGGTTTCATCAGTCCGCCCAGCTGCCAGCCGTGGTTCAGCAGCGCATCGGGCGAGTTGATCACGTCCACGGCGAGCCACGTGCGGCCGTCGCCGCGAAACAGTGCCGCCTGCAGGTCGCGCTCCAAGAGATTCAGCGCGAGCGTGGCCTGCGTCTGCGTGGAAAACCGATCCTGCGTCCGCTGCCAGAGTCGCAGCGTGCTCGTGGTCACCGCCAGCACCGCGGCCGCCAGCCCGGCGGTGATCACCACCGCCAGCAGCAGCTCGATCAGGGTGAACCCTCGCGAGGATCGTGGAGCTGCGCTCATGGATTCACCGCCAGCGCGAAACCAACCTGAGTTCGGTCGCTGCTTGCCACCGGGACGGCGACGCCCTTCAATCGGTGTGGCCACGACACACGCGCATAGAGCGGCAGCACGGCGGAGCCCGGCGTGTGCGCCAGCGGGCCGGAGTTGAACCGCCAGACTTCCACGAGGAAGTAATCTTCCTCTGTGCTGGCCGCGCCCGCGCTCGGCCGCAACGGCACTCCACTCCGCGGCGCCACGAACGCCAGTCCACCCTCGAGCGGCGCACGCATCACCGGTGCGCTCGTGGCGAGCGCTCCCAGCCCGTCGCGGTCCACGATGATCTGCAACTCCACCGCGAGTCCATCGGCGAGGTGCTGCGCCGTGAGCTGATCCGCCGATTCCGCAGCCTGGCGGTTCAACGAGGGCAGCAGCCCGAGGATCGCCACGATCGCCACCGCCACCACGCCGACCGCGATCACCACTTCCACCAACGAGAACGCGCGTGACGAGACCACGATGTTGCCCTCAAAAGCTCGCGCGATCGGGCACGCGCGTGACCAGGCCGTAGACGCTCAGCGTCACGCCGCAGGCTTGATCCGGCGTGATCAGCTGCACCGGCGGAACTCCCAGTTGCACGTTGCCGCGCGCGATCACGAGATCGCCCGTGTAGTTTGTCGTGCCCAGCGGAGAAAAAACGATCGCGGCCCAGTGCTCGATCGTGCCGCCGTTGATCGCCGCGTCCAGCTCGGCTCCGGCGAATTCGCTGCCGCGCAGCGCCGACGATCGCAGACTGTCGCCGTCCGACGGCCGCGTCCACACCACGCCCGACTGCAACAATCCGTTCACGTTGGCCGGTTGGCGCGGCATCACGTAGGCGCCCGGAGGCAGCGAGGCGGTGGCGAGCGTCTGCCAGCCCGCCGCGTCCTCGCTCTGCACCACGAGGTATCGCAGGTAACGCTCACGTGCCTGCGGACTCCCCGCATCCGCGTGGATCAGCAACCGTGCGTGCCGGCCCGTGGCCATCGCACGGGTTCGCGTTGCGACGAGCAGATTCGTCAGCGTGGCCTCCGCCGAGCGCAGCGCCGCGGCCTTCGCTCCGCCGGCCAACGCGGTGAACAGCACGGCGGCGAGCGCCGCAATGAGCGCCGCGACGATGATCAGCTCGATCAGCGTGAACCCGGGCGACTGCGCTCGTGCCGTGGGTCCTTCGCCGCTGCGCTGCCCGGCCGTGCTCATTTCCAGCTCAACACGAACTCCGGTCGCTCGGCGGTCGCACCCGGCAGGGTCGCGTAGAACACCACGCCGGCGCGCACGCCCGCTGCCGGAAAAACCGACTCGTCCGGCCGCAGCCCGCGCACCAACGGCAGCGTGCCGAAATCCGTCGCGTCGATCACGCCGTCGAGATTCCGGTCCACCAGCACCGCGATCTCGGTGTTGCCGAGGGGATCGCACAGCAACTGCGGCGCGTGCGCGTCGGGCGCGGCGAATTCCGCTTCGGGAAAACCGTGGAAGGCGATGCGTTTCGGGTTCTGCGCCAGCGCGGTACTGCCGCTCGTCAGCGGCGTGCCGTCGCGCCGGCGACCCGCGAGCGTATCGTGAAACACATGCTCCGCGCCGTCCGCGCCGGCGTTGACGAGGTTCGCCCCGGCGAACACCGGATAGTGTCCGTACTCGCTGCGAAACAGCTCGATCGCGGTGCTCCACTGGTTGAACTGCACGCGGGTCCTCGCCTTGTGCGCCGAAACGCGCGCCGCGTTCACCGTCGGAATCAGGATCGCGGCGAGCACGCCGATGATCGCCACGACCGCCAGCAGTTCAAGCAACGTAAATCCCTCCGCCGTCGCGCGCGATCGCGACGGCGCCCAACCGCAGACAGGGACAGCAACGGTCATCGGCTCGCGTAAAGGTTGTCGGCGTTCGCCGGCGCCGTGGTGTTGGGAAACCCGTCCGCGTTCAGCGAGAGCTCGTGCGCCTGATCCGGTCCACGCGAATAGAGCACGTAGTCCGAATGGGCCCGAACCGTGGCCGGCGCGCGATAGACGTAAACGTAGCCTTGTTCCCACGGGTCGAGCAGCTGTGGCCGCACCGTCCCGTCCGCTCCCGTCGTGTTCGCCGTCCGAAACCAGGCTCGGTCGATGAACGCCCGCCCCGAGATCGCCGCGCCCGACGGCGCCCGCAACCCGAGCAACGCCTCCAGCAACTCTCCCGCATCGTCGGTCCGCGGATAGTCGCCATACTGGCTGTAGTAGGATTCCAACCCCGACGCGATCGCCGCGAGCTCCGCGTGCGCCTCGGCCATGCGGCCGGACTCGCTCACGCGACGCCCGGCGCCGAGCACGATCGCCGCCAAAAGCGCGATGATTGTCAGCACCGCGAGCAACTCGATCAGCGTAAAACCGCCAGGGCCATTCGTCCGCTTCACGGGATAGCCATGCTCGCACACGTGATCCGGCCGCAGTCGCCCACCGCACGGACCCAAGGTGGTTCGAACACATCCGCTACTGGCAGCCGAGCTGGACTCCGGCATTTCGCAAGAAAACGGCGGCAGTCGTGCACTTTCAAATCCATTTTGCCAGAAAATGGCCGCAGCCTGGCGAGGTCGTCCCCCCTGGCCGGGCGAGTCACGCCTGGCTTTCCCGTCGTGCCGTTCCCGCTCGCGAAACCAGCGCCTCCCCGTTTTCACGACCATCGAACAGGATTTGGAAGGCGGGACCCGACCGCCGGGCGGGCCAAGACGACCAGCGAACATCGAGGGAAATCGCAGCCGGCCCGGCGTGGTCCCGTCCGCCCCCGGATTCCGCGCCAGCGACTCGACGGACAGGATGCCTCAACACGAGAGCCGCGCTTGCGGCGTGCGTCATGCCGAGCAACTTTCCGCGCGCCATTCCGTCGAGCGGCGCTGTCCCCAACCCGAACCTTCGATGACGTTCCCCTCGCTCCCCGCCCTTGCCCTGCTCCCGTTAATCGCGTGCGCCACACTTGCCGCAGAGAAGCCCGCCGCCGACAAGCCCATGCTCGGATCCAAAGTGTTCAAGTGGGAGGAACTGGTCGTGAAGCCCACCGAGGTCGGCGAGCGCCGCGACGTCGCCGCGAATCCCACGCCGACGATGACTGAGCTCGAGTGCCACATCAGCATGCTCAAATCCGGACTGACCTCGCATCCGCCGCACGTGCATCCGCAGGAGGAGCTGATCATCCTCACCGAGGGTGAACTCGAGGTTTACATCAACGGCGCGACCTCCCGCATTGGCCCGGGATCGCTGTTCTATTTTTCGTCCTGGGACGCCCACAACGTTCGCAGCGTCGGCGCCGTCCCCGCGCGCTATCACGTGTTCAATTTCCTGACGCCGAAGACGCGATCGAATCCGCCCTATCCCGCCGCTACGTCGGCCGCGCCAGCGATGATCCGCTCGCAGGTTTTTTCCTGGGACAAACTTCCCGTCGAAAAAACGAAGGTCGGCTTTCGTCGCGAGGTGCTCGATGGCCCGACGCCGACTTACGAACGGATCCGCTGCCACGTGACGACGCTCAACGCGCACGAAGCGCCGCATCCCGCGCACCACCACCCCGTCGAAGAGGTGATCATGGTCAAGGAGGGCGCCCTCGACGTGACAATCAACGGCCGAACCGAACGAGCCAGCACTGGCTCGGTTTGCTTTTTCGCCTCCAACGACGAGCACGGGTTGAAAAATGCCGGTGACGCGCCGGTGACCTATTACGTGATTCGCGTCGACACGGAAGCGACGCCGAAAGCAGCCTCGCTATAGAGCGTCGAGACACCTCGGCCGCTCGACAGCTGCGGAACGCGATCTGTAGGGCTGCCGCTCGCCGGCAGCCGGGAAACACGTGATGCGCCGAAACGCATCCCCCGCCGACGGCGGCTTCGACAGGCTCACCGGCGGCGAGCGCCGGCCCTACACAGGATTGCACGGCCGATCGGATGCCGTCATCACCGGCCTGATGCCTCGCGAAACCTGCTACCGCTGCTTCTGGCCCAAATCCCTTTGCTGGTGCGGCTCGATCACGCCGATGGCAACGCGCACGCGGTTCGTGTTCCTGATGCATCCGAAGGAATACAAATACGAGAAGGCGGGCACGGGCCGGCTCACGCATCTTTGCCTCGCCCACAGCGAGGTGCACGTCGGCATCGGTTTCGACACCTGCGCGCCGGTCCAGGCGCTCCTGGACGACCCGGAGAACTATCCGGTGCTGCTTTATCCCGGGGAACAGGCGCACAATCTCTCCACCGGCGGGCTTGCCGCCGCGGACCTGGGCGGACGCCGGCTTGTGATCCTGCTGCTGGATGCCACGTGGAGCGGCGCGCGCAAGATGCTCCGCTTGAGCCCGAGTCTGCAGCGGCTGCCGCGCGTGATGTTCACCCCGACGCACGTCAGCCGCTACGTGATTAAGCAGCAGCCTCAGGACGGCTGCCTGTCCACGCTCGAAGCGGTGCACGAAACCCTGCTCGCGCTGGCGCGCTGCGGGCTCGACGACTATCCGCTGCCCGCGCAACTGCTCGGGCTGTTCGAGCGCATGCAGACGTTTCAGATTCGCTGCGCGCTCGATCCCACGCGGGCGGGTTATCGTCGTCGGCCCTACAGTGAACCCGGTCAGCGCACCGCGCCGCATGGCCGCAGCGGCGCGCGCCGCAGCCGTTATCTGCGCGCGCCGGATGTGACGTACTGAAATTCCGGAAAGAAGTTGCGGAAACCAGGTAGGGCGCGTTCTGCTGGCCAGCAGAACGCTCCGCGCCGCGAGCACCTCTGGTCTGCGCGGCAGCGAGGGGACTCGCCGCCCTACCTCGGCATTACTTCTTCAGCGTCGCGCAGAACCGCGCCAGCCGCTCGACCCCCTTGCGGATAATTTCGTCGCTCGTCGCGTAGCTGAGCCGCAGGTAACCCTCGGCGCCGAACGCACTGCCCGGCACCGCGGCGACCTTTTCCTGCTCCAGCAACCGCGCGCAGAAATCCTGATCCTTCAGCCCGAAGCTCGCGATGTTCGGGAACAGATAGAACGCCCCCTCGGCCAGCAGGCAGGTGACGCCCGAAATCTTGTTGAGCTCGCTGTGCAGGAACTTCCGCCGGCGATCGAAGGCGGCGAGCATCGTCTTCACCGCGGCAGCCGTTTTTTCCTTCTCCTTCAAGGCCGCGAGTGCGCCGTATTGCCCGAACGTGGTGACGTTCGAGGTCATCTGGCTTTGCAGCTCGCCGATCGCCTTCGCGATCGGCAGCGGCGCCACGGTCGTGCCGATCCGCCAGCCGGTCATCGCGTAGGTCTTGGAGAATCCGGCGACGGTGATCGTCCGCGCCTTCGCCTCTTCGCTCAGCGTGGCCACGCACGTCGGCTTCATGCCGTCGTAAATCAGATGCTCATACATCTCGTCCGAGAGAATGTAGAGGTTGTGCTTCACCGCGACGGCGACAATCGCCTCCAACTCCGCGCGACTGTACACCGCGCCGGTCGGATTCGACGGCGAATTGATGATCACCATCTTCGTCTTCGGCGTGATCGCCGCCTCGAGCATCTGCGGCGTCAGCCGGAACCCGGTTTTGTCGTCGGCGAGCACGAACTTCGGCACCGCGCCCGCGAGCTTCACCATTTCCGGATAGCTGACCCAGTAAGGCGCCGGGACGATGACTTCGTCGCCCGGCGAACAGACTGCGACGACGCCGAGGTGACAGTTGAATTTTCCACCCGGCGAGACGACCACCTGCTCCGGCGTGACCGTGAAACCGTATTCGACGGCGTAACGCTCCGCGATTGCCTTGCGCAGCTCCGGGATGCCGGGCGTCGGCGCGTATTTCGTCTTTCCCGCTTTCAGCGCCGCGATGGCGGCCTCCTTGATGTGCTCGGGGGTGTCGAAGTCGGGTTCACCGGCGGCGAAACCACAGACATCTTCACCGGCCGCGAGCAGCGCTTTCGCTTTCGCGTCGATCGCAAGGGTCGGCGATGGCGAGACGTTTTTGGCCCAGATGGACAGGGGGAGTGGCGAGGTCGACATGGGAGGAGAGGACGAGCACTAAAACGGCAGCCACCGGGCAAAAGCAAGGCCCGACACAGGTCGGGCCCACGGCAGTCGCAGACTGCGGCCGGCAGCACAGCGGCGGCGCCGCCGTGCCCGGCAAAAAGAGCGTCGGATTACTTCCTGCCCTTGCCCGGCTTGACCGGGAGATCCTCGAGCGCGAGCCGCAGGAGCTCGCCCACGCTCGTGCCCTTCTTCTTCGCGTACCGCTTGAGCATCGCACGCTGGTCGGCCGTGATTCGCACCGAGATCTGGCGGTGCGGCACCGTGACGGGCTGGCATCTTTCGAAATCGAATTTGTCCATCGCCAGGCGGACAACTTCGCTGGCCGATGCGAGACCATGGCCATTGCGGATGGATTTGATCTTGGCGATCAGTTCGAGCGGCAGATCAAACGTGAGGGGAGCGGAACTTTTCTTGTTACGTGTTGCCATGGGTCGAAAGCTTGAGCGTTGAAATTCGGGTAGGGTCACCAAAACGCACACACATGCGTGGCGGAGCAACGATATTTTTTCGGATTTGGCAACCGGGGTCACCGATTCGCGCGCTCGTCGGGCGCCCGGATGATGTATCAGCTCTGCCCCGATGTGGCCGGAAGCACCGTTCCGGCCATGTCGGCGCGGTACCAGCGGGCCGTATCAGCCGGGTTCCGCGTCATCAGGCGCAAGCGGATACGATGCGGCGGTAGGCCGAGGCGTCCTCCCCGAGCCGTTCGACAGGCTCACGACGGGCCGTTTCGACGAACTCTTCGACGAGGTCAGGGTCCCGAACAGGGTCGAGGGCCGCGACTCACCGGGACGGTTCGCCTACCCGCCGAACCTCGTCGAAAAACTGGGATCTCGGGTAGCCTCTAGTCCTCGATCCGAGTCAACCGGTCCTCGGGCGGTGGCCGGACTGCCTCGGCCAGCTGCGCCGGCTCGAAGAGCGGCCCTGCAAACTCCAAACCGAGCGCGGCGGCCGTGACGCTCACGCGCGTCTTGTTGCGCGTCCGCTCGTCGCGAATGTCGAGCGTTTTGGGAATCCACTGGTCGTCGACCTTCTTCAGATCCACCAGGGAAAGCGTCTTCAACACCGCGCCGCGACGATCGAGGAGCTCGGTTTGCACCAGCGCATTGAACTGCGAATCCAAGTGTACCCGCACCCCGCCGATGTCGGGATGCCGCGCCGCGAATTCGGGCGGCGGCTGGAGCTCGATCACGTGCGCCGGCCGGCCGCGAAAACGGCGCAGCCCCTCGTAGGTGAACTGCTCCCAATAAACAAAGGGCATCTGCAGATCGAACGCCGTGAGCTCCGTGTCCGGGATGAGCGGATCGAGCAGCGTTTCGATGCCGAGTTGTTCCGGCCCGCGGCCCGGCTGCCAGCGCCACACGCCCGACTCGCGGCCGTTCTGAATCAGCAACCGCTGCTCCCCACCCGCCCCGTCCTCCGGCGTCAGGCTGACACGGGTCAACGGTCCGATCTCGTTGCGACCGCCCCACAGACGGCCGAGCACGAACCGCTCGGCGCCACGCCGCGGCATGATCCGCACCTGGAGTTCGAGATAGTAGTTGCCCGCGATCCCCTGCCGACGGAGTTGCTCCAGCGCCTTGCGCGCGTCGTCGGGATCGGGCTTGCCGATCGAAATCAGCGGCGGGCGGCTCGTCGTCCGGCTCGCCTGCGCCCACAGGGCCGGCGTGATCAGTCCCCCCGCCAGCGTTGCCAAGAGAAACGCCCGCCAAAGCCTGGCGGGCGCGGCTCTGCCAGAAAATCGCATGAACCTCAGGGCTGCTTGCCCGAATCCGCCGGCGGCGGGGTGGTCTGCGGCGCCGTGGCCGGAGCGGCCGTCGGCTGCTGCTGCGGGTTGACTGAGGCCGGAGCGGTGGCACCCGGTAATGCGGGCGCAGGTGCGGGAGTCGCCGGAGCCGTGATGGTCGGCAGCGCATCGCCCGCCGCAGCTGTCGCTTGCGTGCGCTGATACAGCCGGCCGAGGTAGAGCACGAACGCGAGCACGAAGAACGCGATCGCAGCATTGATGGTCGCCTTGCTGAGCACGTTGCTCGTGTCGGCGCCAAACGCCGCTTCGGCCATGCCCCCACCCATCGCCGCGCCCATGCCGCCGTCGTTCTTGGCCTTCTGCGCCAACACCACGAGGATCAGGAAAAGCGAGATGAGGATCAGGACAAACGTCAGGATCGCGAGGAGGATGTTCATCAGAAAGGGGCCAAAGCATCCGGTCCGCCCGCGGTTTGTCAACGATCCGGTGCAACACCACCCAGGAGGCCCGTTTCAGAGCCCGACATGGGCGGAATGCCCATCCCAGGTGGCCCGCTCGTCTTGCTCGTCGCAGAGTGAGCGGAGCCTGTCGCTCCGGCTAAATCGAGGCGATGGGGTCCTCCCCGAAAGGCAGCGCGACATAGAACGTCGCTCCTGCGTCCACCAGCCCCTCGGCCCACACCCGGCCGCCATGCCGGACAATGATCCGCTGCACGTTCGCCAGCCCGACCCCCGTGCCCTCGAATTCGCTCTCGGAGTGCAGTCGCTGGAACACGCCAAACAGCCGCTCGGTGTACTTCGGATTGAATCCCGCACCGTTGTCCCGCACGAACACGACGACTTCGCCGGACGCGCCCGGCTGGGTCCCCACTTCGATCACCGCCTCCGGGCGGCGCCGGGTGTACTTCACCGCGTTGCCGAGCAGATTCGCGAACACCTGCCGCAGCATCGCCACGTCTCCCATCACGTCCGGCAGCCGCGCCACCCGCCATTCGATGTTCCGGCCGACCGTTTCCGTCTGCAATCCTGCCCGGACTTCGCGCACGAGCTCGTCGAGCTTCACGACGCCGAATCGCAGCTCCGCGCGCCCGTTGCGCGAAAAGCTCAACAAATCGTCGATCAGCCGCCCCATCCGCTTCGCCGCGTCCGTGATCACCGTGAGGTAGCGCCGGCTCTGCTCGTCGAGGCTTTCCGCCGCATGCGCGGTGAGCATGCTCGCGAAGCCGTCGATGTGCCGCAGCGGCGCGCGCAGGTCGTGCGAGACGGAATAGGAAAACGACTCCAGCTCCTTGTTCGCGTGCTCGAGCTGCGCCGTTCGCGCCGCGACGCGCTGCTCCAGCTTCTGGGTCAGCGCCTGGATTTCGCTCAGCATGTCGTTGAATGCGTCGGTCAGAACCCCGATCTCGTCGTCGCTTTGTTTGACCGCCCGTACGGAATAGTCCCGGCGCCCGGTGACGATCCGCGCGCTTTCGGCCAGATGAAGGATCGGTCGCGTAATCTGATCCTGGAGCGAACGGGACAAGAGGAACGACACCAGCAGCGAGCACCCCGCGACCAGCAGCACGAGCGCCGCATAAAGCTGGAAGCGCGACATCATCGTGCCGAGATCCGAGCGCAGGTACAGCGTGCCGAGTTGCGCGCCGTTCTGCGTCACCGGTTGGAAGATGGTGAGCGACGAAAAGGTGAACGTCGTCACCGGTTCCGCGACCGCCGGCGGGATGTCTTCGGCGGACAGCTTGGCCGGATAACGCGCGAACACGCTGCCGGTGGAGGTGTAGATGACGGCGGCCGCCACATCCGGCTCGGCGCGCAAGGCCCCGAGAATTTCGGCCGCCGCTTCCGGGTTGTCGAAGGCCAGTGCCGCGGTGCTGTTGATCGCGACCACTTCGCCCAGCGTGTTGAGCGTGCGCGCCGCCGTGCGCCGGTAGGTCAGCCACTCGTAGGCGAAGAACGAAGCGCAGGTGAACAGCAGCACCGCGGCGGTCGCCAGCAGGTTCATCCGCGTGAGCTTGTAGCGAATGGAAACGCTTCGCCGCATCAGCGCATGCCCTCCGAGTCGGTGACGATTTCCGCGGTCCGCAACAGCTTGGAACTGATCACCAGCCCCGCCTGCCGCGCGGCATCGAGGTTGATCCGCAGCCGCACGCGTTGCTGATCCATCACAAGGTGGATCATCGCGCCGTGCCGGGCAAACGCGTTCGTGTCGCACACCGTCAGGATCGGCCGGGTGCGCAGGGCCTGCAGGATCGGCTCCGCGCGCTCACCTTCCGATCCACTCATGAACAGGACATGGCAACGATCAATCTCCGCGACGCTGCCGTACCGTTTCACCACCAACGCGTGGCCATTCACCTTCTGGCCCCGCAACACCTCGTCGAGGTAGAGCCCGAACGGGTCGGCCCCCAGCACACCAATCACCACCTCATCAGCCTGCGCGGCGACGTCCCGCGGCCACTCCACGAACCGCGCGAAGTTCGACAGAAACACCGCCTTGACCTGGAATTCCGGCGGCGCCTCGACGGCGGCGGCAACCTGCCCGCGGCCGAGCAACACGCTGCCGCACAACGACGCGAGGATGCGGAAAATCAACCCGCACAGCAGGGGCAAGCCGGGGCGCGGAAGTGCGCTGATGGACGCCATAAAGTTGTGCCTCACTGCTGCCGTTTTGACGGATTCGCCGCCACATCCAAACGCGTTTTCCCGGTAAATCCCCGGTAAACCGCTACCGGATAGCCTGACACTCCGCGCCTCGAATTGATCCCCGGCGCAACGCTCCGCGATTCCGGCGGCGCCATCGGGCATTTACCGCGCGCCGGACGCGGACTTGCCGGCGAACCCGGCGCCGTAGCGCTTCGCCCCGACGACCGGCACGCGCCTGCGCGACGCCCTCAGCTCTCGGCACGCGCCTTCGCGTCGGCTTCGATCACCTGGCTCAGCGTGGCGAGCGTCGCCTTCACCCGCGCTTTCACCGCGGCGAGTTCGCCGGCATTCGCCACCTGCTCGCGCGCGAAGAGATAGAACTTCATCTTCGGCTCCGTGCCGCTGCCGCGCGCCGCGAACGAGCAGCCGTTGCTCAGCGTCACGAAATAGAGGTCCTGCTTCGGGATCACCTCGCCGTCGGCGTCCCGTATCTCCTGCCGGCCGAAGTCCTCGAATTTCGTCACCGTCACGTCGCCGAACTTCGTCGGCGGGTTTGATCGATACGTTTCGAGAATCCGCCGGATCTTCGCATTCCCGCTCGCGCCCTCGTAGTAGAGGTTGATCGTGCCTTCGAGATAGAAGCCGTGCTTGAGGTACAGCTCGTCCAGATACTCCGGCACGGTGATCCCGCGGCCCTTCGCCGCCGCGCAGACTTCGGCAAACATCAGGCACGCCGCGTTGCCATCCTTGTCGCGGACGTAGTCGTTGGGCAGGTAACCATAGCTCTCCTCGCAGCCGAATGCGTAGAACGTGCTGTGCTGCTGCAGCAGTTTCACGCGTTTCTCGAAAGGGGTTTCGTCGTAGTCGAAATTCGCGCCCATCGCCTGCGTCAGCTGTTCCTCGTACCGGCGCATCTTGGCGGCGATCCACTTGAAGCCGGTCAGCGTCTTGATCACCTTCACGCCGTGGCTGTGGCCGATCGCGTCCTGCAGCTGCGAGGTCACGAAGGTGTTCACGATGCACACGTTTTTCGAGCCGGCCGGCGGCACCCAACCGATCTGCTTAAACTTTTCCAGCCGGTAGGCCGTCAGCAACGCGCCGATCTGGTTGCCCGTCAGCAGCTCGAGCTTCCCCTCACGATTGCGCACCGCGCAGCCCATCCGATCCGCGTCGGGATCGGTCGCGAGCACCACGTCGGCGCCGTTCTTTTCCGCCAGCGCCATCGCCATCGCGAGCGCCGCCGGGTTTTCCGGATTCGGCGACTTCACCGTCGGGAACCGCGCGTCGAACTCGAGTTGCTCCGGCACGGTTTCCACCGCGCAGCCGGCGTGCAGCAAGAGCGGCAGCGTCTGCACCGCGCCCGTGCCATGAATGTTGGTGAACACGATCGACAACCTGCTCCGCCGGAACACGCCGGGATCCACCGCCGCCGTGCTGGCCACCGCGAGATAGCGGTCGTCCGCATCCCGGCCGAGCGTGGTCACGCCGGTGAGCTGCTTGTCGACGTAGTCGGCCAGCTGCTTCAGCGGCACGGCGTTCACCTCGCGGACGATCCCCGCATCGTGCGGCGGCACGACTTGCGCGCCGTCGTCGAAGTACGCTTTGAATCCGTTGTCGTGCGGCGGATTGTGGCTGGCGGTGATCACCACGCCAGCGTGCGCCTTCAACCACCGCACGCTGAAGCTCAGCTGCGGCGTCGAACGCGGCCCGTCGAAGATGAATGCCTCGCCGCCGAGCCGCGTCCAGGTCGACGCCGCGAGTTCGCAGAAATGCCGCGAGAAATGCCGCACGTCATGCGCGATCACGAGCCGCGGCTTGGCGGTCACGCCGCGCGATTTCAGATACGAGCTCGTGTACCGGAACAGCCCGATCGTCGCACGGATCAGCGTGAAATCGTTCAGCACGTTCGTGCCGATCGCCGCGTGCTCCGGTGAACCGGTGCCGCCTGGCTGCGTGCGACCGAGTTCCGCCTTGGTCGACACTACGCCGATCGTCCGCCCACGCATGCCGCCGGTGCCAAACTCCAGGAAGCGATAAAACCGGTCGTTCAGCTCGCCCCACGCGCCTTGGGCGACGAGTTCCTCGATGCTCGCGTGCGCCCAGCCCGGCAGCGGCGCGGCGAGGAACGAGGCGATGTTGTCGACGGCGGCCGGCAGCAGCTGGCCATCGCGCCGGGCGTTTTGCAGACGATCGAGCGTTGTCATGAGAGCAGTGAAGCTAAATTGGAACGATGCGAAATTGAGAGCTTGGCAGCCCTCGGAGTCTTTGACCGCGGATTACACGAACGATCACGGATCCTAAACGAGACACAGAAGACCCCGCGGTCCAAGCCGAGAACATCCGCGTCGATCCATGGGAATCCGTGGTCGACCGGTAGGGAAAACAAGTTCCGTTCACGGGAGTCCGACTATTCGAGATAGAGTCCTTCACGCACTGCCGGCTTGGGCGACAATTTCTTCCACGCCTCCGCGAACGAGTCCTCGTCGTAGCCGAACAGCGGCGAAACCTCCATCGTGGTCGGCGGCAGCCCGGTGGCGTCCACCTCGACCGCGGCCCCGTTGGCAATCAACCAGCGCGCGAACTGCCGCAGCTGGTCCTTCCGGCACGTCTCCGGCGAATCCACCCCCTCGGCGTTCTTCACGGGCGAGAAATCGTTCTCCCGCGCGGTCTCGATCACCACCGGGTTCTTCGCGAACGGCAGCGCATCGAACACGAACATCTCGAACTTCACGCCATTCGGCTTCTCCGGCTTCACCGGCTGGCCGTTCGCCGTCACGGTCGGAATCTTCTTGTCCGCGCGATGAAACGGCAGCGTGTCCGTGCTCGCCGCCGCGGCCCCGGCGGTCGCGTGCAGGTGGCCCGCCATCCGGCGCACGAATTCGCGATCGAGCACGTGGATCGCGATGCTGCCGGCGATGTAGCGGAGGTGGCCCGCCGCATCCTTCTCGCGCTGCATCGCGAGCGGCATATCCGAATACTCGATCACCACGAGGCGGCCGTTCTGCTCGCAAAAATGTCCGACTTTCTCCTCGGGAAACGCCTTCGGCACCATCTTGCTCGACATCTCCGATCGGCGCAGCCGGTGCCAGCCGATGAACGCCGGGTCGATGCAGCGCACCAGCGGATTATCGACCTGAAAATAGCTCAGCGTGTCGATGCCCTCGCGCTCCATCAAATCGAGCGAGCCGCTGCGCTCCAACGCGCGGAGCGAGCCGCCATGGCCGTCGGGCGACATCGCGAGCCTGCCCGGCGACTCGAGCATGATCTTGCCGTCAAACGTCACCGCCGGCATCCGACCCTGCCGGAAGAAATGCACGCGACCGTGGTCGAGCCCGAAGAACGCGTGCTCCGTGAAAAACGATTCCGTCGCCTCGTGATTCTGGTGACTGGTCATGATGAACCAGTGCAGCGGCCGGCCGTAGCGCGTGCCGGCGGCGCGGATCTTTTCGGCAAAAACCTGGAACAGCGGCTTCTGCTTCAGCGGCGTGACCGGAAACGTGCCCTTCGGCCCGTTGTAGCCGAGCCGCGTGCCTTGCCCGCCCGCGACGGTGAACGCCGCTACGCGGCCCGCGCGCAACGCCTCCTCGCCGGCCGCCTTCGCTTTCGCCCACGCCGCCGCATCGCCGCCGTTTTTCGGCAGCGCCTCGTAGCGCGCCGGCTCGAGCCCGGTGAGATCCACGCCCGCCGCCGCGCCTTTGGCGAGCAGCGTGCGCGTGAGCCGCGCGATTTCCTCCAGATCGATCTCCGCCGCCTCGCTCAGCAGCCGGGCTTGCTCGTCGGCCGACAATCGGTCGAAGAAAGCGAACACCTGGCCTTGTCCGGCCTGTTGGAATTTTGCGATGAGAGGATGCTGAGCCATGCGGGAAAACGTTAATCTTCGAAACGAAAAATGTACTCCTCCGGCTTCGCGTATCCCAGCCGCCGGCGGATCACCTTTTCGACGTAGACCGGGTCGTTGCGCAGGCGTTCGAGGATTTTTTCCTGCTCCAGGAGCCGGGCTTCCAACTCGGCCAGCCGGCGCTGGCTTGCCGCCTCGAGCTGCCGCAACCGCGCATACTCCTCCCGCGCCTGCCAAAAATAGATCCCCGACGCCGCCCCGATTCCGAGGAAGAGCAACAGGTAGAGGCTGACGATGATCCGGCGCAGGCTCACAAAATCGGCCGTGATCAAACGCGCCCGCGTTTCGGCCACGCAAATCTTTTCCGGGCGACTGAACGCCCATCCGAGACTGTCGCCACCCAACGCCGAGCAGCGCCGGTGTTCGACCGGCGCACGCCCGAGCTCCGGGATCCCGCCTTGCCCGTACGACGAACCCGTCCTTTCGCCAAAAACATTTCAAAACTCCCCTTCCCTCCGCGAATTACCGGTTTAGGCGTGCGTTTTCCGGGCCGCCCGCCAGTTTCGGCCGAGCGATGTATCAGGAGTATTACGGGTTCAGGGAGATGCCCTTCAACATCACCCCGGACCCCCGCTTTCTCTACCTCAGCCCCACTCATCTCGAAGCGCTGCAGCATCTGAAATATGGTGTCGCCGAGAGGAAGGGGTTCATCGTCCTCGTCGGTGAGGTGGGCTGCGGCAAAACCACCCTGTGCCGCCGGTTCCTCAACGAACTCAATCCCGACCACTACGACACCGCCCTCATCCTCAACCCGCGCGTCACGGAGACGCAGATGCTCAAGGCCATCCTGACCGAGCTCGGCGAGACCAAGCTCGCTCGCAGCCAGGTGGACCTCGTCGCGCAGATGAACCGCGTGCTGCTCGATCGCATCGGCCGTGGCCGCGACATCGTCCTGATCATCGACGAGGCGCAGAACCTGAAGACCGATGTCCTCGAACAGATCCGGCTGCTCTCGAATCTCGAAACCGACAAGCAAAAGCTCCTGCAGATCGTGCTGATGGGTCAGCCCGAGTTGAAGGAAGTGCTCGCCCGCGAGGAACTCCGCCAACTCCGCCAGCGCATTCTCGTCCACTACGAGCTGCATCCGCTCTCCGCCAACGACGTGCGCCACTACATCCAGCATCGGATCACGCTCGCCGGCGGCACCGGCCGGCCGAACTTCACCAGCTGGGCGCTGCGCGCGATCCACCGCGGCAGCCAGGGCATTCCCCGCATCGTGAACAATCTCTGCGACCGCGCGCTGCTCGCGGCGTTCATCCGCGATTCCGACGAAGTCAATTACTGGGACGTCCGCCGGGCGCTCCGCGACATGACCAATCTCACCCGTTGACCGCGGAGCCGTTCTACCCTCTAGCTCTTCACCGTTTCCCCGCCTCGTGAGCCTGATCAACGAAGCCCTCAAAAAAGCCCAGCGGGCCCGCCATCAACCGGCCGCGGATGCGCCCGCGGCTGAGGCGGGCACGCAACCGATCGCCAAACGCGCGGCGCCGATGCGCGCGCAGACGGTGCTCATCGGATTCGCGGCGGCGGCCGCGTTGATCGTGGTCTCGGTGGTGCTCACGGTTTATCTGGTCAATCGGCCAAGCCCGACACCGCCGGCGCCCACACCGGCACCGGTGAGCACACCGAACGTGGACCTCAACGCACCGAGTCCGGTGATCGTCGCACCGCCGATCGCCGCTCCGATCACCTCCGCGCAGCCGGACGCCACGTCGACGACGGAACCCGTCACCCCGGCAACGACCGCTCCCGCCACCGCGGTGGCAGCCAAGCCTCCGAGCTCCGCGCCGGCAGCTGCATCCTCAACACCCGCGCGCGTCGAGCCCGCGCCGGTGACACCGAAGCCTCCGATCACCGCTCCCGCCACGGCTCCGACGTCCACTCCCACTTCGAACACCACCGTCGCGACCGCGACCGCCGCCCCCGCTCCTTCCGCCGCGGTACAGCGACCCGCCACTCGTCCGACCACGTCGCCGGCAGCGCCAAAGCCGGATCCGCAGATTCTGGCTTACATCGACACGCTCAAGGTCACCGGCATCCGCTCCTCGGGCACGGACAGCAAGGTCTTGATGAACGACCGCGTTTACCGGGTGAACGACATCGTCGAGCGCACGCTGGGAATCAAGTTGATCAAGGTCGCGCCCGACGCGCTCACCTTCACCGACGCGAACGGCTTCGTCTACACGAAGAACTTCTGAGCCGGCGCCGCAGTGTCGCCAGCTGGTGGAGCCCGCCGTCCTGGCGGGCTTTTTGTAGGGCCGGATCTCCCGATCCGGCCGTTTCCCCTTTCGTAGGGGCGCAGGCTTGCTGCCCAAGCCTCCCCCCCCGAGGGCGCAGCAAGCCTGCGCCCCTACACCGCCACCGCTCCGCTCCTCACTCTCAACTCTCAACCCTCAACTCTCAACTCAGCCCAACTCTCAACTCAGCCCAGCTCTCAGCTCTGGACTCTCCTCCATTTCGTGCTTCCATCGCGCTCCATCCGTCATGTCGTCTGAACCCGCGAAACTGACCCCGATGATGCAGCAATACTTCGAGGTCCGCCGCGGACTCCCGAAGGACACCTTTCTGCTTTTTCGGCTCGGCGATTTCTTCGAGATGTTTTTCGACGACGCGATCGCCGGCTCGCGGCTGCTCGGGCTCACCTTGACCAAGCGGCAGGATTTCCCGATGTGCGGCATTCCCGCGCACGCCGCCGACACTTACGTTACCAAGCTGCTCGCCGCCGGCAAGAAGGTCGCGCTCTGTGACCAGGCCGAGCCGGCCAAGGCGGGCAAGCTCGTCCGCCGACAGCTCACGCGGATCCTCTCGCCCGGCACCACGCTCGCCGCCAACCAGCTCGATGCGGCACGCAATCACTACCTCTGCGCGCTCGCCTACGACAAACTCGGGCTGCACGCCGCCTGGCTCGATCTCTCCACCGGCGAATTCAAGGTCGCGACCGATCCGAGCATCGCGAACCTGCTGCCGGTGCTGACCGCGCTCGATCCCGCCGAGCTCCTGGTGATCGAAGGCGAACTCGCGCGCTGGCAGGCGACGCCGCACGACCAGACCGCCGTGCACGCGCTGCACGCGTTCTGCAGCGGACGGCTCTGCTCCGAACTCGCCGGCTATCACTTCGACACCGCGACCGGCGGCAAGACGGTGATGGACACACTCGGCGTGCTGAACCTGCAGGGCTTCGGGCTCGCGCACACGCACCCGGCGCTCGGCCCCGCCGGCGCCGTCGTTTACTACGCCACGGAAAATCTCTGCGCGAAACCCGAGAACCTGCGCACGCTGCAGGAATACCGCAGCGCCCGCACGCTGCTGCTCGATCCGGCGACGCTGCGCAACCTCGAAATCTTCGCCTCCGCCCGCGGCGGCCGCGAGGGTTCACTCTTCGGCGCGATCAATCGCACCGTCACGCCCGCCGGGGCCCGGTTGCTCGAACGCTGGCTCGCGGCGCCCACGCTCGAACTGCCGGAAATCATCCGCCGCCAAACACTCGTGGCCGAGTTGCTCGCCCAGCCGATGCGGCTGCTCGCGTTGCGCGAGTCGCTCACCAACGTCCGCGACATTCCGCGCATCCTCGGCCGGCTGCAGAACCGACTCCGCAACCCGCGCGAGCTTGGCGGCGTGCGCGACACCCTCGCGCAGCTCCCTTCTCTCCGCGCCGAGCTCACCGCCTTCGGCAGCTCTCAACTCTCAGCTCTCAGCTCTCAACTGCAGGAATTCGCGCACCTGCGCGAACTCCTGCCCCGTGCCCTCGCCGACGAACTCCCCGCCGATCTCGCCGACGGCAACTACATCCGGAGCGGCTATGACGCGGAGCTCGACCGACTGCGTTCGCTCACGAGCGACAACAAGACCTGGCTCTCCGATCTCGAGCGCACGGAGCAGGAACGCACCGGCATCCGCAGCCTGAAGGTCAGGTTCACGAACAATTTCGGCTATTACATCGAGGTCACCAAGGCCAACCTGCACCTCGTCCCCTCCGACTACATTCGCCGCCAGACCACAGTCGGCGGCGAGCGTTACGTCACCGAGGCGCTGCGGCAGAAGGAAAAGGAAATCTTCCACGCCGAGGAGAACGCGCTCGCCCGCGAGTTCGAGTTGTTCAACGCACTCGTGGCTGCGGTGCTCGACGAATCCATCGCGCTCACGCACACCGCCGAGGCGCTCGCTGAACTCGATGTGCTCTGCGGCTGGGCGCTGCTCGCCCGCGAGTGGGACTACTGCCAGCCGGTGCTCGACGACAGCGATGTACTCGAGATCAGCGAGGGCCGGCATCCCGTCGTCGAACAGATGCTCCGCTCGCCCGACGTGACGCTGCCGCGCGGTGCCAGCGCCGGGTTCGTGCCGAACGACACCGCGCTCGGTTGCAGCGAGGCGCAGATCGCGCTAATCACCGGCCCGAACATGGCGGGCAAATCAACCTATATCCGGCAGGTTGCGCTCATCGCGCTACTCGCGCAGATCGGCTGCTGGGTGCCGGCGAAGTCTTGTCGGATCGGTCTCGTTGACCGGATTTTCTCCCGCGTCGGCGCGAGCGACGATCTCGCCCGCGGCAACTCGACGTTCATGGTCGAGATGAACGAGACCGCGAACATCCTCAACAACACCACCGATCGTTCGTTGATCATTCTCGACGAAATCGGCCGCGGCACGTCGACCTACGACGGATTATCGATCGCGTGGGCAGTCGTGGAGCACCTGCATCGCGATCCGGCCAAGGGACCGCGCACGCTCTTCGCCACGCATTACCAGGAGCTGACGCAGCTGGAGAAACATCTGACGCGGCTGCGGAATCTCTCTGTCGCGGTGAAGGAGTGGAACGACGACATCGTCTTCGTCCGCCGCGTGATTCCCGGCGCAGCCGACCGCAGCTACGGGATTCAGGTGGCGCGGCTCGCCGGCCTGCCGCTCAGCGTGATCGATCGCGCGAAGACGATCCTCGGCAAGCTCGAGAGCGACGACACGACGGTGTCGCTGCCCGCCGCGGCCCCGCAAGCGCGGCCGAAAAAGAAGATCACCGTCCAGCCCGCCGACGACGCGCAACTGAAGTTGTTGTGATCGTATGAACCGACAAATGTAGGCCACCTCGGTGAGGTGGCTCCTTTATCGAGACTTACCGAGAGAAGTTTCCATTGGCGGGTAGGGCGCGGATTCCGCTCCGCGCCGTGAACACTTCCGGCAGTCGCGGCGGCGAGGGGACTCGCCGCCCTACCCCAGCGTCACTTCTTCGAAGAATACTCAATAGCGCGCCTGCCAGGCCACCGGCCTGGCCTACAGCGCAAGCGTATGCGAACCATGGCTCACCGCGTTACCGCTCCACAGCTTCACGGCTTCCTTGCCCTCCGTAGGCTCGGCGAAGGAGGGACCGCGTCACCGTATCACGGTTTCACCGCGCCACCGCCGGCTCCGGATGCCGCAACGCCCAGAGCGCTTTCGCGTCGGTAATCGTTTTCTTCAACGCGTCCGGCGTGAGAGCCTGCTTCGGATCGTCCCCGATGCCCTTCGCCGGCTCGACGTGCGCCTCGATGCATAATCCGTCCGCGCCATACGCAATCGCCGCCAGCGCCGCCGCCGGCACATACGCGGCCTTGCCGACGGAGTGCGACGGGTCCACCACGACCGGCGCCCAGGTCTTTTCCTTCAGCAGCGGCGTGATGCTCTCGTCCGGCTGATTCCGATACCCGTCCAGCGCCGGCGACGTGCCACGCGGACACAGGATCACGTTCGGATTCCCAAAAGCCACGATGTATTCCGCCGCCGAGATGAACTCGCTCAGCGGGCCCATGTGGATGCTGCGCTTCAGCAATACCGCCGTCGGCCGGCCCGCGATCGCGCGACCGATCTGCCGGAGCAGCGAGTAGTTCAGCGCGTTGCGCGCGCCCACCTGCAAGGTCGCGACGCCGGCGTCCAGCGCCAGCTTGATCTGCGACTCCTCCATCACCTCGGTGTCGACCGGCAACCCCGTGCGCCGCGACGCTTCCATCAGGATGTCGAGCGACTTCACGTCGCCTTGGAACGTATACGGATTCGTCCGCGGCTTCCACACACCGCCGCGCAGCGCGTTCGCGCCCGCCTCCTTCACCGCCACGGCCGTCTCATAAAAGTAGCTCGGATTCTTCGGGTCGATGGTGCACGCGCCGGCGATGACCAGCAGTTCTTCGCCGAGCGTCACCCCACCGAGCTTGATCCGGTGCGAGGCGAGATCGGAGCGCTTGTCCATAAGCTTGAACGGAGACTGGATCCGGTCGATCCGCTCCACGTAATCGAGGCCCTCCAGCCGGTTGATCATCAGCTCGTCGCGCTCGTCGCCGACGATCGCGTAGATCGTGCGCACGGCGCCAACGATCGGCTGAATCCGGCAGCCGAATTCTTCGACGATGCCGGTGACCTGGGCGAGTTGCTCGGCCGTGAGACGGTTGGATTTTGGGAGGATCATGGTGGAGGTGAGTTGGAAAAACAGAAAAGCCGCCTCGCGGGCGGCTTTGGGCGAAATTCAACTTGGGTTTTCAGCTCTAGTTGTCGCGACAGCCGCCAGCATGTTGCCGGGTAAAGTAGCCCCAGAAACCAAAGCTGAAATAGTAGCCGACGGCGGCGTTCATCGTGCGCACAAATGGGCGCCGCCCGTTCGCTTGTCAATCCTGCGGTCCGTATTGTGAGTGGCACGGGCGTCTCGCCCGTGAGGATTGGCGGTGCAGTCGACCAAGTTGCCCGAGGTCCCATTTGCGTCCCGGCCCCAAAACTGTCCCGCGTCGGCTATCCACAACCCCGGTCCACGGGCAAGATGCCCGTGCCACACCCATCTACCACACCTGTCCGAACTCCGCCGGCAGCGGCGCCTGCGCCGCGAACACGTGTGTACGGCCTTTCCAGGCATATTCGAAACGCGTCGCGAGCGAATGCAGGAACAGCCGCTTCTCGCCCGTGCGCTTCGCGAACTCCCGGTTGTGCCGGAAATCTCCATACGTCTGGTCGCCGACGATCGGCACATGCCGTTTCGCGCATTGCACGCGCAATTGGTGACTGCGGCCCGTCCGCGGTTCGAGTTGCAGCAGCGCCAGCGCACCCTCGCCGACGCCGCGCGAACGCACCACCGACATCCTGCACTCCGCCGGCACGCGCCCCGCCCCGGCCGTTGTGCGAATCTGTCCGCCTTGCTTCGTCACGGCGACGACGTCGCGCCAGAGCTCCACCGGCCGCGGCGGTTTGCCGAACACGAGCGCCTGATAAACCTTCGTCACCTGCTTCCGCTTGAACTGCGCGCGGATTTCCCGCGCGAGTTCCTCATTGGCCGCGAGCAAAATCACGCCCGACGTCGCCGAATCGAGCCGGTTCAGCAACCACCAGCGCTGCGACGTCGCCGCACCTTCCGGCGTCCAGACGTAGCACTCGGCCACGGCGTCGAAATGGCACGTGAGCAGCGACCGCGGCTGGTCCTTGCCTTCGTTGGGATGCGACAGCACGCCCGCCGGTTTGCTCAGGGCGAGCAGGCCGTTCGGATCGCGTTCGAGGATTTCCACGCCGCGGCCCAGCGGCGCTGGCGATGACCCGTGCTCCGCGGCGGCGCTCACTGGTAGTAGAACGTGAACGTCAGCTCCTGCTCGGCGCCGAGCACGGCCTTCATGTCGTCCGTCCACTCCCCGTACGGCGCGCGCGCGGTGATCGCGCTCGTGCACGCCTTCTCGGCCTGATTGCCCGCGGTGCCCTCGACGTTCGCGATCCGCGCGATCGCGCCTTGGTCGTTCATCACGAACACCACGCGCACGTGTGTGCCGGACACCGGATACACCCGGCTCTCGATCAAAATTCGCTCCCACTGGATCTGCACCGTCTCGATCATCTTCTGCAGATACTGGCCGTAGTTGCTCCACTTGGCGTCGTAAGCGATCGCGCCGATGTTCTGCGTACCAAATTTGTTCTCCTGGAAAATCGCCGGCCGCACCTGCTGCTGCCGGACCACCTGCGGCCGGGGCCGCGGCCGCTTCGGATCGATCGCCGGCTGCGCGCCGGTGGCACCCTGAATCAGCGGCGCGTCCTCCACGCCTTCGACTTCCTGGTCCACGGACTTCGCGCCTTCGGCAAACTTGGCGATGTTGCTCCCGTAGCTGCTCTCGTTCTCGCCTTCGGTCTTTTCAAAGCCCGGCAGCGGCACTTCCCGCCGGCGTGGCGCCTCGATGGTCGCCGCCGGTTGCTCCGGCACCGGCGCGGCCGCCGGCATCGCCTCCTGCGGCTGGGTCAACTGCCCACTGACGATCGCGGTCGACTGCACGTCCGCCTTGCCCTCGATCGCCGGCCGGTCGCTTTTGCCGTCCGGCGTCGGAGTCGGCTGCGCGACCTGTTGGTTCTGAGCCGCGAAATTGTTCGTATTGTCCGGCACGTTGTCCGGCGCGTTGGGATTCGCCTCGACGAAGTTCATCGGCGGCGGCGGCTTTTCCGCCGGCGTCTGCACGAAGGTGTCCGGCGCCAGCTCGATGTTGAACTCCCGCGCCGAGGAATGCGGCCGCAGCACGGAGTTCCCTGTCGGATCGTGCCGCAGCAGATGCGGTCCGATCAGGAACAGCAGCAGATGCACCAACAGCATGCCAAGCAGCCCGATGGTCACCGACCGCGCGTCGGGGTCGTCCCACCAGCGCGCCCATTTGCGGCGCACGGCATCCCAAGGGTTCGGCGGAACGTAGGTTTGGCTCATTTCGACGCGGCTGGCGGTTTCGAGTCAGCCAGAAGACCAACCTGGGTCAAAATTTGTTTCGTTACTTCCATCGGCAGGCCCATGATGTTGGTGAACGAGCCGTTCCAGCGATCGATGATCAGTTCGCGGCCTTCCTGGATTCCATACGCGCCGGCCTTGTCGAGCGGGTTCACCACCTGAAAATAGCGGTCGATCGTGGCGTCGTCGAACGCCTGAAACGTCACCTCGCTGGTCACACCTTCGTCGATCCGCACCCCGCGGTGCACATGCCGCAGCGCCACGCCGGTGAAAACCGTGTGCGTTCGGCCCGCGAGCCGGCGAAGCATCCGCCGCGCTTCGAGCAGCGACGCCGGCTTGTTCAACACGGTCGAATCGAGAAACACCGTCGTGTCCGCGCCGAGCACAAACGCCTCCGGATGCCGCGCCGCCACCCAATCCGCCTTCAGTGCGGCGTTGTGCGCCACCATCAGCCGCGGATCCGCATCCTCCGCCTCGTGTTCCGTCACGCCGGCGACGACGACCTCGAAGGGAATCCCCAGCCCGCCCAGCAGTTCCCGCCGCCGCGGCGAAGCGGACGCGAGGATCAGCCGGCTTGGCTCCGTCGTCTCAGAGGATGCACCTTCCACTCCAAACATCCGCTCACGTTCCGCACGCCCGCGGCGAAACTCAACTTTCAAAATGCCAGTCCGAAGGTAGGGCGCTCACTCCGTGAGCGCCGCGAACATCCCAAGACCCTCCCGGCGGGCAGCGGAATGCCCGCCCTACCCCACCTGTCGATTCGCGCGACTGCATCCAACCCCGGAGTTGTCACTCCTCAGCTTCCTGTTCACGGTGCGGGACTCATGCGCGTCGGTCTTGCTCAAATCAATCCCACCGTGGGCGATCTCGCCAGCAACCGCCGGCTGATCCTCGACGCCTACCAATCGCTGGTGGCCCAAGGCGCCGAGCTGGTCGCGTTTCCCGAACTCGCCGTCTGCGGCTATCCGCCGCGCGACCTGCTGTTCAAGCGCCGCTTCGTTCGCGACTGCGAGGACTCGCTCCAGCAAATCGCCGCGCAGATCGGCTCTGTGCCAGCGTTGATCGGAACGGTCACGCGCAACACGACCGGCTCCGGCCGGCCCACTTACAACGCGGCCGCTTTCTGCCGCGCCGGCCAGATCGTCGCCACCGCGCGCAAATGCCTGCTGCCGACCTACGACGTGTTCGACGAAGACCGCTATTTCGAACCGGCGTCCGCCCCGATCGTCGTCGAGCACGCCGGCGCCCGGATCGGCATCACCATTTGCGAGGACATTTGGACGCATCCGATGATCAGCACGCGCCAGCTCCATCGCGGCGCGGATCCCGTGCAGCAACTCGCCGCGCAGCACTGCGACCTGATGGTCAACGTGTCCGCCAGCCCATGGCACTTCGACAAGGACAATCTGCGCGAAACGCTGATCGCCGACACGGCGCGCGCGCTGGGCTGCGCGACGGTGTATCTCAACGTCGTCGGCGGAAACGACGAGCTGATCTTCGACGGCCGCAGCCTCGCCTGCACCGCCGACGGATCCGTGATCGAAAAACTGCCCGCGTTTCAGGACGCGCTGCGCGTGATCGACGTGCCGTCGACGCATGTGCCGCCCACCGCGCGCAAGGCCGCCGCGCCCGCCGCAACGTTACCCGCGCGTTTGCCGGCTGCGACCGGCTGCGTCGCGTCGGAGTGCGCCGACACCTTCGACGCGCTGGTGCTCGGGCTGCGCGACTACGCCCACAAGAGCGGATTCAAGCGCGCGCTGATCGCGCTGTCGGGTGGCATTGATTCCGCACTCGTTGCCGTGATCGCCACCGCCGCGCTGGGCGCCGAAAATGTCACCGGCGTTTCGCTGCCCTCGGCGATCTCCTCGCAACACTCGCGCGACGATGCCCGCCAGCTCGCGCAGAACCTCGGCATCCGTTTCGAAACGATCGCCATCGCGGAGCCTGTGGCCGCAACCGAGGCCGTTCTCGCGGACGCATTTCGCGGTCGGACGCGCGACGTCACGGAGGAAAACATCCAGGCCCGGATCCGCGGCGTGATCATGATGGCGCTCTCGAACAAATTTGGCGCGCTGCTCCTCACGACCGGCAACAAGAGCGAGATGGCCGTCGGCTACTGCACGCTCTACGGCGACATGGCCGGCGGCCTCGCCGTGATTTCCGATCTCTACAAGACGCAGGTCTACTCCGTCGCACGCTGGATCAACCAGGTGTATGCCGCGCGGCTTGGGCGCACGGGCGAAATCATTCCGGCGAGCACGATCACGAAGCCGCCGTCCGCCGAACTGCGACCGGACCAGCTCGATCAGGACAGCCTGCCGCCCTACGACGTGCTCGACGCGATCCTGCGCTCCTACGTCGAGGAAGGGCACTCGCGCCGCGACATCGTTGCGCAGGGCTTCGCGGAAGCCGTCGTCAACGACGTCGTGCGCAAGGTTGATCTCAACGAATACAAGCGGAAGCAAGCTGCGCCTGGTTTGAAGATCACGCCGCTCGCGTTCGGCGTCGGCCGGCGGATTCCGATCGTCCAAAAATACGTGAGCTAACGTGGGCCAGAAAATCCTGGGCGCCGGCCTGCTCGTCGCCGCGTTGATCCTCCGCTACCAGTTCGCCCGCGCCCGCCAGCGCGGTTACGTTGGTTCGCGTCGCCGGCCGATCACCCGCGAACGCCACCGCGCCCGATTTCATCTCACGCTCACCGGACACGCTCTCGGCGCGCTGATCTGCTTCATCGCCGCCTTCCTCTGCCTCACCGGCGCGATCCATCGCGGGTGATCGCAGCGCGCTCCCGCGTTTTCTTTGGCGTTTTGGATCCTTGGCGTTTGGGATTTCCCCGATGAGCTGGTTCGAGTTCCAACACGAGGCCATGGCCACCACGTTCGCCATCGCGATCGCGGACCAGTCCGAGGCTTACGCCAAGCAGGCGGCGACGGCGGCGTGGCGCGAAATCGACCGGCTCGAATCCGAGCTCAGCCGCTACGTGCAATCGAGCGATATCGCTCGCGCCAACCGGATCGCCCGCGGCGAGACGATCGCGATCGGCGAGGATGCGCTGCAGTGCCTGCTGCTCGCCGCCGAATTCACCGTCGCGACGCGCCACGCCTTCGATCCGGCCTACGCTTCGCGTCGCGCGGCGGCTGTAGCCGGGCTCGCTGAGGCCGACCCAGCACGAGCGCCCGCGCCTGCTTCAACGACTGCAGGCCAGGACTCTCCACCTTTCACGCTCGACCCGGATGCGCACACGCTAACGTCACACATTGACCGGTTGCACCTCGACCTCGGTGCGATCGGCAAGGGCTACGCCCTCGATGGCATCGGTGCGCTGCTGCGTGAGTGGGAAATTCCCGCCGCATGCCTGCAGAGCGGCGGCAGCAGTGTGCTCGCGCTCGCCGCGCCGACCGGGCACGCCGGCTGGCCGATCGGACTCGGCGATGAACCGGCCCAACGTTCGCTGGCGCTGGCGGACAGCGCGCTCAGCGGCTCGGGCATCGCGGTCAAGGGCGTGCACCTGCAGAATCCGCGCACCGGCCGCTCCGCCGACCGCACGACGCGGGTCTGGGCGCTCGCGAACAGCGCTGCGGCTTCCGATGCGCTGTCGACCGCCTTCTTCGTGATGAGCAATGCGGAAATCGCTGCGTTCTGCGCCGATCATCCCGAAATCGGCGCCGCCATCAGCACCGCCGACGGACAGCTGCTGGTTTACGGCAGACTGGCCGGGTAGATCGACGGCGCTGGGGACGCCGACGCCCTCGTCGCGTCTGCGGGCGAACGGAAACATCCGACCGCGGCGGGGGCGCCGCGGCTCCACCATCTTCTGTAGCCGGGGTCGGTGACCCCGGCCCCGGGCTCACCGAGCCCGGTGACATCCGATCACACCTCAGCCCATCTCCGGCTCTCAACCCTCATCCCTCTCAACTAGTCCGAGCTCTCCGCTCTGGATTCTCAGCACTAGACTCTCAGCTCTGGACTCTCAGCTCTCGCCTATTCCGCTCCCATCCCCCTCACCGTCGCGAGATTTCCAGCACCCGGGCCATGACCCGCGCGGTGAACGGATTGCACAGCGGCGCCTTGAACGCGAACAACTCCGGCATCGCCGCGCTCTTCAGCAGTTGCGTCTTCAGCTGCTCGCGCGCGCGATGCAGCGTCACCTTCACGTTCTCCACCGAAAGTCCGAGGCATTCCGCCGTCTCCGCCGTGTTTAGCTGCTCGATCTCCCGCATCACGTAAACCGTGCGGTAGTTTCCCGGCAGTTCGTTGATCGCGTGTTCCAGCAGCGTCTTCATTTCGTTGAGGCTTAGATTCTGTCCGGCCGGCGTCACCTGCTCGTCCGGGATCGCAGTGTGATCCTCCTCGAGCCACTCGTCCTCGCGCACGGTGTGCTGCTTGCGCAGGAGCATCCGGCATTCGTTGACCATGATCCGTGTCAACCAGGTCGCGAAGGCGGCCGACCTTCGGAATCGCGGCAGGTGCAGGAAAGCCTTCAGATACGCGTTCTGCATCGCATCCTCCACGAGCTCACGCCGGCCGAGGCAGGCCATGCCGACGCGGAACAGCCGCTGGTTGTGCCGGCGCACGAGCACCTCGAACATCTCGCGGTTGCCGCGCACCACCTCATCAATCACCGCAAAGTCGCTGATCGTTTCGGGGCTTTCGATTGGAGTCGTCATCGTGTCAGGTTGCATCGACGGGATTGGATGCGCGCCGGCGCGTCGTGGTTACAGCATGGCGCATTTCCACCGAAGTGCCACCCGGGCGCGGGACTTGCCGTGCGTCCTGGTGGAGCCCGGCGTCCCGGCTGGCTATCTGTAGCCGGGAACTTCGCTCCACCGCTTCGGCGCCCGATCACTGACGTAACGAGCAAGCCCGGCAGCGACGCCGGGCTCCACTTTTCGCCGTTCCGGGGCCGACACAGCGGCCGTTCATCTGCATCAACCCGTGTGCCGGCTGGTTAGGTGGATGGTGCCGCGTGCAGATTGACAGGATCGGCCCCCAGCCGGGTATGCTCCTGCCCTTTTTGCCGTGTCCTCCGCCGCACCTCGTGCTCAACCCAAGAACCTGCTGTCGATCGCCTGGCCGATCTTCATCGAGCAGGCGCTGCGCATCCTCGTCGGCACGGTCGACGTGTTCATGGTCAGCCACATTTCCGACGGCGCCGTTGCCGCGCTTGGGGTGGCGCACCAGATCGTCATTCTGTTCCTGATCGTCTTCAACTTCATCGCCATCGGCGCGAGCGTCGTGATCACGCATCACCTGGGCGCGCGGGATCGTGCCGGCGCCGATCACATCGCCACGACAGCGATCAGCGTGAACACCTGGATGGGCGTCGCGGTGAGTCTGTGCGTCTTTGCCTTCGCCGCGCCGATGCTGCGGCTGATGCAGCTGCCCGGCGACCTGATGCCCTTCGCGGTGCCCTTCCTCACGCTGATGGGCGGCACGCTGTTCATGGAGTCGATGAACATGTCGATCTCCGCCGTGCTCCGCGCGCACCATCACACCCGCGACGCCATGCTGGTAACGTTGGGGCAGAACATCATCAACTTCCTCGCCGTCTGCACCGCGCTGTTCGGTTGGTTTGGATTTCCCAAAATGGGCGTCCTCGGTGTCGCGCTCGCCAGCGTTTTCAGCCGCTGCTGCGCGTGCATCGCGCTCTGGATCCTGCTCGACTACCGCACGAAGCTCCGGCTGCGCGCACGCAACTTCCTCGAAATTTCCCGCCAGCGCGTGCGCCGGATCCTGCACATCGGACTGCCCGCCGCCGGCGAACACCTGAGTTACTGGCTCGCGTTGATGGTGGTGACTTCCTTCATCGCCCGGCTCGGCGGCGAGGCACTCGCGATTCAATCCTACACGCTGCAGGTGCAGCGGCTGGTGATGGTCTTCAGCGTGGCGCTCGGGCTCGGCACCGAGATTCTCATCGGCCACATGGTCGGCGCCGGCGACTTCGAGCGCGCCTACCACGAGCTGCTCAAAAGCCTGCGGCTCGGGTTCACGATTGCGATCGGGGCCGCCATCGTCGTAGCGCTCGCCGCTCCCGCCATCGTGCACGTGTTCACACCCACCGCCGATATCATCGCGGGCGCGGCGCTGCTGCTGCGGTTATCCGTGCTGATCGAGCCGGGCCGGGTTTTCAATATTGTCGTGATCAACTCGCTGCGGGCGACCGGCGACGCGCGCTTCCCCGTGCAGATCGGCGCCGTGTGCATGTGGTTCATCTGGGTGCCACTGGCTTGGCTGCTCGGACTGAAACTCGGTTTCGGGCTCGTCGGTTTCTGGATCTCCATGGCCGTCGACGAATGGTTGCGCGGGATCATCATGTATCGTCGCTGGAAGCTCCGGCAGTGGCTCCCGTTCGCGAAGCGCAGCCGCGCGCAGGCGCTGAGCGAGTCCGTCGGCGCCAACGCCGCCGCGGCGTAAAAGCCGAACAGTGAAACGGTGAGGCGGTGAAGCCGTGACGCCGTGAAACGGTCCGGCATTCCGTCGATGATGTTGCTCCCGGAGCTCGATCCGCCGCCGAGAGAAGCTTCGATCGGCGCGTGAAAGCACACTACGTGCAGGAGTTGGACGTATATCGCGAAGCATTCCACCTGCAGCAGGAGATCTTCGCCGTTTCTCAGAAATGGCCAAAAGAAGAAACCTATTCGCTCATCGATCAGGTCCGTCGATCATCGCGCTCGGTTGGGGCGAACCTATCGGAAGCTTGGGCGAAACGCCGCTACCCGGCACATTTCCTCAGCAAGCTGACGGAGGCTGATGGCGAGCTTTCGGAAACCCGCCACTGGATCGCCACGGCACAAGCCTGCCGTTATTTGCAGGATAAAATCTCGGCTGCTTTGAGTTCGGATGCCGACCGTGTCGGCAAGCTGCTAGGCGCAATGATTCAAAAACACACGCTGTTCTGCCTTCCCTCAGCGGTCTGACCGCACCGCAGCGGCACGGCTTCGCAGCTTTACGGTTCACCGCTTCACCGCCTCACGGGTTCACCGCCTCACCGGTCGAGGGCGAAGCCCGAGACGCTGCGCACAAAGGCCTCCCGCGCCTGCATGTGGGGATTGTGACCGGAGCCGGCAATCGTTTCGATCTCGGCGCGCGGGAAGAACCGTCGGATCTCGCCGCGGTCGTCCGGCGACACATACGTCGACCGCTCACCCACAATGAACTTCGCTGGTCCGTCGTAGCGGTCGTCCGCACGCAGCGGACTCCGTTCCAGCACGGGCAACGCAGCCGTGAGTACGGGCAGATTGATTGCCCAGCGCCAACCGCCGCCTTCGCCGCGCTCCAGGTTGGTCGCGAGAAATTTCCTCATCGCCCAGTCGTCCACCCGCGCCTCGAATCGCAGCTCGGCCTCCGCGCGTGACTTCAGGTGCGCGAGATCGAGCTCGGTCATGGCGGCAAACTCCGCGCGGTGCCCGACCCAGTGGTAGTTCTTCGGTGCGATGTCCACGATCACCAGCCGCTCCACGCGCTGCGGCTGCCGGCAAGCCAGCAGCATCGCCGTCTTCCCGCCCATGCTGTGACCGAGCAACGTCGCCCGCTCGATCCCCTGCGCCTGCATCCAGCCGAGCACGTCGTCCCTCATCGCCTCGTAACTCATCTCGTCCGCATGCGGTGAGCTGCCGTGATTGCGCAGGTCCAGCGCGAACACATGAAAATACGCCGCTAGATCGCGCCCGGCCGTCTGCCAATTGCGCGACGAACCAAGCAGCCCGTGCAAAATCACCAGCGGCGGCTGACCCGCTCCGCCCAAGTCACGATGGAAGAGAGAAACCACGCCCTCACCCAACGCGGGAACCCGCGCCGCTGCAACCGCGGCGGCGTCCGCCGCCGCAGTTTCGGGTTCAGGGTTTCGGGTTCCAGCTGTAGGTCCGCTCGGTAAGCGAGCGCCCGTCCGGTGGCCAGGCTTGCAACCCGAATTCCAAACCCTGAGAGGTCACGCACTCAGTACGCCGTCTTCGGCGGAAACAGTACCTGGGCGAGCGTCCGCACGCTGATCTGCAGATCCAGCCAGAACGACCAGTGCGTGATGTAGTGCACATCCCAGGAGTGCCGCCGGCTCAGCATCTCCTTTTCCAAAATCTCCCCGCGATAGCCCATGCTCTGCGCGAGCCCGGTGATCCCCGGCTTCACGAGATGCCGGGTCCGGTAGGCTTTCGTCTGCAACCGGAATTCCTCGTCGAGCATCGGCATGTACGGCCGCGGGCCGACCACGCTCATCTCGCCGCGCAGCACATTCCAGAACTGCGGGAACTCATCGAGACTTCGCCGCCGCAGGAAACGGCCAAACGGGAAAATCCGCTCGTCATCGGGTCGCGCCTGTCGCGATTCCGCGGCTTCGTCGCCGGTATCCACATACATCGAGCGGAATTTCAGCATCGCAAAGGTGTTTCCACGCATGCCTCGGCGCTGCCGCACGTGAAACAGCGGCCCCGGCGCCTGCAGCCGCTGCATCAGCGCCACCCACACGCAGAGCGGCGGCAGGACCAGCACCGCCACCGGCAGCGCGATCGCCAGATCGAAGCCCCGCTTCAACAGCCGGTTCACCGGATCTTCCAGCGGCTCCTCCTGCAGCGTGTAGAAATGACGCCCCTCCTCCGTGATCGGGACCAGCGGATGCGTGGTGCGCTCCTCGATATTATTGTGAATCAGCAGCCGGCAGCCACGTTCCTGGCATTGGTCGATGATCTCGCGCGCGGCCGCATCGGTCGCCGGAAACTCCAACAGCACGAGCTGCGCAACGTCGCGTTCGCGCAGCATGCGCGACAGCTCCGCGACCCGGCCAAGCCACGGCACACCGCCCGGCGGCTCACCCGCAGGCGGATCGTCATCGGAGAGGACGCCCACGGGATGGATACCGAGCGGCTCCTTGTGCACGATCCAGTCGTTCAGCCGCGACAGCGAGCTCAGCCGGCCGATGAACAGCGTCGGCAGCCGCTGGCCCTTCGCGAACATGATTCGGGCCAGCAGCTGCGGCAGCCGGGCGTTCAGCAGCGTCAGTCCGAGCCAGCTCCAGACCAGAAAACTGCCGAGAAACAGCCGGCTGATGCTGCGATCCTGCGTCGCGAACATCATCGTGAACGTCAGCAACGCCATCAGCGCCGTCTGCCGGCCCGCCAGCCGCGCCGCATCGGTCCAGTTCAGCAAGTGAAACCGCGCCGCCAGCCGGGTGAGATCGCGCGAGGACAACAGCACGCCGCCAACCATGCAGAGGAAATACGGCAGCAGGTTGACCGAGCGGCTCAGCCGCACGAACGGCACGTGATAGATCACGTTCGCGTAGACCCAGAAAAACACGCCGATGAACAGCGTGATGGCGCCCGCGTGAAGATTGGCCAGGCCGCGCGCCCGGGTCGTGATCATGCGCCTCGTTATGCGGTCCGGCCGCAACCCGCGCAAGCGTCCGCGATGCCGCCCGCTGGCGCTTCGGCGACGGACGGCGCTACGCGCGGTCCGCTGCTTGAGCGGACTACGTCTACCGACATGGAACCGCGACGCCCTCGTCGCGGTTCGACGTGCCACGATTGTAGCCGGGGTCGCTGACCCCGGCGCGCGAACGCATCGCGCCCGCGACGCACCCTACTCCTTCACCGCAATCTCACGACTACATGAACCGACCCCAAAAAGAATCAGGCGGCGTCCGCCGTGATTTCGTCGACCCGCTCCGCCAAACCGAGCTGCTCCAGGTGCAGGAAAAGCGTGCAGGCATAGCTGTTCGGCAGCAGTTCAACGCCTTTCTCGCGCAGCTGACTCCAGAAACTCTTCTCGTCGCGCGCCGTCGTCACGGTATAGCGGCTCGGTCCGATTAGCTCGCACTCATGTGCCGCCTGGCCGACGGAACGCTTCTGCACGTGCCACTGGGCACCGCCGCAATCGAACTTGAACGGAAGATCGGCATGCAGGCGGTAGCGATACGCGGCAGGTCTCATTGCTCTCATATTCTCGACCGCAACCCGTTTTCGCTGAAACGCAGAAACCGCGTAATTTTACGCGGTCAGGCTGGCGACAAGGGCGGCTCTTGCTCTCCCCACAGGCGGTTCCTCCCGGTCGCGCCCTCCGCGCCTTCAGACGTACACCGACCCGACGCCGATGCCATTCGCACCCGCATGATCTCTGACTAATGCGAAGCCGCGGAGACCCGCCGCACGAACCTGGCGGCGGATCTTGAGCAAATTTCGCCGCGTTCCGCGCGTCCGGCCGCACATGCGCGACAGTGGAACCGCTGATCTTCGCAGCCCTATTCTGCCGAGCGCGCAGAATGTGCGTGCAACCCCGCAGCATTCGCATTTGACATCGCCGCCCCGCGGCTCCCGGGTTGCCCCCCACGTCCCGCCCGCCCTTTCACGGATGAAGCCCGAGGTTCTGCTGATCTTCCTGACACGGTTCCCCGAATGCACGCAGATGCTTGCCGGCATCACGCAATACCAGCGTTCGCAGGAGCTCTGGTCGGTGTTCCTTGATGACGAAGCACGCGCCGAGCGTGACCCTGCCTGGCTGCGCAGCAGGCGCTGGAAGGGTGTGATCAGCCGGCACACTACGCCCGTGCTCGCGAAAACCTGCGCGACGCTCGACATCCCCCTCGTCGACCTCAATGACTGTCCGCGTTTCCCCGGCGTGCCGAAGATCCGGCCCGACAACGTCACGATCGGTCATCTCGGCGCCGAGCATTTTCTCGAGCGCGGTTTCACTCACTTTGGCTTCTGCGGGTTCAGCGGCCAGGGCTGGGCCGAGGAACGCCGCGACGGTTTTCTCGAGGCCCTCCGCCTCGCGGGTCAAGACGCGGCCGTGTTGGAGGTGGACTACCCCGGCGAACTCACGCCGGCCTGGGACGCCCGGCAGACGGCCCGCCTCGTCCAGTGGGTGCAGCATCTCCCGAAACCTGCAGCCGTCATGGCCTGCAACGATCTTCGTGCGATCCAGCTGGTCCGCGCCGCGCAAACGACCGGGCTGCTGGTTCCGGAGGAAATCGCCGTCCTCGGCGCCAACAACGGTGTCGCCCGCTGTGAACTCGTCTACCCGCCGCTCTCCAGCGTCGCCGCCAATCCGTTTCAGTCCGGTCTGCGCGCCGCCGAATGGCTCGCGCAATTGATGGCTGGCCACCCGCTCGCGCGCGACGACGAGCGCATCGACCCCGTCGGCGTCGTCACCCGGCTGTCGACCGACATTCTCGCCATCAGCGACAAGCATGTGGCCGTGGCCTTGAGCTTCATCCGCGAGCACGCATGCCGCGGCATCACCGTGGACGAAGTGGTCACACACACGTTCGTGTCCCGCAGCTTGCTGGAGATGAAATTCCGACGGGTGCTGGGCCGGTCGCCGCAGGCGGAAATCCGCCGCACGCAGATGGCGAAGATCCGGCAGCTGCTGGTCGAGACCGATCTCCCGCTCAAGCAAATCGCCGAGGTCACCGGCTTCGAGCACACCGAGTATCTCTCAGTCGTGTTCAAGCGCTTTGCCGGCATCTCTCCCGGCGAATACCGCAAGCGCAGCCGGAGCGGCCGCTGAGCGCGGCTCCGCCGCGTTGTTAAAATCCTCAGTCGGGGCTGGAACAGAACTCATTGTTCCGCGCGGCAGCACGCGATAATCTGACGAGTGACCGGAGGGCACGATCGCCCTCTCTACTGACTACAAACTCCCGTTGCTCCCCACCGTGAAGACGTACCCCGTTCCACCGTCGCTGCGCGCTTTGGTCGCCGCGACCTTGCTCTCGACCAGCGGCTCGCTGGTCGCCCAATCCGCGCCCGGCACGTCCCCCGAAGTGGCCGACGACGAGCCTCTGGTGCTGTCGCCCTTTGTCGTGTCTTCCGAGCGCGACACGGGCTATCAGGCATCCTCGACGCTCGCCGGCACCCGGTTGCGCACCGAGTTGCGTGACGTCGGCGCCGCCGTCTCGGTCGTCACCTCGCAGTTTCTCGCCGACACCCAGTCGACCACGGCGAAGGACTTTCTCATCTATACCACCAACACCGAGGCCGGTGGCGCCGGCGGCAACTTCTCCGGCGTCTCATCCGGCAACTTCTCCAATCCGGAAGGCATGTTTGCATCGCCGCACCAGTCGACGCGCGTGCGCGGGCTGGCGGGCGCCGACCTGACGCGCGACTTCTTCCCCACGAACATCGCGATGGATTCCTACAACACCGAACGCGTCGACATCTCCCGCGGCGCGAATGCCATCCTGTTCGGCCTCGGCAGTCCCGCCGGCATCATCAACAACCAACTCAAGACCGCCGATCTGCGGAAGCCCGCCTACACGGTGCAGAACTCCGTAGGCCGCTTCGATTCGCACCGCGAGCTCGTCGACCTCAACCAGCCGCTCGTGCCGGGCACGCTCGCCCTCCGGATCATCGGGCTGAACGATCTCCGCAATTACCAGCAGGACCCCGCGTATGAACGCGACCGGCGCCTGTTCGCCTCCGTGAAGTTCGAACCGAAATGGCTGAAGAGCGGCTCCACCGAGTTCCTCGTCAGCTACGAGATGGGCGACCAGGACTCGAATCGCCCACGCGTGAACCCACCGCAGGACGGCCTCACCGTTTGGTATAGCGTGCTCGACAAGATCGCCCTCGACCCGACCGCCTACACCGTTCCCTCGGAGCCGCTCCTGGCCGCGCACCTCGCGCAGCCCGGCCGCTGGTATGGCCAGGTCGCCGCCGTCTTCACGGACCCGGCTTCCTCCGCGCAGGGCGGCAACGGCGTGCCAGCCTCCATGGTCAACAGCGTCAACACGGCCGGCGTGCCGTTCGGCACCTGGGTCGCCACCGGCGCCTACACTGCAATGGGCAACAATCCGAACTTTTTCCTGAACCGCCAGTATGCGCCCGCCGGACAGGCCTTCAGCGGACTCTGGAAGTACCAAGAAATCAGCGACCCGTCGATTTTCGACTTCTACAACCACCTCCTCGACGGCCCGAACAAATGGGAAGGCGCCGACTTTCGGGCGTTCAACGCCGTTGCCCGCCAGACCTTCTTTCACGACCGCGTCGGCCTCGAGCTCGTCTACGACGAGCAGAACTACGACCGCCGCAACTTCAATACGATCAGCTACGACGCCGCTACGCTGCTCGTCGACATGCAGACGAAGCTGATCGACGGCTCGCCCAATCCCAACTTCGGCCGGCCTTACGTCGCCTCCGACTCGGTCGGCAACAATCTCGGCCACACCGCCCGCGAATCCTACCGCGCCACCGCGTTCGCGGTCGCCGACTTCCGGCAGAAGGAAAACTTCCTCCGCTACCTCGGCCGCCACGTGTTCACCGGCGTTTACAGCGATCTCGACGTCTACACCCTCAACCGCACCTACAGCGGCTATGGCTACGAGCGCGACCTCAACGCCTACGCGAACAACAGCAGCGTGGTCACGTATCCGCAATACGCAGCCATCCACTACCTCGGGTCCTCCATCGCCGATCTGTCCTCCCCCGCCGGCGCTCATATCCAGCCGCTCACCGCCGTGCACACGCCGCAGCCGACTGCGACCGCCCTCGTCTTCGATGCCCGCACCAACCAGTGGGCTCATCCCACGGTGACCGTGCTCAACTCCGAGCACGACATCGACAAGCTCTATTCGAACGCCTCCAAGCAGAGTAACCGCACCAAGAGCTACTCCGCCGTCTGGCAGGCCTATCTGCTGAAGGATCTGCTCGTCGGCACCGTCGGCTGGCGCGAAGACGAATTTGCGCTCCGCGACGCCGGCGGCGCCAAGACCGTCGCCCAAACCGGCCAGACCAATCCGTTCGATCCCGCCTGGGTCCTGCCCGACGCGCCCACCATCTACGCGAAAGACGACACCGTCAGCTGGAGCGTCGTCGCGCATTCGCCGGAGTTCATCAACCGCCGGCTCCCTGCCGGCATGCGCGTGAGCCTCTCCTACAACGAATCGGAGAACTTCCGCCCGTCCGCCACGATCGCCGACGTCTATGGCCGCCCCTTCTCGCCGCCGTCCGGCTCGACCAAGGACTACGGCGTGACCTTCTCGTTCGCCGACAACAAATTCGTGCTGCGCGTCAACCGCTACGAAACCCGCCAAGCCAACGACGCCGCCACGTTCTACAACACGTACTGGCCCGGCAACGACGTCGTCCGCGCCATGAACGGCCTCCGCAGCAACGTCGTCAACGAGCACATCATCAACAAGTGGTTCGGCTTCCAGCCGGGCGATTCGCGCTACCTCCCCATCCGCGCGAGCCTCGACAACCCCGCGCAGGCGAACAATCCCAACCCCACGCTCACCGCCGCCGAGATCGCGTTTCGCAACGAATGGTTCAAGCAGCGCACCCGCGAGGAATGGCTGCGCCCTGTCGATCCCCTGCTCGCCAGCGCCTGGGACTTCAGGCAGCCGACCGCCGGCGGCAACTGGACCGCCACCCGCCCGCCAAACGTCGGCAACATCGCTGACACCGTGTCCCGCGGAATGGAGTTCGAGCTCACGTTCAATCCCCTGCGGAACTGGCGGATCACCGCCAATGCCGCGAAACAGGAGGCGCAGAAATCGAACGTCGGCGCCGATTTCCAGGAGTTCATCGCGGCCAACCTCCCGCTCTGGACCGACGGCGACGGCGTCCTCGCCAAGAATACGCGTTCGATGAACGGCTTCGAGGATATCCCCTACTACAGCAGCTTCACGGGCGCGATGCTCGGACGCGACGCGATCAACAACATGTATGTGCCCTATCTCAACGCACTCGCCGCCGAGGGCTCGCCCGTGCAGGAGATGCGCCGGTGGCGCTTCAATCTCGTCACGAACTACGATTTCCGCGAAGGCCGCCTGAAGGGCTTTGCGATCGGCGGCGCCGCCCGCTGGGGCGATCGCATCGCGATCGGTTTCCCCGTCAAGCAGAACGAGGCCGGCAAGTGGGTCTACGACGTCTCGCATCCCTACTACGGCGGCGAGGAGCTGAACTTCGATGCGTGGCTCCGTTACGGTCGCCGCATTCTGAACGGCAAAGTCGGCTGGTCGATCCAGCTCAATGTCCGCGATCTCTTCACGAGCAATGAACTGATCGCGATCTCGGCGCAGCCCTCCGGCATGACCGCCTCCGCCCGCATCCCGCAACCCAACCGCTGGACGCTCACGAACACCTTCACCTTTTAGGGTGTTAGTTAGGACTGGGAGCCGCGGCCCCAAAGGCTGCGGCTCCTTTTTTTTTGCGTGGCAGCGCCGTCGCGGGGGCTCGCCGAGCGAGCCTACCACCCGCAAGTCACGGCTACAGATTGTTGAAATGCTCCTGCCCGGATATTTCACCACCGCGCGACGTGCATTGTACATCCCATGCTCGAAGCGGCTTTGCGCCGCGATCCGGCGTCCGCGACATTTCCTCGCGGGGTAAAGCCGCTCCTACAGCGTCGCCCAATCGTCTGCGAAATACTCGCACCCGAGGCTGTCCGAAAACTCGGTTCCGGTGGGGCGGAGCGTCCTCGCCGAGCCGTTTCGACAAGCTCAAGGCGAGCCGTTCCGATGAGCTTGAGGCGGACCGTTTCGACAGGCTCGAAGTGAGCCGTTCCGAAAGGAGGGACCGCGGGGCTGTCGAGGGCCGCGGCGCAGCAGGGACGGTTCGCCCGACTGCATCAGGTCCACACAACAGATCGCCCTTTTTTAAATGACCGCTAGAACTTCGCCCGCACCGTTCCGCTCTCGGCCGGGTCGAACCGCACCTCGACGGGCCGCCCACCCGGCGGCACAAAGCGCACACGAAACTCCCGCCGGACGCGCTCCCCAGGGAACGGTTCGAAACGATACTCCATCGTGATCTCTCGCGCGCTCGCGATCCGCGAACGCACCTTGACCGAAAGCGTGCCATAGGCGGTCGGAAAATTCTCCAGCACGATCTCCTGCCCTTCCGCGAACCACTCGCCCGGCACCGTCGGCAGCAGTACGAGCCCGCCGTCGGGCAATCCGAACTCGTCCCGCGTTTCCGCGAGCAGCGCCTGACGAACCATCGTCAGCGCCGCACCTGCGCCCGAGCCCAGTGGCTCGGTGAAAGAAATCTGGCCGTCGAGATAACGATAGGCGTCATACATGCCGAAGCTCCACGGCGCCTCGCGCACGAGCTGCTCATACGCGCCGCGGTCCAGCCGGCCCGGGAAAAGCCCGGCAACCTCCGGGATCGCATGACTATTTCGGCTCGCCGCATGCAGGAAATACGACTGCAGCGCCGCGAGCGCCTGCGGCCTCGCCTGCACATCCTGCGCCGAACGGTCCAGCAATTCGCTGATGTAGCCGATCGCATACGCCGCATCCAAGCCCGTGTAGAACCGCGGCAGACCGGCCCACAGCCCGCCATGCGTCTCGGCGTAGCCGAACAACCAACGATTCGGCACGCCCGCGCGATCCGGGCTGCTGAACCGCAGCTCGAGAAACGACGGCGCGAACAGATTCCAATAGTTGCCGAGGCGCGAGCCGGTGAGCTGGTCATACGGTCCTTCGTTTCGTCCGCCGAGCGACGGCAGCTCCAGCGCCAGCGGCACGAACGGCGGCTCCGTGCCGCGATCAGCCACCTCGGCGATCACGTCCCCGATTCGCTTTCGCAGCCGCGCCGCCGCCGCATCGAGCTCGCCCGCGTCCGCCGCCGTTTCCGGCGAACCGAAACGTCGGAAAACGTCCGCCGTCTCCACCATGCCGCGCCAGCAGGCTGCCGTCGCATACAGGCTCGTGGCCGGGTCGCGCACGTCACCACCATAAATGTGTGGCGGCAGCAACCCACGCGTGAGCGGCGAGCGCGTCGCCGCGTTCTCCTCGCGCACGCGCTCCGTCCAGCGCGCGCCCTCGAGCAGCGCCGGGGCCATCGATTCCAGCCAGCTCGCATCGCGCGTGTAGCGGACGATCGCCGCCGCCGCGATTGCCGCCGCACCGTTGCGCGATTGGTGGTGAACGTTGGTTTTGTCCAGGTTCTCCGGCTCGAGCATGATCGCCGCCTGCCGTTTCGCCTCCTCGCCCCGACCCCAGAGCGCCAGCGCCATCGGCGGCCAGGCTTCCTCGATTCCGAAGTAGGCCTGGTAAAAGTAGGCACCGTAGCTCAGCCGCTCGCGACCCTGGTAACGCACACGCGCGATCGCCTCGATCTGGCTCAGCCAGGTATCGACGCGTTCCGTCCACGCGAGCGACGGCAGTCGCACTTGGGCGCCCGCCATCAGCCGGGGCAGCCAACCTCGGCGGAACTCGTCGAAGGCCCGCCGAAATTCCGCCGCCCCGAAGCCTGCGTCCGCCGCCGCCGCGTCGGTTTGTGGAGTCTGATGTGCACGCATCCGGTTTCATCCGGCTCGAAGGTCGCGAGCATCTCCACCGGCCCGAGCGGCTGCAGCTCGAACCGTTGCGCCGAGGAAAAGACCTCGTGGCCCCACTCGTCCACCACCTGCGCGTCAGCCCTGCGATACCCTGGCGCGAGCACGAAGAACGGGATCGGCGTCCGCTCGCGCGTCCGGTCGTCCCAGTGATGCACGTTCGGCCGGCGCCCCATCCCCAACGCGAGTCGCACGTCGTCGGACGCACCGCGCAGCTCGAAACGAACATGCACCCGCGCGACTGCATCCGCTCCGGCGCGCCACGAGAACAGCTGCTGCCGCACGACGATTTCGCCGCAGCGCCACTCGATCTCCCAGCACGGCAGCGTGCGACCATCGTCCGTCTTCAGGAAACTCGTGCGAGCCGACAGCGGGGCGGGACGGATGAGCCGCTCGCCGATCAACAGCGCCGGCGCGAACCAATGGTCCTCCTTGCCGCCGCCGGCCGCCTCGCGGCTTGGCCACGTGGTCAACCACTGCCCGTTCTGATACGCAAAACCGGGACTCGAATCGTTGAAGCTCGCCAGAAGCACTTTTTGGAAATCGAGCGGGAACGCCGCAGCCTCGAGTTCGGCCCACGACATTTCGCGCGCCAGGCCGGGCGGAATCACCGGGTCAACCAGGCTTTGCTGTTGGCGGCGAATCTCCGCGGGCGAAAACGAGATCGCGCGCACGTGTTCCGGCAGCGCAGCACCGAAATCGCCCGTCTCCACGAGACGGTATCTCGGGAGTTCGCCGAGTGCCTCGACGCGAACGCCGAGGACCTGATCCCAGAACGCGTCGCGCGCTCGCGGCGATTCGACGCCCACTTTCGCACCGGCGAGTTCTTCCGGCAGGCGCCACGTGACGGCCCAGAGTTGCTGAAACGGCGCGACCAGCTGCGACTTTTTCCCCCGCAGCTCGATCGCTTGGCCGCTGAGCGTCGTCATCCGCGCCGGCTCGTAGGAGTGATCGCCGAATCGAAGAAACGACACCTCGCCGCCGGGCGGCACCTCGATCTCGCCGGCCTGCTCGGTCAGCGCTACGCGCTGCAGCCACTCGCTGCCGGCAACGCTCGCGACCGACATCACCGCCAAGACCGCCGCCAACAAGCGTGGGCAGATCCAACCAGTCGAAGCCGTGTGCCACCTGTCGGGCGGGGTGTCCCGCCCCCGCCGGAGGTCGGATGCGGCGGAGTCAGGAGACTCCGCCCTGCATTCGACTGCACAGACCCGGCCTGAACGTGAAGGTCTCCGCACGGCTCTTCAGCTAATTCGGAACAGGGAACACTGTCGACGCCGCACGCCCGGCTACGGCACAACGTTGAAATCGCTGAATACCGCCCCGGCGGGCGCGGTTTCGTAGCTCCACCGCTCGGCGTCGTGTACCCGCACCAGGATGTTGCCAACCTCGGGGGTAAGCAGCGTCTCCCGGCAGCGGCCGTCATGCGCCTTCAGGTAAGTTTCGACATCGCGCCTGAAATGATCGGCAAACGCTGCCCGCGCATACACCGCCGGATTGGCCGACACCAGAAACAGCACCGCATCGGTGCGCCGGAGGTAGTTCACATTCACCGAACCGTGAAAATGATGGTTGGCATACACCACGTGGCTGCGGACGTGGTCGGGGAATCGTTCCATCATCGTGACCTGATTCTGGCCATAGGTGTCCGCTCCGTCGGTGTAGACGAAGCCGTGATAAGTGAGCTGCAGCGAAAGCGAGCGGGAGTTCTCCTCGTCACCAGACTCGTAGGCATTGAGGACGAACCAGGACACGCCGCCGAGTTCGAAGCTCTCGCCGGCGTGATAGCTTTTGTAGTCGTGCTCCGCACCGATGGTCACTGCCTTCCGCAGCGCCTCAAGTCCGCCGACGTGATCTTCGTGATAGTGCGTGATGAAGAGGTGATCGATGTGAGTAATGCCGTGCGCCGCCAGGAATGGAATGACGCGGGACACGCCGTATTCGGGCTTGCCGGCATCGATCATGGCAACCTGGCCGTCCGGCAGCCGGATGACCGTCGACTTGCCGTGATCCACGTCAAGCGTCGCGATGAGCAGCGGCGCGGCCAAGGAATCTGCCGACGCCCGCACCGGCACCCGAATCTCCGCGCCATCGGGGAATTCCAGTTGCATGCGATGCACACCGGGTTTCAGCAGCGCAAACGCCCCAGCGGGAATTGTCAGCTGCATCGCATCGTCAACGAACGCATACGGCCGGGCCGAGGCGTCGAGCCTCCGGCCGTCGATGCTCACGGCCGGCGCAGCATGACCATTGCGCCGGAGCAGGAAAACCAGATCGCGGGGCCGACGCAGATCCACCCGAGCCTCGCGCGGGGAAATCACCGGCAGTTCATAACGCGGCCGGGGTTCGGCGTAGGGCTGCGAGGTGAAGCGCAGCCGGTCGAGCGTGACCTCCGCCTCGACCGCCTCGAATGCGAGGGTATTCGAGCCGGCGACGAGCGGCACGATGACCTGGCTTTCATACCAATCGCCAAACGTCGCCGCCAGGCCGATGCCACGAGACACGTTGTTCACCGCGAACTCCGCATAGGTCGAATTACGCTGGGTGCGATAGCCCAGGTTCAATTCGTAGCGCCCGGCCAGCGCCGACGTCACCGACCAGGTCACCCGCCCCTTCGGCATCACTCGGACGGCGTTGCCGCCGGCGGCGTTGGCGTCAGCGACGCACTCCGCCGGCCCGGCTACCTCACCCGTTTCCGCCTCGATCACGCGCGGCAATCCAGCGTCGTCGGCTTGGGCGCAGAACACATTCACGATCATTGCGACGAGCGCCAATGGCCGCTTCATGGGAACAGGACCCCGCTTTGGTGCCGCCGAGTGCAATCGCCCGGCCCGGCGACAGGCGGCAGGATCATGCCGGAACGGAAACGCGAATTTTTCATAGGGAAGAGCGTCGAGAGTGATCGGAGGTGAAGACGAAGCCCCGTCTTCCGATCCGGCCGCGATGCCGAGGCGTTGTCAAACGGGTCGGGGACGAGAGGGAGAAGCGCCGTCACTGTGCCGCCAGTGTACGCGGCGCCCGCCGTCCTCGCGATGAGAACGAGATTTTCCGAGTTGAGACCTATTCCAACGCTGGCTCCGTGATCGGCCATCCGAGGAAAGGACGGGATCGAGTCGCCGCACCCCGGACTACGCCCGAAATGTCCGTAATGCGCCCGTTTGCCCATACGTCCCTTGTAATGCTTCGCACCACCTGCAGGGACAAGCCTCGCCCTAGCCCGGATCTTTCACGAACTTCGTGAAAGATCCGCCCTTCGGGCCGACTTTGTCGGGGCTAAATTGCCGCCCCGACAAGTCGGGGCTCCGCCGCAGGCGGACGGAAATTTCGAGCACATGAATACTCTCGTTCATGAAATTTCCGGGCCAAGGACCGGGGTCCGGCGGCTCAGCGCGGGGCGGCGACCTCGGCAAACCAGCGGAGCGCTTGCTCGACGTGTTCGGGGCTGAGCTCGTGCCTCCCGGCGAAACGCTCGTGTCGCAGCCGCGTGAAGCCGCTGCTGCGGAGGCGCCAAGCGACGTCCTCGACCTGTTCGCGGGTGGCGATCGGATCGTCCCGGCCGCCGCTCAGGAAAACGGGGATGCTGAGAAACTGCGCTCGGGTGCGGTCGGTCCTGAAGAAGCGGAGCACCTCCGACATCGTGGCCTCGTTGCAGCCGCCCTGGAAAACGCCAATCGGCGGACGACCCAAGTCGGTGGCCATCGCAGCAAGCGTGGCGGAGCGTTTGGCGCCGCCGGAGAAGCCGCCGAAGGCGCGCGGCCATTCCGGAAGGTGCGCCCATTCCAACTGAAGTCGTCCGATCGCGGCGATGAGCAGCGCGTAGCGGAGCGTGTGCGTCTCTTCATCGCGGTCGCTGGTGGGATCGGCGGCGATGACGATCCAGCCGGCCTTGAGCGCCGGCGTCATGAACCGGCGCAACAGTCGGCGACTCGAGTTGTAGCCGGGATCGGACGTCGCGCTCACGAGCAGCACCGGCCACGGGCGATGCGGATCGAAATTCTCCGGTACGGCGACGGCGGCAAGCGCGCCAGTGGAAGCGCAGAGCTTCTTCTTGGAGCTCGCGAATTCGCGCAACTGGGGCGTGAACGGCGCGTCGAATTCGACGTAGCTTCCGGGAGTGATGATCAGAGGTGCTTCGCCGGCGACGAGGGGCACCAAGCCGAGGCCGAACGCGAAAAAGGCGACGGACGCGCGGCGCAGTCGAGGCCACAAGCTGAGGCTCATGCCCGTGAAACACCGCGCTCAAGGACATCCCTCTCGTTACGCATTGCCGCAAAAACGCGCAGAAGGCGCAAAGACGACCTCATTCTCCGCGCGTTTTGTGCCACTATCCTTGAGAATGTCGGTCCCCTCCGTGCATTCGTTTCGACGAAGATCGCACAGGAGCGAGCAGAGGTAGCGGAGGAGCGTACTCATCTCAAAAAAACTCCGCTCCCTCTGCGGCCTTCTGTGGAAGGACGGTTCTGTAAGCAGCCACGCTGCGTCGCCCGCGTGAGACAGGTGCCAGCATTCTCGTCCGACGAACTGCGCGACCCAGAACGTGGCGTTCGTGATCGGCCTGACCTGCAGCGCCCACTGCTCTCCCAGAAAGTCGAACCGCACCGGGAACGTAGCGGCTGGAAACCGATAGATCAGCGTCGGGCGGTTCATACGCCCACGAGCCTACCACCCCCGGTGGGTCAACCGCCGTCCCACCGTCAGCGATTTCCGACCGTTCCGGCGCCCGGTAGGGCCGTGTTCGATGCCCGAGTGCGGCCGCATCAGCGGTCGGGAAACCTCCCATTGTTGAAACAAACGGGTCGACTCTGGAGTGCCACTGTTTACGAAACCTACTGTTTCAACCATTGGCTCACCACTACTGGTAGCCGAAAGAAGAAATGCGTGCGGTCGCGATAAGGTGCGTTCGAGTCTATCAAGCTGCGGCGCCGTCGAGCTTACGGCGCTCGTGTCTTTTCACGCCGAGTTGCTCCGACTACATGATTCAAGCGATCGAGAAGCGAGGCGTCGTGCGCGGAGTGGTTGCCGGCTTGCGGCGCGTGTGTCGCTGTCGTCAGCCGAATGGCGGAGTCGATTTTCCGTAGTCCAGCCATGAAATACGAATACAAGGTCGTCCCGTTCATCGGGCGCATTCAGAGTGGCCAAGGGGCCGATATCGCTGCTCAGCAGCTTCAGTCAGTGATCTCCCAGCACGCGACCGGCGGATGGGAGCTCGTCCAACTCGGAGACGTGAACATCGAAGTTAAGCCCGGATGTTTGGCAGGCCTCTTCGGAAGTGGCGTCACCTATGTTAGGTTTGACCAGTTGATCTTTAGGCGTGCGTCCTGAAACGGCTCAACCAGTAGGCACAGACAACGACCGGGCTGCGCCCGCTCGTGTCTGACCTCAATCGTCTCGGCCAGAACTTATGTCCCTCGATGTAATCTCTCTGTTTGCCGGGGCCGGAACCGGCGTGCTCGGCGCATTGGTTGGCGCGTGGGCAACGGTGCGCCTCGGATTTGGTTTTCAGCAGCGCCTTCAAGAAGATCAGCAGCAGTTCCAGAAGAAGTTGCTCGATGAGCAGCTGGCATTTCAGGCGAAGCTACTTGAGCAGCAGTTGGAATTCGAGAAAGGCTTATCGGCGCAAGGCGAAGAAGAGATGAAGAAGCGGCACGCGCAGATGTCGGAGATAATTACGTACCTCCGGGACACGTTGAATACGAAGATTGGTTTCGTGAGCGGCCACCTCTCATCAATCGCCGCACGGCTGGACGAAATCGCTAAGAAAAAGTAGGGCGATGAGCCTGCCGAACCATCCGGCACAGCCGACGGCGTGGAGCGTCACGTATCCGGTGGTTCATCGTTAACGTTCGGCAAAGAAGATGACACCTGAAGAACTCGAAGACGCGCAACTGCTCTGGAAGGCCTCCTATGCAAGCGAGGTGTTTCGGAAGGTTCAGGCGACGTGTCAGCATGTGGTCGACAGCAAGATGGAGACTTCGAACCCTCTGTATTACCCGCTGATCGTCTCGATCTACGTCCTCTACGGTCGCCCATTCAAAAAGTCGCGTGATGTTGGGCGCATACCTGAAAATGTAGTTCCTGCGGATTTGATGGAGCTTCACCGTTCGCTCCTGCGGCACAGAGATACTGTTTTCGCGCACACAGATGCCGACGCAGATCAGATCGACGGCTTGGGTGAGCTGAATCAGGTGCGTTTCTGGGTCACGCCTGAGCGAGTGCACATCTTCTCTACCGAGTTTCGCGCGAGACCACCGCTGTTGCCCGATATAATCAGGTTGGCGAAAATCCTCGAAGACAAGATGGAGTATCATACCAGTCGGCTAATGCGGAAGCACATCGATAGTGTTCCGAATCGCTTGGGTCAGTTTCGAATCAATGTGCGAGGCCTGGATCAGGAGTTCGTAACAGAAGTTCCTCCGCACATACCATGAAGAATCCAGCCGGCACACCCAACGCGGCCAGTCGTCCGTTCTGGCATAGCTGATTTCCATTCGTGCCCGCGCGCCTATTCCGGGCCGCGTGGCTGACCTCAACGTTCGGCAGAATTTTATGGGCGCTCTAAAAGATATCGTTGATTTGACCAAGGACCTCGAATCGCGTGCGAAGGATCGCCGCGATATGGAAATCATCCACAAGATTCAGTCGCTCGCGTTCTCGTTTCAGTCCAATTACGCGGACATGGTCGAGCGTGATGTTCAGCTCGTGCAGGAGAATGCGGAGCTCAAGAAGAAGTTGGCGGAAGCACAAGCAGAGGAGGTCAGGATTCATCGTTCGATCGAGTTCCGAAAAGGGCCTCGCACCGGCAACCGATGGGCCGCCTTTTGTCCGAAGTGCCACATGCCGGCCGACACGCCTTCCTTGGGTGTTTACATCGAGTGCACGGCGCAGTGCGGCTGGACTTCCAGTGTTAAGCACCTGGAATTCTCGCGAGTTTTGGCGGAACTCGGATGAAAAACGAGCCGAACAGGTCGGCAGGCCCGATGCCTTTCCCAAACCTTTGTCGTTGTCAGCATTTTGGGCTCGGCGCTTCTCAAATCCGCCGCTTCGCCTATTAGGCACGCAACCGATTGATTTTCGGGCTCGTTAGCGCTGATCCGGGCAGTTTCGGCCATTTCTCAAACCTGCCGGCAATCATCATTTCTTCGAAAAATGGCGGAGAGGGAGGGATTCGAACCCCCGGTGAGCTTGCGCCCACAGCGGTTTTCAAGACCGCCGCAATAGACCACTCTGCCACCTCTCCGGCGGAATCGCCTTCCACGGTCCGCGAATCCCCGCACGTGTCCAGCCCGGAGTGACGGCGACCGGGCGCGTCGCGCCCGGCCGCAAGTAACAAGGGACAAGGAGCAAGTAACAGGTTCTGACCGCGTCCTGTCCGTGTGTTCGGTGTGTTCCGTGGGCCAACGCTTCAGCAATTCAGCCGGTCGGTTCGGTTGCCTCGCGAGGGTCCACTCACGCTCTCAACCCTCGACCTTTGCTTCGCTCGCCCTGCCCGCCGCTCCGCGCCGGGCTCTCAACACTCAACCTTCGCTTCGCTCCCCCTGCGGGCCAACTTCGCCGGGGCCCGCCGCTCCGCGTCGGGCTCTCAACACTCAACCTTCGCTTCGCTCCCCCTGCGGGCCGACTTCGTCGGGGCCCGCCGCTCCGCGTCGGGCTCTCAACTAATCTCATGCACCATCACATCGCGCGCTTTTTCGTAATCCACGTCAGCGACCTCGACGCGCACGCGACCAAACGTGTGCGCCGAAAACATGTTCAACTCCACGCGCTGCTCGTCGTGCACAATCGCCTCGATGCCGCGATCGTGCAGCTCGTCGATCAGCACCTGGGCCTCAATGGGGGTTTCGAACGTCGCAAGGTTCTTCATTCCGGAACTCGATGGTTGGTCCGATCGTAGCGCCGGTAGTTCCGGGAGCAAGCCCGGTGGCGCGCAGGTCCACACGCACGATGGCGGACGCCGGCAAGCGGCGTCCCTACGAGTGAGACGGCACGTGCTGACTGAGGCGCGACGGCTCCATGGCTTCCGCAGAAAGAGCGCGTTGAGGACAACGCGCTCCACCTTTCTTTCGACAACGCCGCGAGGGCGAAATGCGCAGTTGCGCTACGCCCGCACCGCAACCGGCACGTTGCGACGCGTGCGACGCCACCACACGAGCCCGAGCAGCGCCGCCGCGGCGATCGCGCCGTACGTGCTCGGTTCCGGCACGGGCGTGATGCTGATCCGGAACAGCGGAGCATCCGTCAACGCCCGACCGATCGTCGTGCCCGCCGGCGTCTCGAGCCCGATCACGTTGTCCAGTCCGTCGAGCGGCTGCAGGTGAACCACGCCACCTTCGCTCGTCCCCAGCATCGCATCGACTCCGGCCACGAACGCCGCGCCGTTCATCGGATCGTTTTGCTCGGTGCCGGCATCCCACACGTTCGCGCCCGTGAAGGTCCAGCTTTGCGCGCCGAGGGAATGGCCGCTGGCATCGAACAACTCCAGCGCGAGCGGATTGCCGTTCGCAACGAATGAATCGTTCGACGGCACGATCATCGCGCCGAAGCTCAGGTAACGGTTGTTCGTCGCGTTCAACGTCACGGTCGCGGAGCGACTGCGGCCCGGTGCGAAAATCCCGGGTCCGGGCCCGGCCGGATCATTGAGCGTCATGCTCAGCCCGCTCGGCTGCGCGGCGGCGAAAGCCGCGGCGATGCCGCTGGAGTCACCGAGTTCGGCCAGCGCCTCCAGTCCGGCGCTCGCCGCGCTGCCGGAATTGAACAGATCGAAGCTGCCGTTGTGGAATCCGAGCCAGACGGGCGAATGGTAGAGCCCGGTCGGCGTGGCGGAGCCGAGGTTTTGAACGGTGACTTTGTAGCTCAGCTGCGCGTGCAGCGGCAGAGCGAGAGCGCCGGCGACAAGCGCCAGTGCGAGGGAACGTGTGACCGATTTCATGTGGTATGCGTGTGGTTGTGTGCTGTCGTGGCACGGGCATCCTGCCCGTGTGGGGGAACGTTGAAGCCGGTCCATGACGCAGAGGGCGTCACGAGGATGGGAGTCCGGCCCTTGCGACGTATTCCGGCCGTGACGCTCGCAAATCAGCGGGAACATCACTTGTTGTCTGGTCGGCAAATCCCGCAGCCCGCCTCGGGAATAGATCCGCGGTTCCGCCGCTCTTACTTACCACCATGCCCGAAGAGGTCTTCACGCAGCTCGTTGATGCGCACTACACGGCGCTGTACCGGTTCGCGCTGAGCCTCGCCCGGAACGCCCAGGACGCCGGCGATCTGGTGCAGCAGACGTTCTTTGTCTGGGCCACCAAGGGCGCCAGCCTGCGCGACGCCACCAAGGCGAAGAGCTGGCTGTTCACCACGCTCTATCGCGAATTTCTCCGCACGCGCCGGCATGATGCCCGCGCCACGTCGTTGGACTCGCTGCCGGAACCGGAGCGGGAAATCGCGACGGAAGACGTCAACCAGGTCGCGCAGCTCGACGCGCCCGCGGTGATGCTGGCGCTCCAGAACGTCGACGAGACCTTCCGCGCTCCGCTCACGCTCTTTTATCTCCAGGATCTCTCCTATCGCGAAATTGCCGACGTGCTCGACGTGCCGATCGGCACGGTGATGTCACGGCTCTCGCGCGGTAAAGCCCAGCTCCGCGCCGCGCTCCGGAGCGATCTATCCACGGCCGCCAAGGTGGTGCCGTTTCGCCAAGCCCAATGATTCTCCATGACCAATAACGAAGCGAAATTCCTGCTGCAGGCGTATCGCGCCGGCGGACTCGATGCGTCTGATCCGGCGCTGGCGGAAGCGCTCGCGCAGGCGAAGAACGACCCTGCGCTCGCGGCCTGGTTCGCTCGGGAGCAGGCGCACGCCACGGCCATCGCGGCGAAGCTGCGGGAAATTCAGCCGCCGGCCGGGTTGCGCGAGATGATCCTCGCCGGAGTCCATGCCGACGTGCAGCGGCAGACGCAGACCCAGCGGCGGTATAAACGCCTGTGGTGGGGGCTCGCCGCCTCGCTGGCGCTGCTGCTAAGCCTCGCCGCGTGGTGGCGGCTCACGCCAATCCGCGGCGAGACCCTCGATCAGTTTGCGGTCAATTTCGTGAGTCACGGGTTCATGCTGCAGGAGCGCAGCCCGGACGTGGCCCACCTCAAAGCCTGGCTCGCCGCCCGCGAAACGCCGCTGCCGGAGAAACTGCCGGCGGAGTTCGCGCGGCTGCGTGCGCTCGGCTGCCGCACACTCAAATTCGAGGGACAGGATGTTTCGCTGATCTGCTTCGAACGCGGTGGACATGAATACCACGTCTTCGTCGCCCACCGCGCCGATTTCGCCGCTCCGCCCTCCGCGGTTCCCCGTCCGCTGCGCGAACGCCGCGGCCACGTCTTCACCAGCTGGTCCGACGCGCACAACGACTACGTCCTCGTCAGCGACGCGAGCATGGACGAAGTCCGGCAGCTGCTGTAGGCGGATCGAGGGCGCCGATTCGGCGCGCGATTGCGAAATGGAGCGGCGACGCCCTCGTCGCCGCCGCTGACGCGACGAGGGCGTCGCGTCCCCAGAACGGCTCGGCGGGACGCCTCGCCCCACCCGCCTTTTCGCGCGCACAACTCTCACCGCCCGATTTCGTTCACATCCACGAATCGCAGCGCGACTCGACTCTCAGCGCGGGATTGATCGAGCGACACGGTGAATCGCGCCTCCCAGTCGTTCTGCTCCGCCGGATCCACCAACACCTGCGCGATCTCCCACTCGCCGGTGTCCGGCGTCGCATCCCAGTGCGTGTGCTTGGTCGAGCGACCTTCGGGATCCAACTGGAACCGACCGCGGGCGTCGAAGTAGCGCATGAACGCATCCTCGATCCGGCGCGGCTCACCCTCGCCTCCGCCGACGCGTTCGGCGGCGTTTTCCCAATCGCCACCGGCCACGTCCTGCAGGAAACCGAGCAGCGCCGTGCGCACCAGCCGCCGGAATCCAGCGCGATCGCGCGTGATATCGAATGTCGCCGGCCGCTCGGGTTTGTCCGCCGTCTCCGCGGCGACAAAATTCGGATCGCGCAGCCGTTCCCATTCCTCGAGCAGGCTTGAGTCGATCCCGCGGATCAGCTCGCGAAAATAGGTTTCCATTTCGATGACCGGCTCCGTCTTCGCGGTGTCAGGCACCGTCTGGCTCAGCACTTTCCAGGTTTGGGAAAGATGGCGCAACAGCAGCCCTTCCGAGCGTTCGAGACCGTAATCGCGGATGTAGTCGGCGAACGACAGGTAGCGCTCATACATCTCGCGCGCGATCGATTTAGGCCGGATGTTCTCCTCGCCCACCCACGGATGCGCCGCCGCCCAGGCGTTGAAGGTGTCGTAGAGAAATTCCCGTCGCGGTTTCGGATGCTCGACCTCGTCGAGTTTCTCCATCCGTTCCTCATACGGCACGTCGGCGGCCTTCAGTTCGGCGAGCTTCTCCGTCTTCAGCTTGTCCACCTGCCGCCGCAGGATCTGCTCGGGATCCTCGACGATCGCCTCGCACAGCGTGAGCACGTCGAACGGATAGTCCGGCGACTCGCGGTCGAGCAGCGGCAGCGTGTCGATCAAGTAGAGCGAGAGCGCCTGATGCAGTGAGAAATCCTCCTGCAGGTCCACGTTCACGCGGAGTTTGCTCGGCGGTAGGGCCGCCGCTTGCCGGCGACCGGGATCATCGACAGGCGAACGCACCCCGCCTTCGCGGCCGGCGGCGAGCGCCGGCCCTACATCGGAATATGCGGCCGTGGCCTTCGGCAGAAACTCCACGATCTTCCGTTCGAGCAGCGCGCGGAAAAGCTGCCACGCGCGATGGCGCAGCGCCTTCTTCTTGTGCGGCGTTTCATGACAGTCCGCGATCATCTGCCGCATCGCCCGGCAGCCATCGGTCTCGCGGCTCAGCATGAGCAGCAGCATGCCGTGCGAAATCTCGAACCGGGACACCAGCCCCTCCGGCGGCGCCGCCAGCAGCCGCTCGTAGGTGCGAAAATCCCAGCTCACCGCGCCTTCGGGTGCGCGCTGCTTCACGACCTTTTTCTTCTTCGGATCGGCCGCGGCTTTCTCCTCCGCGCGCTTGTTCTCGATCACGTGCTCTGGTGCCTGCACGACGACGTAGCCGGTGTCGTCGAAACCTTTCCGCCCGGCCCGGCCCGCCACCTGCCGGAAATCGCGCACGCTCAGAACTGCCGCCTTGATGCCGTCGTATTTCCACAGCTGCGTGAACAACACCGTGCGGATCGGCACGTTGATGCCGACGCCCAGCGTGTCCGTGCCGCAGATCAACTTGAGCAGTCCTTTCTGCGCGAGCTGCTCCACCAACACGCGATACTTCGGCAGCAGACCAGCGTGATGCACGCCGATGCCGTGCCGCAGCCAGCGCTTCATTTCCTTGCCGTAGGGGCTGTTAAACTTCGCGCCGAGCAACGCCTCCTGCAGCGCCGCCTTTTCCTCCTTGGTGCAGACGTTCAGGCTCATCAACGCCTGCGCCGCGTCCGATGCCGACCGCTGCGTGAAATACACCAGGTAGATCGGCGCCCGCCGCATCTGGATCAGCTCGGCGATCTTCTCGGTCAGCGGCGTCTCCGAATACTCGAACGTCAGCGGCACCGGCCGGCGATCGCCGCGCACCGTGACCGTCGGTGCGCCGGTGATCCGGGTGAGTTCCTTTTCGAAGAACTCCGTCGCGCCGAGCGTGGCCGACATGAGCAGGAAGCGCGTTTGCGGCATCGTGAGCAGCGGCACCTGCCACGCGTAGCCGCGCTCCGGATCTCTGTAGTAGTGAAACTCGTCCATCACCACCGCGCGGATGTCGCTGCGGTCGCCGCGATGCAGCGCGATGTTGGCCAGGATCTCCGCCGTGCAGCAGAGCACGGGGGCCTGCGGGTTCACGCTCGCGTCACCGGTCATCATGCCGACGTTTTCCGGACCGTAGTCGCGGCAGAGCGCGAGAAACTTTTCGTTCACCAGCGCCTTGATCGGACAGGTGTAGACCGAACGTTCGCCCGCGCAGAGCGACTTGAAGTGCAGCGCCGAGGCGACGAGAGATTTACCCGAACCGGTGGGCGTGTTGAGGATCACGTTATGCCCGGCGAGCAGCTCGAGAATCGCCTCCTCCTGCTCCGGAAACAGCGTCAGCCCACGCTGCGACATCGCGCCCAGAAAATGATCGAGCACTGCGTCCGGGTTGAACGGTCCGGGCAGCGGCGCCAAGGGTGCGGCAGGCGTGGTCGACATCGCGCAAGGTCTTGCGTGCTTCGCGCCGCGATGGCGAGCTTCGACCGGTGCGACGGTGAAGCGGTGAAGCCGTGAAACGGTTTCGCGATGGACGGGCAGTCCGCAGGTGGGCGCGTGATCCGTAACGCGCCGGGTTCGGCGAACCTTGGACCATCTCAGCGGCGCGTTAGGCATAACGCGCCCTACCGCCTCACCGCTTCACCGTTTCACCGATTGTCGCGCTCGGCTCCACCGTCAGCTTCATGCCCGCGGCATCCGTGCCGGCGGAATCAGCCCACGCCGCGAACGCGATCATGCCGGCGTTGTCGCCCGTGTGCTGCGGCTGCGCCGCGAAAAATGGGATCTGCGACCGCTGCGCCTCGCGCTCCAACGCCGCGCGCAGCGTGCGGTTGTTCGCGACGCCGCCGGAAAGCCCAAGGCTGCGGTAGTCGCCCTCACCCTGCCGCAGCGCGGCGCGCGTTTTGCGGACGAGCGCGTCGACCACCGCCTGCTGGTAGCTCGCACACAGGTCGGATCGACGGGCCACGACCTCCTCGGGCGAGAGCTTCTCGATGAGGTAGCGCAAGCTCGTCTTCAGCCCGGAAAAACTGAAATCCAGTTCGTCGCGCCGGCCGATTCCGCGCGGGAAATCATACGCGTCGGCGCGACCTGTCGCCGCGAGTTTCTCGATCAGCGGTCCGCCCGGATAGCTGAGTCCGAGCAGCTTCGCGCCTTTGTCGAGCGCCTCGCCCGCCGCGTCGTCGCGCGTCGTGGAGAGCACGGTGACCTGGCGCGCGCGATCAACCGCGAACAGCAGCGTGTTGCCACCCGACACGATCAGCCCGAGATGCGGCAGCAGCGCGGCGAGCCGATCGCCGAACTCCGCCGGCGCGTCAGCGTGGAGTCGAATGAACGGCGACCAGACGTGCCCGCGCAGGTGGTTGACTCCGACGAGCGGCACGCGCCATTGGAGCGCCAGCGCTTTCGCCGCGGCCACGCCGATCGCGAGGCAGGCCGCGAGCCCGGGCCCGTTGGTCACCGCGACTTGCGTGATCGCGTCAAACGGCACTGCCGCCTGCGCCCGTTCGAGCAGCGGCGCGAAATGCCGCAGGTGCTCGCGGGTGGCTAGGTCCGGCACGACGCCACCGTGGCGCTCGTGCAGCGCGATCTGACTGTGCACCCACTCGCCGACGAGGCCGCGCGCCGGGTCGAATACCGCCACCGCGGTTTCGTCGCAGGAACTTTCGAGCGCGAGGATCATTGGGTGCGGAGTCTAGAGCTGAGAGTCCAGAGCTGAGAGTCCGGAGACCATCCGAAAATCGCACGATATCGGTTGTAGGGCTGCCGCTGGCCGGCAGCCGCGAACCACCACCGAGCGCCTGACGCGTCCCCGGCCGGCGGCAAGCACCGGCCCTACGTCCGATCCGCCCTCCGGCAATCGACTTTCGCCATCGTCGACTCGCTGTAGGGCCGCCGCTGGCCGGCGGCCGGGATCACCGACAGTCGAACGTTCCTCGCCTTCGCGGCCGGCGGCGGGTTCGACGGGCTCACCGCGGGCGAACACCGGCCCTACGGAGAGTCTGCTGCCGGAATGCGGTTTCAGAAAGCCTCCAAAACTGAGAGAGCGCATCATCGGTGCGCCACCGGCTCGCCCGCCGCGGCCACTGTGCGCCGCTGATCCAGCAGCTTGATGCCACGGAGCACGCCGAGCGCCGCCGCGAGTTGCCGGTCTTCGATCGGCGTGAAGCCGAACCGAGCTTTGAACTCGGCCGGATCCGTCACGTCCGGCCGCGTGCGCTGCACGCGCAGCTTGCTGTCCTCCTCCGGCGACAGCACCAGCTCCACGTGCGGCGCGATGCCTTTCTCGTGAATGCTGATGCCGTTCGGCGTGAAGTAGCGCGCGGTGGTCAGCCGCAGGCCCTCGCCGTCGTTGAGCTTGAAGATCGATTGCACGGAGCCCTTGCCGAACGACCGCTCGCCGAGCACGACTGCACGGCCCGTGTCCTTCAAGGCCCCAGTCACCACCTCGGCTGCGCTGGCGGTGCCGGCGTTGATGAGCACAACGACCGGCAGGTCCAGCGGTTCGCCGTCGACTTCCGCGTGAAAGCTCTCCGAGTCGATCGCCTTGCGGCCGCGCGTGTAGACGATCAACTCGCCTCGCCGGAAAAACGGCTCGGCCACGGCAACCGCGGCATCGAGCAGTCCACCGGGATTGTTGCGCAAGTCGATCACCAGGCTGTCAACGCCCTCCTGCAGCAGCGTGTCCAACGCCCGGCCAAACTCCTCGCCGGTGCGCTCGGAAAAATCGGTGATCAGGATGTAGCCCGTGTGATCGGCGAGCACCTGCGGCGCGCGCACGCTCTCGAGTTGGATCAGCTCACGCGTGAGCGTGTGTCGGAACCGCTGGCCCGTGCTCGCGCGCAACAGCTCGATCGTCACCTGCGTGCCGGGTTTGCCCCGCAGGTTCTCGATCACGCCCTCCATCGGCGACTCCTTGTCCAGCCCCTTGCCGTCAACACTCAGAATCTCGTCGCCGCGCTGGACGCCCGCGCGCTCGCTCGGTGAGTTCGCGATCGGCGCGATGACGAGTACGTGACCTTTGCGCAGTTCGACCTGGATGCCGATGCCGCTGAAGTCGCCGGTCAGCTGTTCCTCCAGCTCGTCGAAATCGCCCGGCTCCAAGAATTCCGAATGTGGGTCGAGCGACTCGACCATGCCGTGCACCGCCTGTTTCGCCAGCTGACGGTAGCCCGCGCGGCCCGCGTCGACATAGTTTTCATTCACCATCCGGAGGACGTCGCGCACATAGTCGGTGGAGCGGTTGAGCTCGCGATTAGGCCACCAGCTCCACGCAAGTGAAAGCCGGGCCGCCGTCACCGTGAGCGCAAAGCCCAACGCGACGCCCACCGCGAGCACGAGGATCCGTCTAAACATGGCCGCGACTGTGGGCAGCCAACGTGGCTTTGTAAATGGGTTCGTCAGCCCCGCCGTCGAACGCCGCAATTACCGCCCATCGTCGTCGTTCTCGTTCTCCTTCCCGTTCTCGTTCTCGTTTTCATTGTCTGAATCCCGGGAGCACGAGAACGATTACGAGAACGAGAACGATCATGAGGGGAGAGAAAGAGAACGACATGGGCGCGCTCACCGCCGGCCTATTTCTCTTGTGCGTTTTGCGCCTTTTTGCGGCATGTTCCGTTTCATGTCCGCTCCGACCGAACCTTCGGCTGAGTTTCTCGCCCTCTTCCGCGCGCAGGCGGATGCCGACGAGCGGATGGACTTCGCCCGGTTCATGGCACTGGCGCTCTACGCGCCGGGTGTCGGCTATTACCGCCGCGGCCAGCCGCGGATCGGGTTCGGCCAGGGCACGGACTTTTTCACGGCCAGCAGCAGCGGACCGGTCTTTGGCGAACTCGTCGCCTGCGCCTGCGCGGAGTTGCTCGGCGCGGCGGCCGCGCAGGCCACGTTCGTCGAAATCGGCAACGAAACCCCGGGCGGCATCCTCGCGGGCGTGCCACATCCGTTCGCCGGCGTGCGCACGCTCCCGTTGGGTGAACCGATCGAGCTGAGCGGAGCGTGCGTCGTGTTCTCGAACGAGCTGTTCGACGCGCAACCGTTTCGGCGGTTCGCCTTCCGTGACGGGGCGTGGCGCGAACTCGGCGTCGCCTTTCGCGGCGGCCGACTCGTCGAAACGGAATTGGAAACCGCCCCGCCGGACGAACTCCCCACGCTCGCACCCGAAGGCTACGTGATCGACGCGCCGATCGCCGCCGCCGCGCTCGCGGGCCAAATCGCCGCGCAGCCGTGGACGGGATTGTTCGTCGCTTTCGATTACGGCAAATCGTGGCGTGAGCTCACCGAGGCATGCCCGGCCGGCACCGCCCGCGCTTACCACGCCCACCAGCAAAGCAACGATCTGCTCGCCCGTCCCGGGGAGCAGGACCTCACGTGTCACGTGTGCTGGGACTGGATCGCGGCGGCGCTGACGAAGCACGGCTTCGCGGCGCCCGCGCTCGATTCCCAGGAGGCGTTCCTGATCCGGCACGCGCAATCCGCGATCGCCGCGATTTCCACCAGCGAAGCCGCCCACTACAGCCGCAAGAAGCTGTCGCTGCTGCAGCTGCTGCATCCCAGCCACCTCGGGCAGAAGTTTCAGGTGCTGCACGCGCGGCGATGAGGAGAGAATATCGCTCCGGGGCGCCTGCCCGGTTGTAGCCGAGGTCGCCGACCTCGGCAGCCGGGCTCACCGAGCCCGGCTACAATGACACGGCAGGTCAGGACCGCCTCGTCCGTCGGTCACAGCGTTCCCCGTCCGCCACCTCTGAGAAATCACTTGCTTCGCCTCTGCGCCGGCCTTTACTCCCGACCCTTTAACTAAACCGACACCATCATGGCTAGAATCTGTGCAATCACCGGTCGCCGGCCCGTCAAGGGCTCGATCATCAACCGCAAAGGTCAGTCGAAGAAGAGCGGCGGCATCGGCACGCACGTGACCACCATCACGAAGCGCAAGTTTCGGCCGAACCTCCAGCGCATCCGCGTGAAGCTGCCGAACGGCGGCACCAAGCGCATGTTGGTGTCCGTCAAGGCCCTGAAGGCCGGTCTGGTCGAAAAGGCCTGATCGTTCTCCTCCCCCTCTCTTTCGGCCCGCGAGTCCACTCGCGGGCCTTTTTTTGCCCGCGTGACGGGAATTGGCTTCTCGCCATCGAATGGAGTTGCCATACCAGCGCTCACGCATGGCTGCCCCCGCCCCGCCTGCCCCGGCCGCGCTCCCGATCGCTGCGAAAGTAGACGGTGAGATGACGCGGCTTTTGTATCGATCCGCGGGTTTCGGGCTGTTTTCCAACTTCATTCTCGCCGCGATTCTCGTCGTCGGCACGAGCCGATCGCTGTCCTGGTCGCTCCACATTCCCTGGCTGGCGGCCATTGTGCTCGTTTCCGGTGCGCGGCTGCGGCTCAACCTCCGGTTTCGCCGCGAGCAACCAAGACTCGAAACGCTGCCCCGCTGGCGCCGTGCGTTCGTCGTCGGCGTCATCGCGTCGGGGATCGTCTGGGGTATTGCCGGCTGGGTGTATTTCGGCGCCAGCGACAGCACCGGCCGCCTCCTGCTGGCGATGATTCTCATGGGGCTCAATGCCGGCGCCGCGCGTTCGCTGGCTTCGGTGCCCGCTTCCTACCGGCTCTACGTGCTCACCACGCTCGGACCGATTCTCCTGCGGTTCGCCACGTGGCCCGACGGCGGCTGGACCCTCGCGCTCATCACCATCACCTACGCTTTGTTTCTCATCAACACGATGCGGCTGCACCACGGCGACCTCCGGCGACTCTGGCAGCTCATCTTCGAGAACGAGGAATTGGTCGGCACCTTGAGCCAGGCGAAGGAGCGCGCCGACGCGGCGAACCGCGCGAAGAGCGATTTTCTCGCCACGATGAGCCACGAGATCCGCACGCCGATGAACGGCATCATGGGCATGCTGCAGGTGCTGCACGGCTCGTCGCTCACGGTGGAGCAGCGCGCCCAGGTCGAGATCGCCGGCAACTCCGCCGAGAGCCTGATGCGGCTGCTCAACGACATTCTCGATTTCTCCAAAATCGAGAGCGGCAAGCTCGAGTTCGAATCCGTTTCCTTCGACCTGAAGGCCGCGCTCCACGACGTCGTGTCGCTGCTGCGCCCCCGCGCCGCCGAGAAAGGCCTCGCGCTCGAGCTGCACCTGCCGGACAACCTGCCCGATCACGTGATCGGCGATTCGGTGCGGCTGAAACAGGTGCTCCTCAATCTGACCGGCAACGCCATCAAGTTCACCGAGCAGGGCGAAGTGGCCCTCCGGGTCCGGGTCAGCCAGCGCGACACCACGTCGGCGCGGGTGGGATTCAGTGTGCGCGACACCGGGATCGGCATGGACGACGCCACGCGGCAAAAGCTGTTTCAGCTGTTCAGCCAGGGAGACAGCTCGATGAACCGGCGTTTCGGCGGCACGGGGCTCGGACTCGCGATCTCACAGCGATTGGCGGAGCACATGGGCGGAAAGATCGAAGTGCGCAGCAGCCCGGGCCAAGGCGCCGAATTCTCCTTCGAGCTTAGCTTCGCCACCGACGACGCGAGGCCGCCGCGGCACGTCACCCCGCCGGTATTCCACCGGCCCGTCGCCGGACGACTGCTCGTGGTGGAAGACGATCGCATCAATCAGCAAGTGATCCATCTGCTGCTGGCGAAGCTCGGGCTCGAGAGCGTGATTCTCAGCGACGGCGCCGCCGCCGTCGCCGCTGCCGCGCAGGAAAACTGGGACGCCGTCATCATGGACTGCCAGTTGCCGGGCATGGACGGATTCGAGGCGACGCGGCAGATCCGCCGCAAGCTGGCGGGTCGGCCGCTGCCGATCATCGCGCTCACCGCCAACGCCCGACCGGAGGATCGCGCCGCGTGCGTCGCGGCCGGGATGGACGACTTTCTCACCAAGCCCGTACGGCAGGACGAGTTGCGTGCCTGTTTGGGGAAGTGGCTGCAACGGCCGGCGGCGGAGTCGCGATAATACCGCCTCGACCATCGCGTCCAGCCGCGATCCGTAGGGCTGCCGCTCGCCGGCAGCCGCGGCCGGCGGCGAGCGCCGGCCCTACCCCAGGCAGATTCCCTGCCGTGTAGCCGCGCCGGTTACGACGCGGGCCGCACGGCAAAGCCGCGCGGCTGCGGAATGAACACCACCCTCGCCGGTGCGTGCCGTCAGATCTTCCGGAACACCGCGGCGGCGTTCTGGCCGCCGAAGCCGAGGTTGTTGCTCAACACGGTCCGCACCGACGCGGGACGCGCCTGATTCGGAACGTAGTCGAGATCACATTCGGGATCGGGATTCGCCAGATTGATTGTAGGCGGCAGCGTGCCGGTCTCAATGATCTTCGCGCAGATCACCGACTCGATTCCGCCCGCCGCGCCGAGCAGGTGTCCGGTCATCGACTTGGTCGAACTCACCGCCAGCTTTCGCGCGTGTTCGCCGAAGATTTGCTTGATCGCCAGCGTTTCGAACCGGTCGTTGTAAGGCGTGCTGGTGCCGTGCGCATTGATGTAGTCGACGCTCTCCGGTGCCGCGCCGGCGCTCGCCAGGGCGCGCTTCATCGCCATCGAGAGCCCCTTGCCCTCGGGATCCGGTTGCGTGATGTGGTGGGCGTCGCAGGTCGCGGCGTACCCCGCCAGCTCGCAATAGATCTTCGCGCCCCGCGCGCGGGCATGCGCCAGCGACTCCAGCACGAGAATACCCGCGCCCTCGCCCATCACGAACCCGTCGCGGTCGCGGTCGAACGGCCGGCTCGCCGTCTCCGGTGAGTCGTTGCGCGTGCTCATCGCTTTCATCGCGCAGAAGCTGGCGTAAGCGAAAGGCGTGATCGACGCCTCGCTGCCGCCGGCGATCATCACGTCGGCATCGCCGCGCCGAATCATGTGCGCCGCCTCGCCAATCGCGTGCGTGCCCGTGGCGCAGGCCGACACGACGCCGAAATTCGGTCCGCGCGCGCCCAGCTCGATCGCCACGAGCCCGGAGCAGATGTTGCCGATCAGCGAGGGGATGGTGAACGCCGACACCTTGCGCGGCCCACGCTCGGCCAGCACGCGCAGCTGCGATTCGTAAGTGTTCATCCCGCCGATGCCGGAGCCGATCACTACGCCGACGCGATCGAGGTCCTCGCGCGCAGGGTCGAGCGCGGCATCACGGACCGCCTGCAGCGCGGCCACAAAGCCGAAATGCGTGTAGCGATCGTTGCGCCGCGCCTCCTTCGGGTCCATGTGCTGCGCCGCGTCCCAGTCGCGGACCTCCGCGCCGATCTGGCAGGCGAAATCCGTGGGATCGAACGCGGTGACGCGGTGCACACCCGGCCGCCCAGCCACCAGCCCGGCCCAGAACGAGGCGACCTCGTGTCCGAGCCCGTGGATGGCACCCAAGCCGGTGATCACGACGCGACGGGAATCAGGGGATGTATCCATGGTTCAGCGTGGAAAATCTGGGCCAACAAAAAGGCGCCCTGCCACAGATTTCCGCGAGGAAATGGGCAGGACGCCGAAAATCAATTCGCGCTGGGATCAGGCCTGACCGGCTTTGGCTTTGATGTAGTCGGTGACCTGGCCGACGGTCTGCAGCTTCTCGGCGTCAGCCTCGGGAATCTCACCCTTGATCTCGTCCTTGAATTCTTCTTCGAAAGCCATGATCAGCTCGACCGTGTCGAGTGAATCGGCGCCAAGGTCGTCGAGAAAAGAAGCGGTCGGCGTCACCTGCTCTTCATTCACGTTGAGCTGGTTGACGATGATCTCTTTGACGCGTTGTTCGATGGTTTTTTGATCGGCCATGTTCGGTAAAAGTGAAAGGACGGGGTGAGTTGCGAGGCTTCACATTGCCATGCCGCCGTCAACGGCAAAAACTTGCCCGGTAACGTATCCCGCCTCTTCTGAACAGAGGTACGCGCAGAGGTTCGCCACGTCGGCCGCTTCGCCGAATCTTTTCAGCGGCACCGCCTCCAGAATCTTGCCGGCGATCTCCGGATTGTTGACGAAATCCGTGGTCATGTCGGTCTTGATGAACCCGGGCGCGACGGCGTTCACCGTGACACTCCGGCTGGCGAATTCCCGGGCGAGCGTCTTCGTGAGGCCAATCATGCCGGCCTTGGCCGCGGAGTAGTTGGCCTGGCCTGCGTTACCCATGATGCCACTCACGGAAGTGATGTTCACGATCCGGCCCCAGCGCGCGCGGGTCATCGGCCGCGCCAGCGCTTTCGTCCAGTGAAAGCAGCTCGTCAGGTTGGTGCTGATGACGTCGTTCCAGTCGGCGTCGCTCATCCGGAACAGCAGCCCATCGCGGGTGATGCCGGCGTTGTTCACGAGGATGTCGATGGTCGGGAATTCCCCGAGGAGCGCTTCCGCCGCCTTCGCGATCGCCGCGCCGTCGGCCACGTCCACCGCCATCGCCTTCGCCTTGCCGCCGGTCTCGGTGATCGCCGCCGCGGCCGCACCGCAGGAATCGGCGGACTTGGAGACGCAGATCACGGTGACGCCGTGCCGGGCCAGGGTTTCGGCAATGGCCTTGCCGATCCCGCGACCGGCACCGGTCACGAGCGCAGTGCGAGAATTGAAGGTAAGCATGAGCAGATTTTCGATTTGCGATTAGCGACTTCCGATTAGAGCCGAGCCGCTTGCTCGGCCGCCTGCAATCGAAAATCCCCAATCCAAAATCGAAAATCAATACACGTCCCGCTGGTAGCGCTTCTCCTTTTTCATCTGCTTCACGTAGTCGATCGCGGCGGCGGGATCCATCCCGCCTTGCTGCGCGACGATATCGTGCAGCGCGACGTCCACGTCCTTCGCCATCCGCTTCGCGTCGCCGCAGACGTAGAAATGCGCGCCCTGCTTGATCCACGTCCACAGCTCGGCCGCGTGTTCGCGCATCCGGTCCTGCACATAGATCTTCTGCGCTTGATCGCGCGAAAACGCCGATTCGAATCGCACCTGGCCCGCGCGCACGTAGTCAAGCCACTCCTCTTCGTACAGGAAATCGGTCGCGCGACGCTGGTCACCGAAGAACACCCAGTTGCGCCCCGCGGCGCACGCCGCGACGCGGTCCTGCACAAACGCCCGAAACGGCGCGATGCCCGTGCCCGGCCCGATCATGATCGCATCACGCGACAGATCCTCGGGCGGCGCGAAATGCGAGTGCGACACGAAGACCGGCACGGTGGACCCGACCGCCACGCGGTCCGAGAGGTAAGTCGAGCAGACGCCGAGGCGCTTGCGCTCATTCGTCTCGTAACGCACGACGGCCACCGTCAGGTGCACGTCGGTCGGTGTAACGCGCGGCGACGAAGCGATCGAATACAGCCGCGGCTGCAGCCGGCGCAGATGATCGACGAATTCCTGCGCCGTCAGCCGGGCGCTGGGAAACTCCTCGATCAGGTCGATGAAGTGTCGCGCCTCCAAAAATCCGGCCAGCAGCGGTTGCGACTCCGGCGCGAGTAAGCCCGCGAGTTTCGCCTTCTCCGCGGGATCGGTGGCGCGCTCCGCCAGCGCCGCGACGAACTTCCCCGACGGGCCGGCGAGCGCGAGCCGGTTCATCAGTACGTCCCGCAACGGCAGCGGGTGCGGCGAGCGCAGCATCACCGGCGAAACGAGTTCGTCGCCGTACGCGCCGAGCGCGCGCAGAATTGCGTCCACCTCCGGCTCCGGATTGGTCGGGTACACGGCGAGCGAATCGCCGGGTTTGTAATGTAGGCCGCTGCCGGCCAGACTCACCACGAAATGCCGCGTCTCCTTGGCGGAGCCGGGTTTGGTGAGCAATCGGTTCTCGGTGACGAGCGCCGGAAAAGGTTGGTCTTTCGAATAAGTGGAAGCGGGGGACGCTACGGTGGACATGTGTGCGGGCGACAAGGTATGCAGGCCCGCGGCGGCGCAAGTCCAGCGGACTTTTCGTCAGGCTTGCAGCAGCGGCGGAATTGCCGCCCACTGTGCTGGTTCATGCGTTCGTTCGAGCCCATCCGTCTGCAAAAATACCTGGCCGACGCGGGCGTGTGCTCGCGCCGCGCCGCCGAAGCGCTCATCGCCAGCGGTGAGGTGTGGGTCAATGGCGCTCCGGCCCAGGTCGGGCAAAAAGTCACGCCTGGCGTCGACCGCGTCACCACCGGCGGCAAGCCCGTCCGGACCACCGCCCAGCCGCGCGTGACCCTCGCGATGCACAAGCCCCGCGGGCTCGTCTGCACCAACGAAGATCCGCACAACCCGGAAACGATCTTCTCCGTGCTGCCGCGCGAGTTCGCGAAACTGCGCTTCTTCTGTGCGGGCCGGCTCGACAAGGACAGCGAGGGTCTGGTGATCCTCACGACGGACGGCGATCTCGCGCACCGGCTGATGCACCCGTCGAACCTCGTGGTAAAACGCTACCACGTCACGTTGGAGAAACCATTTCCCGCGAAGCGGCTGCCGTTGCTGGTCAAGGGCGTGATCGCGCAGGGCGAGCGGCTCAAGGTGGAGCGGGCCGCGCTGATCAACCCGTCCGTCAGCCACGAGGCGACGAACCTCGACGTGCACATGCATCACGGCAAAAAGCGCGAGATCCGGCTGCTGTTCACCGAACTCGGCTATCCCGTGAAGCGGTTGCGCCGGTATCAGATCGGCGGCTTCCGCTTGAAAGGCATCCCGCTCCGCGCCATGAAAAAAATGTCGCCGGCGGAGATCGAGTCACTCTTCCGGGTGCCGCGCACTCCGCACGCGGCGATCGAAGTCACCGCCGAATCCTTTGCCTCTCATCATGCAGACTAAACTTGCCTTCCTTCTGGCCGGCTTGGCCGCTGCTGCGACCGCCGTCGCTGCTCCGCTCACCTCCGCCACCGCCGTGCACACGTCGCCCGACGAGAACGCTCCGGTCATCACGGTGCTGAAAGCCGGCACGGAACCCGTGGCCGCCAACGAAGCCCTGGCGACCAGCCCGGCCGGCTGGCTGCCAGTCACGCTGCCGGGGCCGTTCGAAGGCTACGTGCAGAACAAGGACGTGACCAAGGGGCTCGACATTCGTGTCGGCGCGCAGGTCCGCCAGCAACCGAAGTCCGACGCCGGGCTGCTCACGGAAATCGACGTGGGCGACAAAACCGAGATCACCGGCCTGCACGGCCGCTGGACGCAGATCAAGGTCGAGAAAACGCTGACCGGTTACATCCATCTCGGCGGCGCACCTGGTTATATGCCGCCCATCGCGACGACGCCGGCCGGCACGACGGTCGCGCCCGCGCCCACCCCCGCGCAGACGCCCGTCGCCCCGGCTCCGGTGGCGCCGACCGCCTACGGTGTCGCCGCGCCCGGCCAGGCCGCGCCGGTCGTCGGCATGTCCGGCGGACCGTCGCTGCCACGGCTGGTGCAGGGCAAATTCGTCTCGACCCAAAGCGCCTTCCGCCCGCGCCGCCCCTACGATTGGGCCATCAACGATGATGCCGGCGTGCGCTACGCTTACCTGGATATCAGCAAGCTGATGTTGACCGACCAAATCGAGAACTACGTCAACCACCACGTCGTGGTTTACGGCGCCGCCAAGCCCGTTCCGAATACCAAGGACATCGTTATCGAGGTCGAAAGTCTCCAACTGAAGTAGGTGCAAGACTCGCTCCGGCGGCAGGCCTTCGCGCCTGCCGTCGATTTCGGCAGGCAGGGACGTCCCGCCGCTACCCGTCGCCAGAAAGCTCAGACATGTCCCAATGACAGACTTGCGCCCTTTGTGACTTGGCAAATGCGCGCGGTTCGCCGCTCCTTCTCCCTTCCCGTTCTTCCTCCCGATGACCCTCATTGACGGATCCAAGATCGCCGCGACCATCGTGGCGGAACTCAAAGCCGAGGTCGCCGCGCTCACCGGCCGCAAACCGTGCATCGCGCTGGTGCGCATTGGCGAAGATCCCGCCTCGGTGTCCTACGTGAAGAACAAGGAGCGGACCGCCGCCGAGATCGGGCTCACCGGCCGGGTGATCCTGCCGCCGGTCACGATTTCACAGGCAGAGTTGTTCGCGCTGATCGACGGACTCAACGCCGATGCCGGCGTCGACGGCATTCTGGTTCAGGCGCCAATGCCCAAGCACCTCGACGAACTGCAGGTGTTCCGCCGGATCGCGCCGGAGAAGGACGTCGACGGGCTCGGCACGATGAACCTCGGCAAGGTTGCCCAGGATGACGACACCGGCTTCGTTTCATGCACGCCGGCGGGGATCATGGAACTGCTCAGCCGCAGCGGCGTCGACCTCAAGGGCAAGCACGTCGTCGTGGTCGGTCGCAGCCTGCTCGTGGGCAAGCCGGTCGCGCTGCTCGCGCTGCAAAAGAAGGCCGGCGCCAACGGCACGGTCACGATCTGCCACTCCGCCACGAAGGATCTCCCGGCGATCACCCGGCAGGCCGACGTGCTGATCGCGGCGATCGGCCGCGCCGGCTTCGTCACCGCCGACATGGTCAAACCGGGCGTGGTCGTGATCGACGTGGGCATCAATCGCGTGCCCGACAGCACGAAGAAGTCCGGGTATCGGCTGGTCGGCGACGTCGATTTCCCCGCGGTGTCGCCCCTCGCCAGCCAGATCACGCCGGTGCCCGGCGGCGTCGGCCCGATGACCGTAGCGATGTTGATGAAGAACACGGTCAAAGCCTATCGGCTGCGCCAGCACCGCGCCGGCTAGGCGTCGCTGCAGCCAGCGGGTGCTTCCGCGGGCCGGCTGCGGCACTCCAGCCCGAACTTGCACCGGCCGGCCCGAAGGTCTTCTCTACCCCTAAAATGCCCCAGCCTTCCATTCTCGTCGTCGACGACCAGCCGATTAATGTTCAGCTGCTGAAGCGCAAACTGGAGCGAGAGGGAATTCAGGTGACGGCAGCCTACAACGGGCTCGAAGCGCTCGATCTCGTGCGCAAGACCAAGCCCGATCTGATCCTGCTGGACGTGATGATGCCCGACATGGACGGCATCGAGGTTTGCCAGCGGCTGCAGGCCGACGAGCTGACGCGCTCGATCCCGATCATCTTCATCACCGCTCGCACGTCGAAGGAGGGCAAGATCGAGGGCCTCAACGTCGGCGCCGTCGACTACATCACCAAGCCCATCGATCTCGACGAGACGCTCGCGCGCGTGCAGACGCAGCTGCGGTTCGTCACGATCAATCGCGAGATGCTCGATTTGCAGCGCCGGCTCGTCGAAGCCCGTCGCGCGGCCACCATCGGTGCGGTCACGCAGGGCATTGCGCACAACCTGAACAATCTGCTCGGCGTCGTGATCGGTTATCTCGACCTCATCAAAGCGTATTACGACAAACCGGAGCAGGTCCGGAAAAACGCGCAGAACGTCGAGGACGCGGTGCACCGGATCGTGTCGATCATCAAGCAGCTCAGCTCGCTCGTGGTGAAGACGCGCCCCCCGCTTTCCAAGGGCAATCTGCAGCGGTTGCTGGAAAGCAGCGTCACCCGGTTCCACTCGGAATGCCGGCTCACCACGCCGGTGACGATCGAGAATCCGCTCGGCGAACTGATTTTCGAAACCAACTACGAGGTGTTCGAGGAAGTGCTGTCGAAGGTGCTGATCAACGCCTGGGAATCCTATGGCCAGCAGCCGAACGCACCCCACCCGATCGCAGTCCGCACGCAGCTGCTCGAAAAACCAGGCGAGCCAACCATGATCGAGATCCGCGTCGAGGACTCCGGGCGCGGGATCGACGAGGAGATTCGCGATCACATCTTCGAGCCGTTCATCAGCTCCAAACACACGGTCGGCGTCGGCATGGGCCTGACCGTCGCGCGGCACGCGTTGCGTAATCTCGGGGGCGAGGCGACGATGTCCGACCGGCCGGAGGGCGGCGCCGTCGCCGTGCTCACGCATCCGCTCGAAGCGCGCAAGCTCCGCAAGCACGAGGCCTGAGGCAGAAACATCTCTGCTGCCGGTGGAGCGCCTTGCCCCCAAGGCGCTGCTTTGATCGTAGCCGCGGTTACAAAGCGGGCCGCACGGCGACGTCATGCGGTTACGGCCAAGCGCGTTGAGGGCAGCGTGCTCGCCAACCAAGGTAGGGCGCTCACTCCGTGAGCGCCGTGAACGTCAGTTGATATCCCGGCGGGCAGCGGAATGCCCGCCCTACCTTTTGAGCCGCCAGTTCGGCGGTGGCAGCGTCAGTTCAAGCCTGCCGCCCCAGTGCTGAAGCCGCACCCGCAGACCGGGATTGCCTCGGCGGCACCGGGCATCGATCGTCGTTGCCTCTCATGACAACGCATACCGCCTTCATCGGTTCCGGGAACATGGCGTCGGCCATGGTGGATGGACTGCTCGCGCGCGATCCGAACGCCCGCGCGAAGCTCGGGTGCTACAGCGCCGCCGATGGCACCGCCGAGACGCTCGCGAAACGCACGGGCATCGCGCGCGCCACAGACCTGCCGGCGCTGCTCGCCCCGGCGGATCTGGTCGTGCTGGCGTTCAAGCCGCAGCATCTCGCGAGCGCGGACCCGCAGCTGACCACGCTGACGCGCGGCAAGCTGGTGCTCTCGATTCTCGCCGGCAAGCCGCTCGCCGCGTTGGTGCAGGTGTTCCCGCAGGCGCGGAACGTCGTGCGCGTCATGCCCAACACGCCCGCCGCAATCGGCGCGGGCATCAGCGCCTACTGCTCGCGTGATCCGCTGTCGCCCGCCGACCGCGACATCGTCGAGACGCTCCTCGGCGCGATGGGCCAGTTTCTCGCGCTGCCCGAGGAACAGATGAACGCGGTCACCGCGCTCAGCGGCAGCGGTCCGGCGTTCCTGTTCGAATTCGTCGCCGCGCTGCGCGACGGCGGCATCGCCGCCGGGCTCGCACCGGAGATGGCCGCGCAGCTCGCCATGCACACCGTACTCGGCTCCGCGCAACTGCTCGTGAAGCGTGGCGTGGATCCGGAGACGCTGCGCAACCAGGTCACGTCCCCCAACGGCACCACGCTCGCGGGATTGCAGCAGCTGCAGGCGGGCGATTTTCGCGGCCTGATCAAAAAGACGATCCTCGCCGCCCAGGCCCGCGCCGTCGAATTGGCGCGCGAAGGGTAAGCACCCACTTCGGCAGTAGGGCTGACGCTCGCCGGCAGCCGCTGATGCAGTCGGGGTCGCGCCAATGTCTCGGCCGGCGGCGAGCGCCGGCCCTACAAAAACGACAAACCAGCCGCCAGCTCCGCACCATGTAACCTAATTGGTTACATGGTGACCGGTGCGGCAGGTCACTCCGCTCGGACGACGACCAGGTCGTCCGGATGCAGCGCGCAGAACACGCTGTCGCCCGCGTGAAAGATGTCGCCCAGCTCGCTCTCGTTCGCCACGACGGCGTTGAGCCGCGTGCCAATGTCGGTCACCAGCACCAGGTGATCGGTCGCGCCGCGGAACACCTCTTCCTTCACCTCGACGGCGAACGAATTCGATGCCGCGATGGGCAGCCGAGACACGTGAACCTTCTCGGGCCGGATCGAGATCAGCGCCCGCGAAAGCTCCATCGGCCAGTTGTTCGCGGGCACCAGCACCTCAAGCCCGCCCGCCAGTCGCACGCGCACATCGAACCCCGCCATGGCCACGCGCTCCGCCGCGAGCAGGTTGCCCTGGCCGACGAAATCCGCGACGAAGGGCGTCGCCGGCCGGTGATAAATCTCCGGTGCCGTGTCGAGCTGCTCGATTCTGCCGCGGTTCACGACCGCGATCCGATCGCTCATCGTCAATGCCTCCTCCTGGTCGTGCGTGACAAACACGAACGTGATCCCGAGCTGCCGTTGCAGCCGCTTCAGCTCGAGTTGCATCGTCAGCCGCAGCTTCGCATCGAGCGCCGACAGCGGCTCGTCGAGCAAGAGCACTTTCGGCCGGCAGACGAGCGCACGCGCGAGCGCCACGCGCTGCTTCTGTCCACCCGAAAGCTGGTGCGGCCGCCGCGCGTCGAGCCCGGTCAGCGACACGAGTTCGAGCGTCTGCCGTACGCGCTCGGCGGCCTCCGCTTTCGGCACCCGCTGCATTTTTAGGCCGAAGCCCACATTCTCCGCGACCGTCAGATGCGGGAAGAGCGCATAGCTCTGAAAAACCTGGTTCACCGGTCGCCGATACGGCGGCAGCCGCGAAACGTCCGTGCCCTCGATCCACACCTCCCCGCTCGTCGGCGTGTCGAATCCTGCGATCAGTCGCAGCAGGGTGGTTTTGCCACAACCCGAGGGGCCCAGCAGCGTGAGAAACTCGCCCGCGGCGATCTGCAGGCTGACGTTGTCCACCGCCGCGACGGCGCCGAAACGGCGGGTGACTCCGTGCAACTCGACCATCGCATTCATGGGTGCTCCTCCCGCGTGGTCACGCGCAGCAGGATGAGATACGTGAGGGCGAACAACGCCATAAAAACAACTCCCAGCGCCGCGCCGAACGGCCAGTCGCGCGCCTGCATGAACTGGTTCTGAATCACGTTGCCGATCATCGGCACGCGCGCACCACCCATGAGGTCGGTGATGGCAAACATCCCGATCGCCGGCACGAACACCAGCAGCGTACCCGCCGCGATGCCGGGCAGCGTGAGCGGGATGATCACGCTCGAAAACACGCGCAGCGGTCCTGCGCCCAGATCGTAGGCCGCTTCGATCAAGGCGCCGTCGAGCTTTTCCGCGCTGCCGTAGATCGGCAGGATCATGAACGGCAGATAAGCGTAAACCAGTCCGATAATCACCGCCGTCGGCGTGTAGAGCAGCTCGACCGAGGGGAGCGCCAGGCCTTCGAGCAGCCCGTTCAGCAATCCCTCTTTTTTCAGGATCGTGATCCACGCGTAGGTGCGAATCAGGAAGCTCGTCCAGAACGGAATCATCACCAGCAGCAGCAGCCGTTGCCGCCACTCCTCGCGCGCGCGCGCAACGCAGAACGCGACCGGATACCCGACCACCACGCAGATGATCGTGGTCAACCCTGCATAACCGATCGAGCGTGCGAAGATCCGGACGTAAACCGGATCGAACACGCGAATGAAGTTCTCCGTCGTGAACGTGTAAACCACGCGGCCGAGTTCGTCCCGCTCGCAAAAGCTGTAGACCAGCAGGATGACGCTCGGCAGCACCACGAACAACACCAGCCACAGCACCATCGGCGCGAGCAGCAGCCACGCGCGCCACGAGGCGCGGCGGCGCTCGAGCCCGACGGCGGCGGAGCTACGGACGTCGTTCGTCATCGCAATTCCGGCATGGCACGGGCGTCCCGCCCGTGATCTCAGGGCCGGCAGCGGCCGCCTGCCCGGGTTCGGACCGCTCCAGCGCGGCCGAACCAACGACGAACAGCGTCCATCGCTCACGGGCGAGACGCCCGTGCCACGGCCAAGCCGGCCGAAGACCGAGTTCGGTCAGCGTGGGAGTCTGGGCCTGTTCTCTCACAGTCCGCTCTTCAAGTCCGTCACCAGCCGGTCGATGTCGCCGGCGGCGCGACCGATGTCGCGGAACGTTTCCAGTTTGCCGGCGGGCGGATAGCTCGCGGGATTGGCCAGTTCCTCCGGCGACAGCAGCTTGCGGGCCTCGAGATTCGGGTTCGTGTAGGGGAAATCTGCCGACACCAGTTTCGAGACCTGGGGACGAAGGATGTAGTTGATGAACTTGTGAGCGTTTTCCTTGTTCTTCGCCGCTGCCGGGATCGCCAGCACGTCGATGAACTGATGCGCGCCTTCCGCCGGAATCACATACTGAAACTTCTTGTCCTGGTTCCAGAGGATCGCCGCTTCGCCGCTCCACACGATGCCGAGGTCGACATCGCCGTTGAGCAGCGCGGTCTTCGGGCTGTCGGAGTCGAACACTTTCACCCGCTGCACCCAGTCCGCGAGCACCGGCCGCACCTTCGCGAGCGCCTCCGCGTTGATCGTGTTGATCGGCAGACCGAGCGTGTAGAGCGCCCAGGTCACGAGTTCGCGGTTGTCATTCAGCACCACGATCCGGCCCTGGTGCGCCGGTTGAAACACATCGCGGTAGCCCTTGATCGGGGTCTTAATGACGTCGGTGTTCACGACGATCCCAACGGTGCCAGCCATGTAGGGGACCGTGTAGCGACCTTCGGGATCGTGCGGCCGCTTCAGGAAGCTCGGATCGATATTTTTCAAATTGGTCAACTGGCTGAGGTCGAGCGGAGCGAGGAGTTTTTGGCGGATCATCACCTCGGCCGCGTAGTCCGACGGCTGCACGAGATCATAGGCGCCGCCACCGGCCACGAGTTTCGAGAGCAGTTCCTCGTTGGAGGCATACGTCTCGAAGTTCACGCGAATGCCCGTCTCGGCGGTGAACCCGTCGATCACGGCTTGCGGCACATACTCGGACCAGCCGAAGAGATTCAGTTCCTGTTTTTTGGAAGCGGCGGAGACGGTGCTGACCGCGGCGGCCAGTCCGAGCGGGAGGAGGAAACGAACGAGTTTCATAGGCGATGTGGAGGGAAAAGAGGCATAACGCGTGCCGGCGGCGACGGTTGCCGGCGTCACCGGTGCAGCTTGCGCACGTAGTCGGAGAAGAACACCACCGCGACGGTCGCGATGATGAAGAGCGCGGAGAGTGCGTTGAGCATGGGATTGAGTCCGACCTTCGCCATGCCGAACACCCGGATCGGGAGCGTCGCCGACGCGGCGCTCGTGGTGAAAAACGTCACGATCAGCTCGTCCATCGACAGCGTGAACGCCATCAACGCCCCCGCGACGATCGCCGGCCGCAGGCACGGCACGATCACGAGCCAGAAAGCCTTCAGCGGCGTCGCGCCGAGATCGAGCGCCGCCTCCTCGATCGCCGGATCCAGTCCGCGCAGCCGCGCCTGCACCGCGACCAGCACGAACGGAAAGCAGAACGTCACGTGGCCGATGATCACGGTGATAAAGCCGAGTTGCATTCCTGCCATCGTGAAAAAGATCAGCAGGCTGATGCCCATCAGCACCTCGGGAATCACCATCGGCACCGCCGCGAGCGTCTGCAGCGTGCGCGCGCCATGAAACCGGTAGCGGTGCAGCAGCCACGCGCCGGCGGTGCCGAGCACGACCGACAGCACCACCGAAAATGCCGCGATGATCACACTGTTCTTCGCTGCGCGCAGCAGCGGCGCGTTGTGCAGCAGCCGCTCGTACCATTCCAGCGTGACGCCCTGCCAGACGATGTTCAGCCGCGACGCGTTGAACGAATACACCACGAGCACGAGGATCGGCAGATAGAGGAACACGAACACCGCCAGCGTCCACCCGCGCAGCACCCGGTCGAGGGTGCGAATGCCGCCCATGCCGGTGGAGCGCGAATCGGAGGTTGGGGCCATGCAGGAGCTCACACACTTGCCGACCCGCCGCGCGCAGCGCAAGGCCGCAACACAAGGCCGCGTGGCACGTGGCACGGGCATCTTGCCCGTGGGTGCTACGTGACATTGTTTTCGCACCTCAGCCTTGCGTCCTGCTCACGGGCGAGACGCCCGTGCCACCTCCACCCACCTATTTCCGTCCGCCGAGGATCTTGTTGATCGCCTCGCCCACCCCGCTCTTCTCCACCGCGAGGTTGAGCAACTTCGTCTGCAGGTCGCTCGTGTCGGTATGCGCCAGCGTGCCACCGATCTTGATCGGCGTGGAGAACGCGCTGTAGCCGAGATTGTCCGTCTCCGCCTTCAGCAATTTCACTTTGCCGAGCAGTTCGCCCAACCGGCCGCGCGCGCCCAGATTGATTTGCAGGTCGAGCGCCTGCTGCAGCAGCGGCCGGCCCGGCACGTAGTCGAGTTTGCCCGCGCCCGCGAGCCGCACCGTCGGCGAGATCAGTGTGAAATCCTGCAGCAGCAGATCGAGATTTGTGCCGCGCTCGGCCTTCACGCTCAGCTGGTCGAACGGGATCTCGGCGAGGATCTTCACGATTTCCAGCGTCGTGTTCACCGTTTCCTCGGTGGAACCCCCGAACAGGCCGCCCACGATCGAAAGCGCGGACTGCGCCGTCTGCATCCGCTCGGCCGGCAGCACCGTGGCGAGCGCGCGAAACACGCCGCCCTTGCTCGTGATCTCAAATTGTCCCTGCGTGCGCTCCACCACTTCGCCCAGGCTGGCTCCCGCCCCGGCCAGATGGCTGGTGACGTTCACCTTGCCTTCGATGGTCGGCAGCTTCGCCGGATCCATCGCGCGAAACACCGGCCCCGTCTCGAGATTCCGCACCACCAGATCACCGTTGAACGCATAGGCCTGCGCCGCCTGCGGATCGTAGCGCACGCCGCCGTTCAGCTTCAGATCGCTCTCCGGACCAAACACCGCGCGCACAGCGTCGAGGCTCAGCTTCTGCGGATCGATCCGCAGCGCGCCCGCGACGTCGGTCACCTCGAAGTCTTCCGCCTGCACCACTTTTTTCAGCGCGAGCGTGATCTGCCCGCCGATGCCGGCCCACGGCGCGCCCGCGGGTTTCTCTTCCGGCTTGGCGGACTTGTCCTCGGCCGTCTCGCCCGGCACCAGCAGCGCGAGCATGCGGACATCCTCCAGATGAATCAGCTCGCCCGTCAGCCGCGCGTCCACCGTGGCCGCGGGTTTACCCGGCGTAAACGTGCCACTCAGGAGCAGATCCGACTTGCGGCCCGCGTGCTCAAAGAGCCATGGCGATTTGAACGTGACGTGACCGTCGCTTGACATGTCAGCGCGCACCTCGGCCGTGATGGCCGGCAGCGTCTCCTTCGTGGTCGCCACCAGATTCATCACGGACAATCTGGTCTCGATCGACCGCGTGCCGTCGATGCTGGCATTGAACTCGCCCTGCGCGGTGCCGCTCACGAGTTGCAGCGCGCCGTGCACGGCCGGCTGGTTGGTCCAACCCGGCAGGTCGGCACTCCAGCGACCGGTGACTTTGATCGGCTGGGCGGGGCCAGTCAGTCGGCCCGCCTTGGCGTCGAGCGCCAGCAGCGTCGCGCCGGCCTGTCGCAGCGTGAGCTCGACCACCTGCGCCTGCCAGCCGAGGGGCGTATAGTCCGCCGAGGCGTTGAGCGTCACGTCGAGGTTCTGCAGCAGCGGCCCGTCCGCGTCGCTCAGCGAAAATCCATGGATCGTCAGCGGCCGGCGGGACCGCAGAGCCAGCCCGCCATCGCGCGCGCTGGCGGCGAATTCGCCCGAGACGTCGCCGCCGCCCAGCCTGAGTTCGCCCGCGAAGGGCTGCGCCCACGCCACCGGCAGGCCGGTGAGCACGACGCCGACGAGATCCTGCGCCGGATCCGCCACGCGCAGCTCCGCGGTGCTCAGATTGAATTCAAAAGGCTGCAGCGCGCGCACGCTGGCCACCGGCGCCTGGCCCGAGAGGTTCGCGGTCAACCGCTCCACGCGAAGCGAACGTCCATGCTGCAACACGTCGAAATCCGCAGTCACGTTCGTGCGGCCGATCCCGGCGAGTTCGGGCCGCGCTACGGCGAGCCGATCGGCGGACGCTTGCAGCCGCCCACTCGCGTGCACCTCGCCGAAGGTCGTGTCGGTTGCAAAACCGCCCTCGCCCACCGCCGTGAACGTCGGCAGCGGCTGCCCCAACAGGAACGGCGCGAGATCCGCGTCGCCGAGATCCACTTTCCACGTGCCACCGATCCGCGCGGTCGCCGTGGTCAACGTGCCCTGCAGCGACGCGAGTTGCTTCTCGCCCTGCACGAGCAGCAACGCGTAAGTCTCGCCCGTGGGGGTGCGCGTCGCCTCGAGATTCGCGTCGAGCTTCACGCCCGCCGGATGCTGCGTGCCGCTCATCATGGCCGTGGCGCGGGTGCCGAGCCGCGCGAAGGTGCGCGGCGTGTCCATCGTCGCAGCCAGTTGCGCGTGCAACGTGAGCGCCCCGCCGTCGCCTTTCGCCGCGGAAACATCCACGGTAAAATTGCCCTCGCGGTTCGCGGCGAGTCCGCCGCCGTGCACGACCACGCGCAGTCGCAGGGGCCCCTGCCCCTCCAGCGGCGGCAGGATCACCTCGCCATCGAGTTCCACGCCGTCGAGTGACAGATCCACTGGCAGCTGCAGCTCGTGAAACACTCCGCGGAACATCGGTGCCGCCGCCTGCGCCGACTCCGCCGCATACGCCGAGGGCAGCAGGGAAAAATCGCCCCGCGCCGCGGTCGCCCCTGCTGGCTCGGATCGCAGCCACGCCGCCGCCTGCCGGGCCGGACCCGAGAGCTGCGCCGCCTTCGTCAAATCGAGCGTCCAGCCTTTCGCCACGAGTCGCCGGACGTTCACGTTCTGACCGATCCCCGCGCGCACCAGCGGCACATCTGCGTCGAGCGCAGGCAGCGTCAGCACGGCACCGTGGCGTTCCAGCCGCACGTCGCGCAACTGCACCTGGCTCCACCCGGCCGACACCGAGCCGATCCCGCCATGCAGGTCCGGCCGGCTCGCGAGCGCCTTGCGCGCAGCCCAAGTCTGCACCGAGGAGTTGAACGCGACGGCGACCAGCACCAGGAGCAGAAGAATGACGACGCCGAGACCGATGAGAATCCCGCGGACGGCTTTCATGGACAGCAAGAAGACACGACGAAACTTGGCGGGTTGCGAAGAGTTATGGATGCGCGGCAGCCGGCCTGCGCGGGCGGTTGAGTCGCCGAGCCGGACGGCTGCCGTCGGACGCGCCGCACCGCACGCCCGCCAAGCGGGCAGCGACGGGCGCGAGTGATCGGACGGCCGCGCGGCCGTCGCGGTTACCCTTGAACCAGCGCGTCGGTCAGGCCCATGGCCTGCCGCAACGTCGCGATCGCAACGTTGTAGTTGTAGTAAGCCTGCACCTGGTTGGTGCGCGCGGTGGTCAACTCGACCTGCGCCTGCAACACGTCGAGCTGCGTGCCGGTGCCGGCGCTGTAACGCGCGTTGGCCAGCCGGACCGCTTCCTCGGCCTGCTCCACGACGCGGCCCGACGCCTCGACCAGCTCGGTCGCTTCCTGCCAGGAGGAATAGGCGCGGCGCACCTCGACCTCGGCAGCGAGCTCGCGCTCGACCAGCGTCAGCCGGTTCTGCTCCACGACGGAGCGGGCCTGCGCGACCCGTCCGGAGGTGGCGCGGCCGTCGAAGATGTCCCATTGCGACTGCACGCCGATGAAGGCGCCTTCGCGTCCGTCACTCACGGCGAGCGTGCGGCCCTTGAAGGCCTCCCAACCGCCGACCGCGGCGACGCGCGGGTAGTAGCCCGAGCGCGCCGTGGTGATCGCCCGCTCGCTCGCGGCGACGAGCTTGCTCAGCCGCTGGAGATCGGGGCGGTTGGCGCGCGCCGACTCGGTGGCCGAGCGGAGATCGAAGCTGACGGGCTCGAAATCGAGTTTGCCGACGATTTCGGCGGCCGAATCGAGCGACTCGGTGCGGCGCGTGGTGAGGCCCAGTGATTGCCGGAGCGCCTCGATCGCGAGGCGGTAGTCGTTGCGCGCGGAGATCAGCGGCGTCTTGGCGTTTGCCACCGCGACCTCGGCCCGCAGCCGCTCGAAGCCGGATACGGTGCCCGCCTCGAACCGATCGGTCGTCGTCTTCAACTGTTGTTCCAGCAGCCGGAGGTTTTCCTCCTGCACCGTGATCCGTTCCCGCGCGAGCAGTACCTGATAGTAGTTGGTGCGCACCTGCAGCAGCGCCGCATTGATGACGGCTTTCAGGTCCAGCAGCGCCGCTTCGCGCACGAGCTCCGAGCTCTGAATCGAGGCGCGGACGCCGCCGCCGGCGAAGAGCGTCTGGCTGGCGGTCAGGTTGAGCGACCAGCCGTGGTTGCTTTGCGGCTGCGAGTTGGAGATCTCGCGCTCGCCGAACTGATAGTTGCCGCCGGCGCCGACATTCGGCAGCGCCTGCGCCTTCACCTCGACGACGACGCCTTCCTGCTCGCGGATGCGCTCGCGCGCCTGCCGGATCGCGAAGTTGTGTTCGAGCGCATAGCCGATCGCCGTCTGCAAATCGATGCGGGCCGGCGCCGGCGGCGGCGGTTCGGTGGCCGGAGCGGCAAACGGCGTGGTCGCGGCCAGAATGAAGGCGGCCGGTCCGATCGCGGACCGGAAAAAATGGCGGGCAAACTTCATGGTAGACTTATTTAGCGAACGTGGGCGCGGGCTCGAGATTGGACTCGAACACCGGTTCGCGGGCCACGGCTCGGTGTTCCTTGGCAATCAACACGTAGAGCGATGGCAACACGAACAAAGTGAAGATCGTGCCGATCGTCATGCCGCCGACAAGCACCAACCCGATCGAATTGCGGGCCGCCGCGCCGGCCCCGGTGACGAGCGTCAGCGGGAAGTGACCGGCCACCGTGGCGACGCTCGTCATCAGCACCGGCCGGAGCCGGGTCATGGCCGCCTCGTGCACCGCCTCGATCTTCGAGCGGCCCTGCTCCTGTAGCTTGTTGGCGAACTCAACGACGAGAATACCGTTCTTCGCGATCAGCCCGACCAGGGTGACCAGTCCGACCTGCGCGTAGATGTTCAGCGTCGTCGTCCAGCCGTTGGTCCAGAAGGGCACGTTCGGGTTCGGCATTTTCAAGACCGTGAAGACCAGCGCGCCGAACATCGCCAGCGGCACCGACCCGAGCAGGATTACCAGCGGATCGCGGAACGAGTTGAACTGCACCGCGAGCGCCAGGAAGATCAGCACGATCGCCAGGATGAATGCCGGCAGGAACTTGTTGCCCTCCTGCCGCAGCTGCCGCGACTCGCCGGTGTAGTCGACGGAGTATCCGGGCGGCAGGATGTCACGCGCCGCCTCCTCGAGCACCTTGAGCGCTTGATCGAGCGTGCGATTCGTCTGGCCGGAGAGCGTCACCGCGTTGAGCTGCTGGAAACGATTCAGCGAACGCGGCACGGTCTGGTGCTCGATGTGCGCGACGGCGTTCAGCGGGATTAGCTGGTTCCGCGGGCCGGTGATGTAGATATCCTCGAGCTGCTCCGGATTGAGCCGCTCGCTGCGCTCGATCTGCGGGATGACCTTGTAGCTCCGGCCTTCGATGTTGAAGCGGTTGACGAAGTTGCCGCCGAGTGCCGACGCGAGGTCCGCGCCGACCTGCGAGAGGTTGAGTCCGAGAGTGGCGACTTTTTCGCGGTCGATGATCACGCGCGCCTGCGGCTGGTCGTATTTCAGATCGATCAGCGGCGGAAAGAAGAAGATCCCGCTCTGCATCGCCTTCGCCTGGATCTGGTGCGCGAACTCGAGCAACTGGTCCGACTCCGCCGTCGAAGCGATGACGAACTCGACCGGAAAATTGCTGCCGCCCGGCAAGGCGGACGGCGTCGTCGCGAACATCTGGATGCCGGGAATCTGCGAGAGCTTGGCCTGCACCTCGGGGAGAATCTCGAACACCGTGCGCTCGCGCGGCGCGTGCCAGGGTTTCAGCACCATGCCCGAGAAACCGTCGGCACCGAGCGCAGCGCCGGCCGAAGGCGGGAGCATGATCTGGAAGGTGAGATCGACCTCGGGCGTGCTGAGGAACGCCTGCTCCGCCGCGCGCGCGTAGATCCGCTTCTGGTCGGCGGTGGCGTTGGCTGGCGCGTTGATGATGCCGAAGATCACGCTCTGGTCCTCGGTCGGCGCGAGCTCCTTCGGCGAGAACATGTACATCGGGAACGCCAGCGCGCCGACCACGAACCAGATTGCGTAAACGAACGGCCGCGCTTGCAGCGTCCTGCCGAGCGCGCGGCCATAGGCTTCGCGCAACCGATCGAAGTGATGGTTCACCCAGCCGGTGAACCCGCGCTCCTCCTCGGCGGCGCTGCGCAGCATGTGCGCGGCCATCGTGGGCGACAGCGTCAGCGCCACGATGCCGGAGATCGTGACGGCGCCGGCGAGCGTCAGCGCGAACTCCCGGAACAGCGCGCCCGTCAGGCCGCCCTGCAAACCGATCGGCGCGTAGACCGCCGCGAGCGTGACCGTCATCGCGATCACGGGGCCGACCAGTTCGCGCGCGCCCTTCATCGCCGCTTGGCGCGGCGACAGGCCCTCGCGCAGATGCCGCTCCACGTTTTCAACGACAACGATCGCGTCATCGACCACGAGACCGACCGACAGCACGATCGCGAGCAGCGTCAGCAGGTTGAGCGTAAACCCGAACGTCTGCATCAGGAACACGCCGCCGATCAGCGACACGGGAATCGCGATCACCGGCACGACGGCGGACCGCAGCGAGCCCAGGAAGAGGAAGATTACGACGACGACGATCAGCAGCGTGTCGAGCAGCGTGTGCGTGACCTCGCTGATCGCGTTGCTGATGTATTCGGAGGCGTCGTAGCCGATCCGCGCCTCGAGTCCGCTGGGCAGGTCGCGCTTGATCGCGTCGAGTTCGGTGCGCACGCGTTTCACCACGTCGATGGTGTTGGCGTTGGGCAGCGGGAAGATCCCCATGAACACCGCGGTCTGCCCGGAATAGCGCACCTCGGTGTCGTAGTCCTCGGCCCCGAGGACGACGTCGGCCACGTCTTCAAGCCGGACGGTGGTGTCGTTATACTGGCGGACAACGAGCCGCTTGAACTCTTCGACCGAATGCAGATCGGTGTTGGCGGTCAGATTGACCTGAACGAGCGAGCCCTTCGTGCTGCCGACCGCGGCGAGGTAGTTGTTGGCGGCGAGCGCCTGCCGAACCTGCGCCGGGCTGATGTTGAGCGCGGCCATCTTTTCGGGCTTGAGCCAGATGCGCATCGCGAACGTGCGTGCGCCGAGCACTTCCGCGCGCTGCACGCCGGCCACGGCGCCGAGCCGCGGCTGTACGACGCGCGTGAGGTAGTCGGTGATCTCCGCCTGCGACAGCATGTCCGACGCGAAGCTCAGATAGGCCGATGCGAACTGGGAGTCGGCCGACTCGACTGAGATCGAGGGCACCTCCGCCTCGGGCGGCAGGTCGTTGCGGACCTGGTTCACCTTCGCGGTGATGTCGGCGAGCGCCTTCGTCGGCTCGTAGTTGAGCTTCAGACGCGCGTTGATCATCGAAAAACCCTGCAGGCTTTTCGATTGCACGTAATCGATGCCGTCGGCTGACGCGATAGCCCGCTCGAGCGGCGTGGTGACGAAGCCGCGGACGAGTTCGGCGCTGGCGCCGACATAGACGGTGGAGACGTTGACGGAGGCGTTTTCGCTGCGCGGATACTGGCGGACGTTGAGCGAACGCCAGGCCTGGACGCCGGCGATCACGATCACCAGGTTGACGACGATCGCGAGCACGGGCCGCCGGATGAAGATGTCGGTGAAAGATTTCATGTGGTGGTGGGTGTAGTCGCCCCGCATCCCGTCTCCCGCCCCGACGAAACTGGTAACAGGTGTTACACGATTTCGTTGGCGGGCGGTGCCGGGGTGGAGGGATGGCGGCTCAGGTGTTGGCGGGTTTCGGATCGAGCTTCGCGTCGGGCGCGAGCTTGTTGTCGATGACCACAGGCGTGCCGGCCCGGAGCTTGAACACGCCACTGGTCACGACCTGGTCGCCCGGCTTCAGCCCCGAAGTCACCGCCACGTAGTCGCCGCGCGCGCCACCGAGGCGAACGAACTGCTGCCGCAGCACCTGCTGCACCTGGCCGGATTGCGGGTCCTTCTTCTCTTCGATCACGAAAACCGAATCGCCGTACGGCGCGTAGAGGATGGCCGTCGCCGGGACGATGAGCTTTTTCTCGGCGGTGGGGAGCACGACCTCGACGTTGGCGAACATGCCCGAACGCAGCCGTTCCTCGACGTTCGGCACCGTGGCCTGCACGCGCACGTTGCGCGTCACGACATCCACCTCGGGGCTGATCGCGGTGATCTTGCCGGCGAAGACAACCTTCGGCGCTGCATCCGTCGTCACCCGGACGTCCGCGCCCGGGTGCAACACCGACAGCCGCTGCTGTGGGACGGAGAAATTCACGTAGACCGGATCGAGCGTCTGCAGCGTGGTGATCGCATCACCCTCGCGGAGGATCTGACCCAGGTTGACGAGCCGCAGCCCGAGCCGGCCGGCGAAGGGCGCGCGGATCGTTTTCTTGGCGATCGTGGCGCGGATGTTATCAGCCCGGGCGACCGCCTCCTTGTATTGCGCATCGGCGGCGTCGAGTTCGGCCTGCGAGATCGTCGCCTTTTGGATGAGGTCGCGCGAACGGTCGAAATTGGCCTTCGCGAGTTGGGCGGAGGCCTCGGCCGCGCGCAGCTGCGCCTCTTCGCTCGAAGTGTCGAGTTGCACCAGCAGATCGCCGGCCTGGACCAATGCGCCGGGCTCGAACGCCAGCTTCATGACCTTGCCCGCCAGTTCCGCGGCGACCGTGACGCCCTGAACCGATTCGACCGACCCGGTGGCGGTCACGGTGTCGGGCCAGTCTTCCTCGCGCACGGGCGCCGAGGTGACGGTCTCGGGGGGAGGAGTCATGTGTGCGCCGGCAGCGGCCATGGCGCGGAACTGCAGCAGCTTGGTGCCGACCAGCGCGCCAACAATAACGATGATGGCGACGGTCGTGAGGGCGAATCTCTTGATCATGGCGGGAGTGGTGTGGTGGATTTCGAAACGGCTGGAGCCGGCGGGGGCCGGAAAATTCAGGGCGCGACGGAAACCGGGGGCGATTCCGCCCGCGGCGAGCCAAGCTTCGCCGCTTGGCCGGTGATCTTGGCCAGCAGCAAGACGAGGGTCTGGCGTTCGGACTCGGTCAACGGCTGCATCAACAATGCCATTCGCTCGAAGTGCGGCGGCATGACGGCCTGCAACAACGCTCGTGCTTTGCCCGTCAACGTCACCAGCATCATCCTGCGATCGGCTTGATCGGGCTCCCGGTTGACCAGCCCGTCGCGCTCGAGCGTGTCGATCAAACCGGTCATGGTGGCACGGGTCACGCCGGCCAGCTCGGCGAGCTCGGCGGGCGTGCATGGGCGGGTACCGTGGCAGGCCTTGCTGTGCAGGAGTACCAAGACCATGAACCGGCCCTGCGACAGGTTGTGCTCGGCGAGATGCGCGCCGGCGACGCGAAACGCGTCATCCCCAGCGCGCAGCAAATGCAGGAAGACCTCCGTCGCGGAAGGGTCGAGTTCAGGAAACGACTTCGACGCCGCGAGGAGGCACTCGTACTTGGGCAGATTGTTGAGCAGCAAAAAGGACATTCAGGGCCCGGCGCGTTGATAAGGGCCCTAACTGTTAGCCGGCTAACTATCCGCGCAAGCGGCCAGCGTGTCTGCAGCCGCGTTGTGAGTTTCTCTGATGCTGCGGCGGCGGCGCGAGAACAGCGCTACTGGCGGCATCGCGTGGTCGCCGGCAAGGCGGAGCGCGTTGCCCTCAACGCGCTTTCGTAGCGGAAGCGCCGGACCTCCACGGGCGGGACGCCCGTGCCACGTGGCATGGGCGTCCCGCCCATGTCAGGAATTCGGATGCCACGCTGCAGCGCTTCAGCATAAAACAGAAAGGGCGAGCACCCGCAGTGCGGAAGCTCGCCCTCGAAAACTTCGCTTCAGATCGGCTTACAGCGACTGAGCGGCAGCGACGACGGCTTCGGCGGTGATGCCGAGTTCCTTGAACACGACCGGCCCAGGAGCGCTCAGGCCAAAGCGGGCGATGCCCACCACCTTACCCTCGAGGCCGACGTATTTATACCAGAGGTCCGGCACACCCGCCTCGACCGCGACACGCTTCCGGCAGCTGGCGGGCAGCACGCTCTCGCGATACTCCGGCGACTGCTGGTCAAATCGCTGGAACGACGGCAGCGACACGACGCGCACGCCGGCACCGAGCGTCTTGGCCGCGGCGAGCGCGATCTGCAGTTCGCTGCCCGTCGCGATGAGGATGTGGGTGAGCGCCGCCGTTTCCTGCTTCGCCACGTAGCCGCCCTTGAGCACGCCTTCGCGGCGCGTCTGCACCGGAATGTCGTTCAGCATCGGCAGCGCCTGACGCGTGAGCGCCAGCAGCGTCGGCCCATCCGTCCGTTCGAGCGCCGCAGCAAACGCGCCGGCGGTTTCCTCCGGATCCGCCGGACGGATCACATCCATGTTCGGAATCACGCGCAGCGCTGAGACCGTCTCCACCGGCTGGTGCGTCGGGCCGTCTTCGCCGACGCCGATCGAGTCGTGCGTGTAGATGTAGACGACGGGCAGATCCGATAGCGCCGCGAGCCGCATCGGCGGACGCGAGTAGTCGGCAAACACGAGGAACGTCGCCACGCTCGGACGGAAGAGCCCGTCGTAAGCGATGCCGTTCGCGATCGCGGCCATGCCGTGCTCGCGAATGCCGAAGCGAATATTCCGGCCGCCGCGATTGCTCGGGTCAAAGTCCTTGTCCGCCGCGATGAGGTTCAACGTCGAGCCGTAGAGGTCGGCGCTGCCGCCGATCAGCAGCGGCAGTTCCGCGGCGACGGGCTGCAGCACGTCGCGTCCCGCCGCGCGCGTGGCGAGCTTGGCGTCGGCCGGGAACGCCGGGATCTTCGCGAGCAGTGCGCTCGCGTTCGGCGCGTTCTTCGCGGAGTCGAGCAGCGCGGCCTTGTCCGGATTAGCGGTGCGCCACGCCTCAAACGTCTTTTCCCACTTCTTGTAGTGGCGGAGCAGTCGTTTCAGATGATCCGCGAAATAGGCGCGGACGTCGTCGCTCACGAAGAAGTGCTGGTCGGCCGGCAAGCCAAGTCCGGCGCGCGCGCTGTCGGCGAACTTTGCCCCGCCCTCGCCATGGCCCTTGGCCGTGCCGGCGACTTCCGGGATGCCGCGCGCGATCTGCGTCTTCGCGATGATCAGCTGCGGTTTTCCACTCGTTGCCTTCTTGGCCTTGTTGAAGGCCTTCAGGAACACCGCCATGTCGTGGCCGTCGATCGTCTGCACGTCCCAGCCGATGGCCTTGAAGCGCGCGGCGGCGTTCTCGCTCTGCGTCTTCACCGCCATCGCGTCGAGCGTCACGTCGTTCGAGTCGTAAATCAGGATCAGGTTGTCGAGCTTCTGGTGCCCGGCGAACGCCACGGCCTCCATCGCCACGCCTTCCTGCATGCAGCCGTCGCCCGCGAGGCAAACGACATGATAGTCGAAAACCGTGTGCTCGGGCGTGTTGAACCGCGCCGCCGCCATCTGGCCGGCGACCGCCATGCCGACCGCGTTGCCCACCCCCTGCCCCAGCGGGCCGGTCGTCGCCTCGACGCCGGGCGTCTCGCGGAATTCCGGGTGCCCCGGCGTGATGCTGTGCAACGCGCGGAACTTCTTCACCTCGTCCAGCGGGATGTCGTAGCCGCTCAGGTGCAGCCACGCGTAGAGGAACATGCTGCCGTGGCCGGCGGAGAGAACGAAACGATCGCGGTTGAGCCAGCGCGGATGCTCCGGGTTGTGCACCAGCGCATGGCCGTAAAGCACGGCGCCGATTTCGGCGGCTCCGAGCGGGAGCCCGAGGTGGCCCGACGAGCACGCGTGCACCGCGTCGATGGCGAGTCCACGCGCCTGATTGGCAGCCTTGGCGAGAAGGGGAGTTTGGAGCGGCATAAAAGTTGGAAGGTTAGGACTAGGATGCGGCGGCGAGCCGGGGAAGAAGAAACTCAGCGTGCAGTCTTCGCCGGGGGATGCAACCGGCGACGGAATTCAGTCTAACATTGTGCCTTGGGAGCGCGGGTGTCGCGCCCGCCGCAGGTTGGCGGCGGATCGTCGCGCGAGATGCGCCTGCCGTTCCGGCAGGCCTTGTCGGCCTTCGCGCTCAAACCCGCCGGGACGGCGGGCTCCACCTGTGGCAGCCGTGCCGATTACGGCGCGGTCCGCATGGCGAAGCCATGCGGCTACGGGGATACCCTCCTCGCCACCCTGCCCTACTGCAGCTCCTTCGGCAGCATGGGCATCAATTTCTTGATGTCCTGCACCGCGTCGCGATGGCAGACGAGCACGGCATCCGGAGTCTCGACGACCACAAGGTCCTTCACCCCCACGAGAGCCACCACGCGGCCGTTGCTGATCGCGATGTTCCGCGTTGCATTCTCCGCGAGGACCGCGCCCTTCACCGCGTTGCCCGCGGCGTCCTGCTGCAGATGCGGCGGCAACGAGGTCCACATGCCGACGTCGTCCCAATCGTATTCCGCGAGGATGGTTTCGACGCGCGCGGCCTTTTCCATCACGGCGTAATCGACCGAGGTTTTCGGGAGTGCGCCGAACCGCGCTTGGAGATACGCGCTGGGATCGCCCGCGGGGAACTCGCGCACGAACTTCGCGAGGGCCGGAGCGTGCCGCTCCGCCTCGTCGAGAAACGCGCTCACGCGCCAGATGAACATGCCGGCATTCCACGCGTGATTGCCGCCGGCGACGTAGCGCTCGGCCGTCGGCAGATCCGGCTTCTCCACGAAACGCACCGCGCGGCGCACCACGCCGAGGGTCGGGGTGCGGTCCAGTTCCTCGCCCATTTCGAGGTAACCGAATCCCGGTGACGGATAGCTCGGCTTGATCGCAAACGTCAGCAGCGCATCGGTGCCGGCCGCGCGCGCCAGCGCGGCCCCGAGCTGTTCGGCGAGCCGGGCGGTGTTCTTGATCAGATGATCGGCCGGCAGCAGCGCCATCACGCCGTCCTTCGCCCGCGCGCGCACGAGGCCGGTGGCCAGCGCCGCGGCCGGCGCGGTGTCGCGTTTTTCCGGTTCGGCGATGATCTGATCGGGCGCGAGCATCGGCAACGCCGCGCGGGTGGGCTCGAGCTGCGCCTCGTTGGTCAGCACGAAAATGTTCGCGCGTGGCACCACGCCTTCGAACCGCCGCACCGTTTCCTCGAGCAGGGTGCGCTCGGAGAAAAGCTTGAGCAGGTGCTTCGGCGTGCGCCGCCGGCTCATCGGCCAGAAGCGTTCGCCGCTGCCGCCAGCCATGATGCAGACGTAGGTGTTCGAATGTTCGTTCATGCGGGAAGAGGAATGTGCGGGACGCGCCGGCCCCGCGAAAGGGCCAAGCCTGAACGCTTAAAACGGGTTAGGTTCCCCGCGTCCACCCTTACGTCACCTGCACCACGATCTTCCCGAACTGCCCCCCGCGCTCCATCAACGCGAACGCATCGCCGGCCCGCGCGAACGGCACGATTTCGCTGACCACCGGCCGCACGCGATGCGCGGCGAGAAACTGCGTCATCGCCGCCCAATCCGCCGGCGAGCCCATCGTCGTGCCGAGCAGCGACAGCTGCCGCCAGAAAATCTTCCGCATCGGCAGCACCGGCGGATCGCCGCGCGTCGCGCCGAAAAACGCCACGCGCCCGCCCGGCGTGGCGAGATCGAGCACGCTCGGGAATCCGGGGCCGCCCGCGCTGTCGACGATCACGTGAAAGTGGCCGGCGGTTTTCGCGAGCTGCGCCGACCAGTCCGCGTCGGTGTAATTCGCCCCACCCCGCGCGCCCAGTTCCACGGCACGCGCAATCTTCTCGGCCGAGCTCGACGTCACCCACACCTCCGCGCCCGCCGCCACCGCGAACTGCAGCGCAAACAGCGCCACGCCGCCGCCGATTCCGGTGATCAACACGCGCTCGCCGCGCTGCAGGCGCGCCCGCGACATCAGTGCCCGCCACGCGGTCAACCCCGCCAGCGGCACCGCCGCCGCCTCGGTCCACGATAGATGACCGGGCTTCGCCGCCAGCTGCGCGACCGGCACCGCGATCTTTTCCGCCAGCGTGCCGTCGCGCGGCAGCCCGAGAATCGAGAAATCCTTTCCCTGCGCGTTCTCATCCGAACCCCAATTGAAGCTCGGATTGATGATCACCTCGCGGCCGATCCACGACGGATCCCCGCCATCCGCGGTTGCGGATACGACGCCGGCCCCGTCGGAACCCGGGATGCAGGGATACTTTAATCCGGCGTACTGACCGGCCTTGATCCACACGTCGCGGTGATTCAGCGCCGCCGCGCGGATATCGACCACGACCTCGCCCGCCGCGGGCGTCGGCTCCGCCACGTCGGCGATGGCGAGTTGGTCAACGGCGGTGAGTCGAACGGCGCGCATGGAGGGAGTCACAAGTGCCAAGTAACAAGTGACAAGTTCGCGAACGTGCAACCGCCAGGAGTTTTCCTCGCAGCTTGATCCTTGGTCCTTGTTCCTCGTTACTTCGGTCAGAGCCATGCTCTGCGCGCTCCACAAACCTTACGGTGTGCTCTCGCAATTCACGCCCGAGCCCGGATCCCGCTGGCGCACGCTCGCGGAGTTCGGGCTGCCGCCAGCAGTCTATCCGCTAGGTCGGCTCGATGCCGATTCCGAGGGGCTGCTGCTGCTGAGCGACGAACCGGGATTGAATACCCGGCTGCTCAATCCCGACCAAGCGCATCGACGCGAATACTGGGTGCAGGTGGAACGCGTGCCCACCGATGCGGCGCTCGCGCAACTGCAGCGCGGCGTGAAGATCGGCGACTACGCGACGCGGCCGTGTGCTGCGCGGCGGCTCGATCCGGCGCCCACGCTGCCGCCACGCGATCCGCCGATTCGCGCGCGCAAGAACGTGCCCGATTGCTGGCTGGCGCTCGAACTCATCGAAGGCAAGAACCGGCAAGTCCGCCGGATGACCGCCGCGATCGGCCATCCCACACTGCGTCTGGTCCGCGTGCGCATCGGCGATTTCGCGCTCGGGAAACTCGCGGTCGGACAGTGGCGGGAGCTGACGGCGGACGAGCGGAAATCCGTCTTTTGCTAGCCTGCAGATGGAGCCCGCCGTCCCCAGCGGGCTGTTCGTGCACCGACCGCGGAGCCCGCCGGGATGGCGGGCTCTACCTCAGCGCTCACCGTTCCTCGATCACGTCCTCGCGCTTGAACCGGACTTTCTTCGTGTGAGCGTATTTGTCGTTCGGGTCGCGGTAACCTGCTGCGCAGGCGACCACACTCGAATAATCCGTTCCGGCCAGCCCGAGGATCTCGTCGAATTTCGCCGGTTCGAAGCCTTCCATCGCACACGTGTCGACGCCCAGCACCGCCGCGGCCGTCACGAAGCTGCCCAGCGCGATGTAGATCTGGTGCGTCTGCCACATGTCGAGCCGGCCTTCGGCGCGCGCCTGATCGAGATTTCGCAACGCCATCTGGCCAAACCGCGAGAGCGCTTCCGTCGTGGTCCCGCGCACCTCCGCCATTCGGGCCACGTGCCGGTCGACGTGCTCCGCGCCCAGGTTCTTCCGCACCGCGAACACGACAAAGTGGGAGCACTCTGTCACCTGCGATTGGTCCCACGCAGCCGGGCGCAGTTGCGCGCGCAAGGTCGGATCGGTGACGACAAAAAATCTCCATGGCTGCAGTCCGATCGACGACGGCGAGAGGACCAACGCGCCTTCGAGGGCGCTCCACGTTTCCGCCGGGATTTTCCGCGTGGGATCGAACTTTTTCACTGCATACCGCCACTGCAGCGCGGCGGTCAGCGTCTCGGGAGTGATCGGCGTCATGCGCCCGAACCATGCGCGAACGAGGGGCGAACGCCAATCCGGAAGCGGCGCCCGCGCCGTTCCGTGCGGGGGACGGGGTTATGCGCCGGCGCGGCGGGCGACGCGATTCGATCGCGGCTTACAGCCGCTCCGACCCGCGCCGCAGGCGTGCCGGTCTACCACGCGCGCGCGTATTGCAACGGTGGCGCCACGGCCTCGGCCTGTCCGAGCTCGCGCGCGGCGTGCGCCGGCCAATAAGGATCGCGCAAGAATTGCCGCGCGAGCAGCACGACGTCGGCCTGCCCCGAGGTCACGATTTCGTTGGCCTGCTTGGGCTCGGTGATCAGCCCCACCGCAGCCGTCGCGATTTGCGCCTCGCGCCGGATCCGTTCGGCGAACGGCACCTGATAGCCCGGCTTCAGCGGAATCTTCGCATGCGGCACGATGCCACCCGAGCTGCAGTCGATCAGGTCAACGCCCTCCACCTTCAGCCGGCGCGACAGCTCCACGGATTGGTCAATGTCCCACGCGCCGTCCACCCAATCCGTGCACGAGAGTCGGACGGTGAGCGGGAACTTGTCGGGCCAGACCGCGCGCACCGCCCGCGTGGTTTCGAGCAGGAAGCGGATCCGGTTTTCAAAGCTGCCGCCATATTGGTCGGTGCGCAGGTTCGTGAGCGGCGAGAGAAACTGGTGGCTCAGGTAGCCATGCGCGGAGTGGAGTTCGAGCCATTCGAATCCCGCCGCGAGCGAGCGCTCCGCCGCGCTCACGAACGCCGCCTGCACGGCCTGAATCTCGGCCGTGGTCAACGCATGCGGCACCTTGTCCAGCCCGTCGCCAAACGCGATCGCACTGGGCGCGACCGGCGTCCAGCCACCGGCATTGTCCGCGAGATGGTCGCCGCCCACCCACGGCACCGCGGCGCTGGCTTTGCGCCCGGCATGCGCGAGCTGGATGCCCGGCACGGCGCCATACTGTTTCAGGAAGCGGTTGATGCGCGCGAGCGGCTCGACGTGCCGGTCCGACCAAAGACCGAGATCACCCGGCGTGATCCGTCCCTCCGGTGTGACTCCGGTGGCCTCGACGATCACGAGCCCGGCGCCGCCCACCGCGCGCGAGCCGAGGTGCACGAGGTGCCAGTCGTTCGCCAGCCCGTCTACGGAGGAATACTCGCACATCGGCGAGACGCCCACGCGATTGCGCAGCGTGACGGATTTCAAGGTGTAAGAATCGAAGAGCGAAGGCATGGGTGTAAGAAAGTTAGTCCGACGCGCCGCCGGACCAAACGATTCGCCCGACCCGATGGATCAGGAATTCGCGGCGGTGTCCCACGACACGAGGAACACCAGCGCCGCCAGTAGAAGAATCAAGGTGGTCATAAGCGCAATTCGCCTCGGTGGTCAGCGCGCCGCGAGCGAGCCGCCCGGCTGCGGCGCGTGCCAGCCGCCGCCCAGCGCTTTGATCAACGCCACGCGCGTGGCCAGCTGGCGACCGATGAGCCGCGCGGTCGCTCGTTCCGTCGCCAGCGCCGTCCGCTGCGCATCGATGACCTCGAGGTAGGACACGTAGCCGGCGTCGTAGCGGATCTGCGCCAGCCGCTGCGCGCGGCGCGACGATTCGAGCGCGCGCTGCTGGGCGGCCGCCTCCTCCCCGATCAGTCGGCTGGCGGTCAACGCGTCCTGCACCTCGCGCAGCGCCACGAGCACACGCTGCCGGAACGCAGCCACCGCTTCGTCATACGCCGCGCGGCTGCGCGCGAGATTGGCGCGGTTGCGGCCGCCTTGGAAAATCGGCAGGTAAAGTTGCGGTCCGATCGACCAGATCCGTGAGTCCGACTCGGTCAACCGATCGATGTCCGCACTGGCATAGCCCGCAGAGCCGGTGAGCGAAATCGCCGGGAAGAACGCAGCCTTGGCGACACCAATCCGCGCGTTGGCCGCGGCGAGCGAACGCTCCGCGGCCGCGATGTCGGGCCGCCGCTCCAGCAACTCCGACGGCAGTCCCGCCGGCACGTGCGGCAGCACGGGCTCGTGCTCCACGACCGCGAGCACAAAACCGCTGGCAGGCTCGCCGACCAGCGTGGCGAGCGCGTTGGCCAACGCGGAACGCTGATTCGCCAGCGTCGCGCGTTCCGCCTCGGTGCTGGCCAGTTCGGTCTCGGCCCGCGCGGCATCCAGATCGGCCGCCGTGCCGCTGCGCACGCGCGCGGTCGCGAGTTCCAGCGCGCGACGTCGCAGGCGCACGGTATCGTCCAGCAGCACCAGCTCCCGTTCGGTAGCACGGAGCGCGAAGTAGTTCGCCGCCACATCGGCCGTGAGCGACAGCCGGACGGATTCGAACGTCGCCTCGCTGGCCGCCGCGACGTCGCGGGCGGATTCGTTCAAGCGCCGCACGCGGCCAAACAGGTCGAGCTCCCACGCGGCGGTAAGTGGCGCGCGGTAGGTCGTGGTGCGCGGGTCGGGGAAGACATTCTCCGTCGTCTGCGAGGTCTGCTCGCGGATGACGGCGCCGTGGGCGGCGAGCTGCGGCCAGTAGTCGCCGCGCGCGATGCCGGCAGCCGCGCGGGCCTGCTCGACGCGCGCGGCGGCGGCACGCAGGTCCTGGTTGGCGGCGAGTGCGCGCGTCTCGAGTCCGTCGAGCACGGGATCGCCGAACAAATTCCACCACGCACCGCGGGGCAGCGCGTCAGCCGGATCGGCGGTTTTCCAACCGCCAGCGTCGCGATAACTCGCCAGCGGCGGCAGGTCGGGTCGGTAGTAGTCAGGTCCGACCTTTGGCAGTGCCGCAAACCCGAGCGTGGTGAATGCAAAAAACAGCGCGAGGATCTTCATGATTCGTCAAAGGTGTGCTCCGTGCAGGCGTGTTGTGGTCGGCGGCCCGTATGCGCGCCCCTGTTCAGTGCGGGTGTCCGCCCGCCACCGCGATCGTCTCGCCGGTGATCCAACCGGAATCCCCGGAGGCGAGAAACACCGCCACGCGTCCGATGTCGTCCGGCTGCCCCGTCCGGCCGAGCGGCGTGTCCTGGATGATCTGTTTCTCGAAATCGCTGCCGATGATTCCGCCCGCGCGACTGCCCTCGGTGTCGACGGCGCCGGGGTTGAGCGAGTTGACGCGGATGCGGCGGGCACCGAGCTCCTTGGCGAGCGAGCGCGTGATGGCGTCGACGGCGGCTTTGGTCGCGCTGTAGCCCGAGCCGTTCGCCAGGGCGAACGTGCTCACGATCGACCCGACGTTGATGATGACGCCGCCGTGTTCGTCGAAGTGATCGACCGCTTTCTGCGTGGCCAGCAGCAGGCCGAGGACGTTCACGTCGAAGTGCCGGTGGAAATGCGCCTCGGTGATCTGGCCGAGCGGGGCGAAATCGTAGACGCCCGCGTTGTTCACCAGGATGTCGAGCCGGCCGAAGGCCGCGATCGTCTCGGCGAACAGGCGGTCGATGTCGGCGCGCTTCGATACGTCGGCTTGCACGGCAACCGCGCGACCGCCGTGCTGTGTGATCTGGCCGGCGACGCGCTCGGCGCCTTCGCGGCTGCTGGTGTAGTTGACGACGACCGCCGCCCCGGCTTCGCCGAGGTGCAGGGCAATCGACGCGCCAATGCCTTTGGACGCGCCGGTGACAAGGGCGACTTTGCCGAAGAGTTTGGGTTTCGTGTGAGTAGACATGGGAGGGATGGGTTGAAGAACGAGGTTGCTGACTGAGAGATGAGGGCACGGCGGCTCAGGCGGATTGCGGCGCGGGCAGCGGTGCAGCGGCGGCGGCGGGTTTGCGCACGCCAAGTTTTTCGAGGACGACGTAGAACACCGGCGTCAGAAAGAGGCCGAACAACGTGACGCCAATCATGCCGGCGAACACGGCGACGCCCATCGCGCGCCGCATCTCCGCGCCGGCGCCGGTGCTGACCACGAGCGGGAAGACGCCGGCGATGAAAGCGATCGAGGTCATCAGAATCGGGCGCAGCCGCAGCCGCGCGGCATCGAGCGCCGCCTGCACGACGCTCTCGCCTTCCTCGCGGCGCTTGAGGGCGAACTCGACGATCAGGATGGCGTTTTTCGCCGCCAAGCCGATCAGCACCATCAGCCCAATCTGCGTGAACACGTTGTTTTCGCCGTGCGTCAGCCAGAGTCCGACCATGGCGGAGAACAGCGCCATCGGCACGATTAGCAGTACCGCGAACGGCAGCCGGAAGCTCTCGTATTGTGCCGCGAGGACGAGGAACACGAGCAGGAGGCTCAGCGGAAACACGAGCACGCCGGTGTTGCCCGCGATGATTTTCTGGTAAGTCAGCTCCGTCCAATCCAGCGCCATGCGGGTGGGCAGATGATCGCGCGCGAGCTGCTCCATCGCCGCCTCCGCCTGACCCGAGCTGAACCCAGGCGCCGGCGCGCCGTTGATTTCGGCGGCCGGATAACCGTTGTAGCGCACCACGCGGTCGGGCCCGTAGGTCTCGCTGACGTTGACGACGGCGCCGAGCGGGACGAGCTGGCCGGCGGCGTTGCGGGTCTTGAGCCGCAGGATGTCGTCCGGCTTCTGGCGAAACTCCGCGTCGGCCTGCGCGATCACCTGGTAGGTGCGGCCGAACCGGTTGAAATCATTCACGTAGAGCGAGCCGAGGTTGATCTGCATCGTCTCGAAAACATTCTGGAGCGGGACGCCCTGGCTCTTCGCCTTCGCGCGGTCGACGTCCGCCTGCAGCTGCGGCGTGTTGATGGTGAAACCGGAGAACACCCGCGTGAGCACCGGCGTCTGCGCCGCCTGCGCAACCAAGCCCTGAGTCGCCGCGTAGAGCGCATCCAAGCCGTGGTCGCCGCGGTCCTCGACGTAGAGCTTGAACCCGCCGATCGTGCCGAGCCCCTGCACGGGCGGCGGCGGGAAGATCGCGATGTAGGCGTCCTGGATCTCACCAAACTGCTGCTGCAGCTGCTGCGCGATCGCCTGGCCGGAAAGCTCCGCGCTGCGACGCTCCTCGAAGGGCTTCAGCGCCACGAACACGATCCCGCTGTTCGGCGAGTTGGTGAACCCGTTGATCGAGAGTCCGGGGAACGCGATCGCGTTTTGCGCGCCGGGATGATTGAGGGCAATCTCGCTCATCCGACGGATCACCGCGTCGGTGCGTTCGAGTGACGCTGCAGCCGGAAGTTGTGCGAACGCCACGAGATACTGCTTGTCCTGCGACGGCACGAAGCCGGTCGGAATCTTGCGGAAAGAGAGCGCCGTGAACGCGAGCAACCCCGCGTACACCAGCAGCGCGACGGCCGAGACGCGCAGCAGTCGCGCCACGCCGTGCGAATATTTCCGCGCGGACCATTCGAAGAACCGGTTGAACGGCCGGAAGAACCAGCCGAGCGAACGATCCATGCCGCGCGTCAGCCAGTCCTTTGGCGCGTGATGATCGCGGAGCAGCAGTGCACTCAGCGCGGGCGAAAGCGTCAGCGAATTGAACGCCGAGATGATCGTCGAGATCGCGATCGTGATGGCGAACTGCTTGTAGAACTGTCCGGTCAGCCCACTGATGAACGCCGTGGGAATGAAGACCGCCGAGAGCACGAGCGCGGTGGCGATGATTGGGCCGGTCACCTCGCGCATCGCCTGCTTGGTGGCCTCGAACGGGGTTTTGCCGAGCGCGATGTTCCGCTCGACGTTCTCGACGACCACGATCGCGTCGTCGACCACGATGCCGATCGCGAGCACGAGTCCGAACAGCGAGAGCGCGTTGATGGAAAATCCGAGCGCGTGCATCACCGCGAACGTGCCGACGAGGGAGACCGGCACGGCCGCCAGCGGGATGATGGACGCGCGCCACGTCTGCAGGAACAGGATCACCACGAGCACCACCAGCACGATCGCCTCGAGCAGCGTGTGCACGACCGCGCGGATCGATTCGCGCACGAAGATCGTCGGATCGTAGACGATGCTGTAGTCGAGCCCCTCCGGGAAATTTTTCTTCAGCTCGGTCATGGTCGCGCGCACCGCGTCGGAGGTGGCGATGGCGTTGGACCCCGGCAGTTGCGCAATCGGCAGCGCGACGGCCGGCTTGTTGTTCAGGAGCGAGCGGAGCGCGTAGTCGGCGGCGCCGAGCTCGACGCGCGCGACGTCGCGCAGCTGCACGCGCTCGCCGTGCGCGCCGGTCTTGATGATGATGGCGCCAAACTCGTCCTCGGTCGTGAGCCGGCCCTGCGTGTTGATCAGCAGCTCCGTGCTGATCGCGTTGGGGTTCGGCTGCTGGCCGACCGCGCCCGAAGCGACTTGCACGTTCTGTTCGCGAATCGCGGCGACGACCTCGGAAGCGGTGAGCCCCCGCGCCGCGACTTTGTTCGGATCGAGCCACACGCGCATGGCGTAGTCGCCCGACCCAAAGATGCGCACCTGCCCTACCCCCGGCAGCCGCGCGAGCACGTCGCGCACCTGCAGCGAGGCGTAGTTGCGGACGTAGATGTCGTCGTAGCGGTTGTCCGGCGAGAACAGGTGCACGACCATGAGCAGGTCGGGCGAGGTCTTGGTCGTCGTGATCCCGAGCCGACGCACGACCTCCGGCAGCTTCGGCTCGGCCTGGGCGACGCGGTTCTGCACCTGCACCTGCGCGTTATCGAGATCGGTGCCGACCTTGAACGTAACGGTGAGCGTCATCACGCCGTCGCTCGTCGCCTGCGACGACATGTAGAGCGAGTTCTCCACGCCGTTGATCGATTGCTCGAGCGGCGCGGCGACGGTTTCGGAGATCGTCTTGGGATTTGCACCGGGATACACCGCGCGGACGACGACGGTCGGCGGCACGACTTCGGGATACTCGCTGACCGGCAGTTGCCACAGTGAGATCGCACCGACGAGGAAGATGATCGTGGAAACGACGCCCGCGAAGATCGGACGCTTGATGAAGAAATCGGAGAGGTTCATGAGCAGACTGAACGGGCTAAGCGGGGAATTTGGGCAAGGCAGTGGCCAGGGGGCGCCGGCGGCGCGTTGTGGTGGGGCGCGTTGTCCTCAACGCGCCGAGCGTGAAATGAAGGCCGGGCGAAGCGGCGCGTTAGGGATAACGCGCCCTACCCTCAGCGGCTCGCGAGTCGGTTGGCGTTGGCGTTCTGCGTGGTGGCTTCTGCCGCGAGCAGTTCGGGCTGCACCGTCATGCCGGGTCGCACACGCTGGAGACCGTTGACGATCACGCGGTCGCCCGGCTCGAGCCCAGACTGGATCACGCGCTTGTCGTGGAAGCTGCCGCCGAGTTTGACGGAGCGATACACGGCCTTGTTGTCCGCGGCGACGGCGAGCACGAATTTCTGACTCTGGTCCGTGCCGATCGCCCGCTCACTCACGAGCAGCGACGGCCGCGGCGCGCCGACGGGCACGCGCACCCGGGCGAACAGCCCAGGCACGAGCGCCTGATCACGGTTGGCAAACACGAGCCGGAGCGCGAGCGAACCGGTGGCTGGATTGAGCCGGTTGTCGGTCGACTCGATGTAACCGCGACGCGGATAGCCGCTCTCATCGGCCAGCTGCATCTCCACCGGCACGCGGCCGTTCTCGAGGGCGAGGCGATTTTCGCGGAGCAGTCGGTTGAACTTGAGCAGCGTGCTCTCGTCGATGTCCGCATACACATAGGCCTCGCCCGTCGAGACGATCGTCGCCAGCAGGGTGGCGCCGCCGGGGGCGCCGGAGATCAGGTTGCCGGCGGTGACGAGGGCGCGGCTGATCCGTCCATCGATCGGTGCGCGGACCTCCGTGTGCTCGAGGTTCAGCCGCGCGGTTGCGAGTGCGGCCTCGGCGGACGCCACGGCGGCGCGGGCGACGTGCGCCCGCGTGCGCCGGGCTTCGGCCTCTTCGGTCGAGACGGCAGCGACCGCGAGCAGTTCATTCGCGCGACGCGCCTCGCTGTCAGCCACCTCCGCTTGCGCTCGCGCCTGGTCGGCCCGGGCGAGTGCGAGGTCGAACTCGGCGCGATACCAGCGCGGATCGATCGTGAACAGCACATCGCCACGGTGCACGATCTCACCGGCCTGGAAACGCACATCTTGGATGTGCCCCGAGACGCGTGCGCGCAGATCGACCGTTTCAATTGAGTCGACGCGGCCGGTGAGTTCTTCGTAGTCGGTGACGAGTTGGCGTTCGACCGGCGCGACCGTGACCTTGGGTGGCGGAGGCGCGGATGGAGCGGCCTGCGCTTGCTCCGATGCGGTCAGGTGCGTGACGGCGTAGGTGGCGAGCGCGGCGCCCAACAGCACGGTGGGAATAATGAACGCGGGACGACGCAGTCGAAGCGGGAGCGGCCGGGAACGGGTGGAGCTTGCAGTGGACATACAGAGACGGGCAGCTGACGGTGTGTGGGTGGTGTTGCAGCAGACGGAAACAAAACGCCCCGGGAGGGAGCGCAGGAGGGTGCAGCCGAACGGCGCGGTCGCCGATGCGGGGCGAGGTTACTCGCGGTAGCGCGTCAGCGGCGGCTCGAGCCGGTCGAGCAGGTCGGTCCGCCAGAGCCGCTCGGGCGGCGCCGCCCGGTCGCCCGCGGGCGTGCCGACGCCTGGAAATGGCCGCTGCTGGCGCGGATTCGCCGAATCGAAAACGGGATCGCGACCGACGCCGTAGAAGCGCATGCGAGCGTTGTGCACCGAGCGAAGACCGGAGAGGGAAAGGATGTGGGAGGTGTTGTTCATCGGAGGAAGTGCAGTTGAATAGTTGACTAGTTATCTAATAATTAGGTCAAAAAAGAGCGCACGGTTAGGTGCGCCGAGAAAGGAGGATTGAAGGAAACGCTAGAGTGCGGGGACCGGTGTCGGTTCGAGCTCGGGCTGGACGGCCCTGACGCGAAGGATCTCGAGACCCAACTCGGGCAGGCCTTTGAGAATTTCGGGATCATTCATGATTCTGGCCTGCAAGGTCAGCCCCTCGATGAAGCTCATCAACACGGTCGTGCGCTTCACCGGATCGCCCGGTTCCAGTGAGCCGTTCGCGATGGCTTCACGGACTGTCGCCTCGATGTAGCGACGCTTGCGACCGACCATCTCGCGGGTCTTTTCACAGATGGTGCACTCGGTCGTACCCATCTCTGAACCCACGGAGGCCACGGGACATCCGAGCATGCGACCGGTGCGCTTCTTCGTCTCGCTCTGACGGCGGTAGACGCCCGCCAGATAACCTTTGAGTCGATCGAGCGGCTCGAGCGAAGCCGAAAAAATCTCGTCCATCCGCGGCTTCCAGTCGTCATTCCAAAGTCGTTCGAGCGCGGCGACGGCCAACTGCTCTTTCGAATCGAAAAAGTAATAGAAGCTCCCCTTGCGCACGTCGGCGCGTTTGCAGATATCGTCGATGGTCACCGCGCCATAGCTCTGCGTCCAGATGAGCTCCAAGGCGGCATCCATGAGGCGTTGATCTGCGTCTGAGGTTCTTCCCATGTCGGCGATACTGATAGTTGACCGTTTAGTCTATTTCAAGTCCGAGTTGGGGCTGCCCGAAAAAATTATGACACCGGGCCCGAGCCACCGTTGCCCTCCCCTACTGCGCCACGAGGGCCTGATAGTCCCGGTTCCGCTCGATGAACGCGGCCACGTAGGAGCACGCGGGCACGATCTGCACGCCTTGCTTTCTCGCGTGTTCGAGGGCCGTGCGCACGAGCTTGGCGGCGATGTTCCGACCGCGCAGCTCCGGCGGGACGTAAGTGTGGGTGAACACCCAGCGGCGGCCCTCCGGCTGATACTCGCACACGGCGAGCTCGCCCTGGACCTGCGTCTCGAACCGCTGCTCGGCTTCGTTGTGAGTCACTGCGATGTCATCCGGTGCTGCGGGCATGGCCATGGTCGTCGTCCTCCGTTCGATGAGCCCAACGCTGCGCCAGCACGCCGCAGATCACAAGTTGCAGCGGATGATAAATCATGATCGGCAGCAGAATCAGGCCAATCCCGGGATGCGCCCCGAAGATCAGCCGAGCCATCGGCACGCCGGACGCGAGGGTCTTTTTCGAACCGCAGAACATCGCCGCGATCCGGTCTTCGCGCGGGAAACCGAGCCAGCGCGACACGCCGCCGGTGATCGCCATGACCAGCGTGAACAACCCGGCCGCGATCGCCAGCACCAGCGCCAGTGTCGCCCAGCCGTGGTGCGACCACACGCCTTGCTGAAACGAATCGCAGAACGACGTGTAGACGAGCAGCAGAATCGTGAGCCGGTCGACCTTGTTGATCACGCGCTTGTTTCTCTCGGCCCAGCGGCCGAGCAGCGGTCGCGTGATCTGGCCGAGGATCAACGGAAGGATCAACCAGATCGTCAGGTCCAGCATCACTGGACCGAGCGGCTGCGCTGCGCCGCGCGAGCGCAGCACCACCGTCACCCACAGCGGCGTGAGGAACACACCGAGCACGCTGGACAGCGTCGCATTGAACAGCGCCGCGGCGATGTTGCCATGCGCCGCCGCTGTGAGCGCGACCGACGACGACACCGTCGACGGCAGCGCGCAGAGATAAAAAAGTCCCAGCCGGAGCTCGGGCGAGACGCGCTCGCCGAGCAGCGTGATCAGCCCCAGCCCGATCAATGGGAAAACGAGGAACGTGGTCACCTGAACCACGACGTGCAGCGGCCAGCGCAGCGTACCCGCCTTCAGTGCGCCGAACGACAGCGCCAGCCCGTGGAGATAAAAGATCAACGCGATGCCCGCCTTCGTCAGGATGTCCGGATACAACCAGCCGCCGCTGGCACCGGGCTCGGGGAAGAGCCACGCGAGCGCGGTGGCTGCGACCATCCCGGCGAGAAACCAGTCAACTTTCAGCCGCATGGCGCAAAGAGCGGTACCCGCCTACTCGCGCAAGAGATGTAGCCGGACTCGGTGAACCCGGTGCCGGGACCAACGGCCACGGCTACAACAGACCTTGGAGCGGCGACGCCCTCGTCGCCGAATCGACGCGACGAGGGCGTCGCGTCCCCATGCGCGTCCACTCGCGCAGCCGAAATGTCATCGCGTTTCATCCGCCAAACTTTCCGCGGAAGCGCGCGAGGATGGCCGAGATTTCCTCCCGCCCTTCCACGCGCACGGCCCACAACACAGCGGCGTAGACCGCCACGCCCACCGGAATCAATCCGCCAATCGCGATCAGATCCACGGTGCGATTGCCCGCGAACGCGTAGCGCAACGCGGCCCATCCAGCGAACACCACCAAGCTCATCGCGGCGGTCGCGGCGACGATCTTGCCGATGGTCCGCCATAGTTCGCCAAACCCGAGCCCCGGCACCGCTCGCGCCAGCAGGCGTTGCATCACGATTGTCTGCACGATGACCGCCGCCGTGCTCGCAAGCACCAGACCCGGCGCGCCAAGCCAATCCTTCAGTGCCCAGCTCAGCCCCACGTTGATGACAAAGCTCAACGCACCGATTTTCACCGGCGTCACCGTGTCCTTGAGCGCGTAGAATGCCCGCGTGGTGAGGCTCGAAATCGAGAAGAACGGCATGCCGACCGAGAACAGCGCCAGCAGCGGCCCCATCGCGCGCGTGTCGGTGGCGGTGAACTCGCCGTGCTGGTAGATCAATCGGACGATCGGCTCGCTCAACAACGCCAGTCCGGCCGCGGCCGGCACGTTGATCATCAGGATCAGCCGCAGCCCCTTCCGGTAATCATCCGCCATGCCGGCGAAGTTGCGCTCGGTTGCGTGCCGCGCGATCAGCGGGTACACGACCGTCGCCACCGCAATCGCGAACACACCGATCGGCAGCTCCATCAGCCGGTTCGCGTAAAACAGGAGCGTCGCTGACGCTTCATCGATGGAGAAGGCGAACAACCGCGAAACGAATACGTTGATTTGATAGATCGCCGTGCCGAACAAACCTGGCGCCATCAGCGCACCGATTTCACGCACGCGCGGCGCCAGCCCGAAATCGAATCGCGGCCGCCAGCCCATTTTGACCAGCACGCCGGCTGGCACGCTCAGCTGCAAAAATCCGCCGATCAGCACGCCCGCGCACAGCCAATACATCTGGCCCAGCTCCGTCGTGGCGAGGTGCCACCCCGCTCCGCCCAGCGTCGCAATCATCGCCAAGTTGAGCCAGATCGGCGAAAGCGCCGGCTCGGTGAAATGCTCGAACACGTTGAGCGTCGCGTTCAGTGCCGCCGCGATGCAGATCATCGCGAGATACGGGAACAGGATCACCGCGAGATCCGCGGCGAGATACCAGCGCGACTCGTGCCCGGGCAGCAGCCGCGACTGGCTGAACAGCACCATCGCGAACACCACGAGCGCGCCGGTGATCAGTGCGAGCCAACTCGTGACCTGGTTGAGCAACATGAACGCGCCCGGGCGTCCTCGCTCATGCAGCTCGTCCTGCAGCGTCGGCACGAACGCGGCCGTCAACGAGCCTTCGCCCAGCAGCCGACGGAACAGATTTGGCAGGCTGAATGCGGTGATGAACGCCGAGTTCAGCTCGCTCGCGCCGAAGATCGCCGCGCCCAGCTGGTCGCGCACCAACCCGAGCACCCGGGACACCACCGTCAGCAGTGAGACGATGCCGATGTGCTTGAGCTTGCTCGCCACGCGTGTCGATCAATCCAGCCGAGAGCTGAGAGTCGAGCGTGGAGAACTCGACCACCGGCGGGCTCCGCCGAAAAGCCGGCCGACCTCGCGGTGCGCCAGGGTTCCGACTCTGGACTCTGGACTCTGGACGATTGACTGCATGGCCATGGCTGAGTTCGCGCGGCCGCCCGCTTATTCCACCGTCAACCGCAGTGCCGATCCTTCGACCGCGACTCCCGTCAGCCGCTGCCAGGCCGCGGCCACGTCCTCGGGAATGGTTGCGCCAGCCATGACCTGTTTCACGAGCATCCCTTCGACCGCGGGCAGCCGCTGCAGCGGGCAGGAACCCACGTAAAACTCGGTGGGATCAAACACCCAGCGGTCCCCGCGCTGCGCGAACCCGCCGCGCGCCTGCACGATCACGTTCTGCGCGAACCCGAGCACCTTGATCTGCACCGGCACGCCGATCTGGAGGACGTTGTCACGAATGCGGAAATTGGGGGTACCAGGCGTGATCGTTTTCTCGGCCGCGGCGGCCTCGGCTTCCGATTTCGCGACCGCCGGCGTGAGGCCGAGCAGCGTGTTCAACTCATCCTCGTTCAGCACCACGGATCCACCCTGCACGAAGGCTTTCTGTTTCGCCGCCGCCTGCCGCGCCTTCGTCAGGTCGCGCGTACCCTCGAGGTAGTAGACCACGTCGGTCGCGGGTTCTTTCGGCAGCTCCTTCACGGCGGCGACCGGTTTCAGCACGAGATACACCGCCGCGAGCACCACGCCGAGCAGCAGGCTCAGCACGGCGCCGAGGATGACTTCAGTCCAACTGGGCCCGTGCAGCTCGCGTTCGAGTTTCTTGTTCATGGGAGGAAGGCTTTCGAGTTGAAGGGGAACGAAGCCGGGAACACCCGCGGTCTCCGCCGCGAGTTTCCACCGCAAAACGCCGCCGAGCGCAACCGCGGAATGCGCGCGCTATTTGTTGGCGGCCGGCTTCGCGTCCGCCTTGCTCTCGCTCTTCGGCGTGGACGGCTTCTCGCCGCCGCTATCGCCGCCGGACTTCTTTTTGTAGTCGGTGATGTAGAAACCCGAGCCCTTGAAAATCAGTCCCGCGCCGCCACCGATGAGCCGCTTCAGCCCGAGCTTTTTGCATTCCGGACATTTCTTCAGCGGCGCATCGTGCATCGACTGGAACTGCTCGAAGGTGTGACCGCACTTCTGACAGGCATACTCGTAGGTCGGCATGGTCGAAAACCGCGCGTTATGGTCCGCCGCCGCCCGATTGGCGAGTTTGTTTCTATCCCTCCCCTCGCCGGTCCTCCTCCGAGCCATTTTCACGTAATACGTGAAATTCTGTTGCGCCCGTCCGTGCCGGAGCGCGCGAGGGACGTGAGGCCATTTTCACGTATTACGTGAAAATGGCGTGCGGCTCCGCTTGGCTGGGCAATCATCGCCCAACGTGGCACCGACGGCCGGCGAACGTGCGCCGCAACAGATACGGTCGGCGGCGATGCGGCGCTCAAGCGACACCTACGCCTCGCTTGCACCGGACGACGATTTCGCACACGCAAGAAGCTGATGGACTTTGCCGCCGAACTTCGCCGCCTGACGAGCCTCGTCGAGGAAGGCATTGAGCGCCACCTGCCCCCCGCGGCTACGCGTCCCGGACGACTCCACGAGGCGATGCGCTACAGTCTGCAAGCCGGCGGCAAGCGGTTGCGACCGGTGCTCCTGCTGGCGAGTGCAGAACTGTGTGGCGGATCAGGTCACTCACCTTCCCTACAACAATCCGCGACGCCTGAACCGCCTGCCGGTCGCCGCGGTGACCTGGTCACGGCCCTGGCGCTGCCCGCCGCCGTCGCCATCGAGTGCCTGCACACCTATTCGCTGATCCACGATGACTTGCCGTGCATGGACGACGACGACCTGCGCCGCGGCCGGCCAACCGCGCACAAGGCGTTCGACGAAGCCACCGCGCTGCTGGCGGGCGACGCGCTGCTCACGCACGCCTTTGCGCTCCTCGCTGAGAACTACGCTTCGCAGCCAGCGCTCGCCATGGCGTTGATCCGCGAACTCGCCGACGCGGCGGGCAGCCGGCGGCTCATCGGCGGGCAGATGGAGGATCTGCTGGCCGAGAAAAAAGCGGACGCCACGGCCGAGGAACTCGAGTTCATTCACCTCAACAAGACCGCGGCGATGATCGAGGCTTCACTGGTGATGGGCGGATGGATCGGACTGCATGCGCAAACCGCCGCGCCGGGAGCGCTGCCGCCGGAGATCACTGCGCTCCGCGCCGCCGGCCGGCATCTCGGGCTCGCGTTCCAGATCATCGACGACGTGCTGGACGCCACGGCGGACCGTGCGACGCTCGGGAAGACCCCCGGCAAGGACGCGAGGGCGGGCAAGACCACGTTCGTGAGCCTGCACGGGCTCGATCGCTCGCGGCAATTCGCACGTGAGCACACCGCGGCTGCGCGACAGGCGCTCGCTTCGCTCGAGCGCGAGCACGCATTCCTCGACGCTCTCATCGATTCGCTCGTCACGCGCGCAAAGTAGCGCGGCTTCTCCGCGCGAAAAGTTCGCCGGCCGCCGCGCGCGGTAGCTCAAGCGCATGGTCTGTACATGGATGCGTTCAAAACCGCGGTCCGTTAGCTAAACCACTCGTTACCGACCCGGCTCGCCCAATGAAAACGCGGTTGCGCGCCGCGGCCGAACCCGGCGCTCTGGGGCCACCCCATGCTGCGCACCCGACTGCTTTCGATCTCGCTTCTCCTCGCCCTCACCTGCTCCGTCGCCAGTGCCGCGCTCGAGTCGTTCACGCTCCCTTGGAACGACGCGACCCCCGGCATCACCAACCTGCAAACGTGGCAACCGACGCCCGCGGGTGACGCCGGATGGGTATCCGTGACAGCCGGCGGTCACTACGTCGTCGGCGGCGAACGGATTCGGTTTCTCGGCGTCAACGTGGCCGATCTCAGTTGTTTTCCCACGCATGCGCAGGCCGAGGGGCACGCGGCGCGACTCGCCCGGTTCGGGTTCAACGCCGTGCGCTTTCATCACATGGAAGCGCAGTGGGCGAAGGACAGCGTCATCATCGATTACTCGCTCGGGAACTCGCGCACCCTTTCCGCCGACCGGCTGGAGCGGTTGCACTATTTCGTGGCGCAGCTCGCCGCTCGTGGGATCTACAGCAACATCAATCTCCTCGTCTCGCGCGAATTCCAGGCCGGGGATGGGCTTGGCCCCGAGATCACGCAACTCGAGTGGAAGGATCAGCACATTCTCGGGTTCTTCATGGACGAGGCGCTGCAGCTGCACAAAGAGCACGCGACCAAGCTCCTGTCCGCCCCGAATCCATATCGCGGCGGCCGCTCGCTCGCCGAGGACCCGGCGGTGTCGTTCGTCGAGATCATGAACGAGAACGGGCTCCTGCAGAAGTGGTATGAGAACGTCCTCGACACCCTGCCGACGCCCTACCGCAGCGCGCTGCAGGCGAAGTGGAACGCGTGGTTGAAAACCCGCTACGCCACCACGGCCGAGCTGCTCGCCAGCTGGGGCACCATCGACCAGCCGCTCGGCGCGAACATGCTCGCCAACGGCGACTTCGCGGCCGGCACCGGCTCGTGGAATTTCGAACAACACAACGGTGCCGTCGCCACGCGCATCGCCGGCACCGAATTCAATGGCCAGCCTTCGCTCCGGATCGCGGTCACCACTCCCGGCTCCGCCGGTTGGCATATTCAACTCAACCAAGCGGGCCTCGCGTTCACCTCCGGCAAGACGTATACGGTGAGCTTCTCGGCCAAAGCCGCTGCCGCCACCCCGCTCTCCTGCAGCCTCACCCGCACCGGCCCGAGCGACTACTCCGGCGTCGGTTCCTCGATCAGCACCACGCTGGGCACCAGCTGGCAGCGCTATACGTTCACTTTCCAGGCGGCCAACGACGAGCCGAGCGTGCGGCTCAATTTCAATGGCTTCGGCGATCGGCTCTGCACGGTTTACCTCGCTGATGTCCGCTTCTCGGAAGGCGGCAAGATCGGCGGACTCGCCGACGGCGTGACGCTCGAGGCCGGCAACATTCCGAATGTTCTCCACAACGCCGCCGCCGGCAGCGCCACTGCCGGCCAGACCCGCGATTGGATCACCTACGTGTTCGCCGCCGAAAAAGTTTATTGGGACGCGATGAAGGCCCACATCAAAGACACGCTCGGCTACCGCGGCATCGTCTGGGGCACGATCATCTCCAACAGCCCGCCCAACGCCCAGTCCAGCCTCGATGCGATGGACTCGCACGCCTACTGGCAGCACCCCGTGTGGCCCGCCGGCAAAGATTGGGATCCGGTCGACTGGACGATCAGCAATGTCTCGATGGTCAACTCGCCGTCGTCGAACACGCTCACCGGCATCGCGCGGCAGCGCGTCGAAGGCCGGCCGCACAACGTCACCGAGTATCAGCACGCTTCGCCCAACACCTACGCGAGCGAAACGCCCCTGCTCGCGGCCGCCTTTGGCGCGCTGCAGGATTGGGACAGCCTTTGGATGTTTGCCTACGACACCAACACGGACGCCGCGGTCAGCGGCTTCTTCGATCACGGCGGACACTCCGGCAAGATGGTCAACCAACTGCTCGCGGCCACGCTCTTCCGCCGCGGCGACGTCGCGCCCGCGAACCTTTCCTACACGCTACCTTTCACGCCCGCCCAGGAAGTCGAAGCCGCACGCGCTTCCGGCGCCGCGTGGTCGATCGCCGACGGCTCGAAGATCGGGATGCCGGCGTTGATGACTTCTCAGAGTCGCGTCGCACTCAGCATCGGCGCCACGGCGACCGGTCTCGCCTCACCGCCCGCGACGCCCACGGGATCCGTCTTCACCGCGGACACCGGCGAACTGCGCTGGGACACTTCCGTCGCGAACAAAGGCGTCGTCACCGTCAACACGCCGCGGACGAAGGCGGTGATCGGGTTCACCGCAGGTCGCAGCTTCGACCTGGGCGGTGTCGTTATTGCACCGGGCACCACGCGACAGGACTGGAGCACGATTGGCCTCAGTCTGCTCGAAGGCTACCAATTTGATCAGGCCGGCGCCGCGCGCGCCGTGCTCGTGGCCACGGGCGACCAGGAGAACACCGGACAGACGTGGAATACGGCCAAGAATTCCATCGGCAACCGTTGGGGAACGAGTCCGGTCCTCGTCGAAGTCGTTCCCGCCACCATCACGCTGCCGGTCGCCGCCACGCGCGTGAGCGTGTGGTCGCTCGACGAGACCGGCCAGCGCAAGGTGGCCGTGAGCGTTCGCGACGCCGCCGGCCGCGCGCAGTTCGACCTCGGTCGAAGCGGCACCACGCTGTGGTATGAGATCGCAATCGAAGCCGGTCCTGTAACTGCTGCCGCGATCGCCAGCCAACCAGCGCCGGCGCGCAGCTCAATCCTCGGCGGCAGTGTCACGCTGGCGTTGTCCGCGAACGGTTCACCGGCGCCCGCCGTGCAGTGGACGCGCAACGGCAGCGACGTGACGCGGCTCGCCGCACCGGTGGTGACACTGGAAAACCTGCAGCCTGCGGACGCCGGCATTTACCGCGCACGCGTCAGCAACGCGTCGGGCTCGGTGCTGAGCGAGCCCATGATCCTGGGCCTGACCTCCAGCAGCAAAGTGGTCGGCGCGGGGCATGAAGTCGGCTCCAACATCTACGTGGCGAGCAACGGCAACACGTTTGACCAAGTGCTGCTCGAGGGCGCTGCGGCCGCAATCACAGCTGACCACGCGCTGAATCAGATCACGCGACTCTCCTACATCGATTTGGACAACGACATCGTGCAGGTGGAGATGAGCGGTCCGGGCACCTTGTCGCTCGTGCTCGACAGCGCGACCGGCCCGGCGGCGCCGGTGAATTACAACCAATCAAACGTGGGCTATATGAAAGGGCACGCCGGCATTGTCATCACGGGGGCTGATGAACGCACGAACGTCTCGGCGTTCACCGTGGGGCGGTTCACCGCGTTCGATCCAACAGGCACCTTCGACGTGACGAAGCCTGTCACCGATCTGAATCATCCCTCGAAGAACGGCAGCCCGCTTTTCGCCGGCCAGGCGGACACCGCGTATGACGGGATTGCCGACCTCGCCTTCATCGCGATTGCCAGCACCGACGGCAGGTTCGGCGGCGTGCGCGCGGCGAACGCAAACTTCTTCGCGACCAAAGGACTCACCGGCGTTTACGCACCCGGTGTCACGTTCTCCGGTCCCGTGTATGTCGGCGACATCATCGCCAGCGATGACTCAACGCCGGTGCTCCGACTCGGTGCCGCCAGCAACACACGGATCACCGGCGGCGATTTGCTGCAGGCGAACGGCGCGCCCGTACAGGTCAGCGGAATCACACAACTGGTCTTTGCCGACGGCAGCGACTCGCACGGCCGACTGCTGCCGGCGCAGCGGAATCAAGCGGTCCTGCAGGAAAACGGCGTCGATGTGACGGCGACAATCGTAGTGAATCCGACGCCATAGCAGCACCGCGGCGCGAAATAGGCGAATTTCGGCGGGCGGTGAAGAGTCCCTCGCAGGAGCCCGGTATCACCGACAGCCAAGCGAAGGACGCCTGCGTGGGAGCGCGGCCGTCCTCGGCCGCAATGTAGGAGAAGCGATCGACGGCGGTCGCGCTCCCAGGAAAAGGCATGTCTGGCAACCCGATTACTGGGATCGCTTCATCCGCAACGAGCGATACTACCGCGCCGCGGTGAACTACATTCACGAGAATCCGGTGAAGGCGGGATTGGTGGCGCGAGCGGACGAATGGCCGTGGAGCAGCGCAGCTCTGTGGAAGGAACGAGGGCTCGATCTGGGATAGGAGCGGCCGCGGGCGGCCGCGCTCCCACGCAAGCGTTCTCTCAACGCTGGATTGCCATCGCGGAGCAAGAAAAAGGCGGAGGCAAGAGCCTCCGCCCGAAGAATGTGCTCGCTGACGGGGAAACCCGCAGCGGGTCTGCGTTCGCCTTACTTGATCGCCGCGGCGGCGTTGATCAGCTCGAGGAAGCTGCGCGCTTCGAGCGCGGCGCCGCCGATCAGACCACCGTCGATGTCCTTCTGCGCGAGGAGCTCGGGCGCGTTCGACGGCTTCATCGAACCACCATACAGGATCCGTACCTTCGCCGCGATGGCGTCGCCAAACAGCTTCACGAGCAAGCCGCGGATGAACGCGTGCACTTCCTGTGCCTGGTCGGTCGTCGCCACCTTGCCGGTGCCGATCGCCCACACGGGCTCGTAGGCGATCACGACCGTGGCCGCCTGCTCCTTGCTCACGCCCTCGAGTCCGCCTTCAAGCTGCGTCTGCACGACCTTCAACGTCGAGCCCGCCTCGCGCTCGGCGAGTGTCTCGCCCACGCAGAGGATCGGCTTCAACTGGTTCTTCAGCGCGGCGAGGACCTTCTTGTTGATGAAGGCATCGGTTTCCGCGAAGTAGGCGCGGCGCTCGCTGTGGCCCAGGATCACGTGCGTCGCGAACACGGCGCGGAGCATCGGAGCCGAGACTTCGCCGGTGAAAGCGCCACTCGCCTCGGGGTGCATGTTCTGCGCGCCGAGTTTCACGTTCGAGCCTTCGAGGGCCTTGCCCACGGACTCGATCGCGACAAACGGCGGGCACACCACCATGTCGACGTCGTTGTTCTTGCCGGCAGCGGCGACGATTTCCTTGACCAGCGCCACACCGTCGGCGGGCGTCTTGTTCATCTTCCAGTTACCAGCGATCAGCTTTTTGCGGGGAATCATGTTAGTAAGAAGTAGCGAGTGATGAGTAGCGAGTAGTGAGTAGAAATGGCGACGTTGCAGCGAGTGTCGGGTCGTGAATCAGCGGCCTGGCGTGCTCGCGACTCACTCCCCGCAACTCGCTACTTCCCGTCATGCCGTGAGGAACGCCACGCCGGGGAGCGTCTTGCCCTCGAGGAGCTCGAGGCTGGCGCCGCCGCCGGTGGAGCAATGGGTCACGACCTTCGCGACCTTGAACTTCTTCGCAGCCGTGGCTGTGTCGCCGCCGCCGATGACGGTGACCGCACCCGCCTTGGTGGCTTCGGCAATCGCGTCCGCCTGCGTCTTCGTGCCCGTCGCGAATGCGTCGAACTCGAATACGCCCGCGGGGCCGTTCCAAACGATCGTCTTCGAGGCGAGGATTTCTTGGCGGAAGAGTTCGTTGGTCTTTGGACCGACGTCGAGCCCCATCCAGCCGGCGGGAATTCCGGCCTTGTCGTCGACGACCTTCGTCGCGGCGTCAGCGGCGAACTTGTCGCCCGCGACGTAGTCGACCGGCAGCACAAGTTTCACGCCCTTGGCTTTCGCCTTGGCGGCGAGTTCGGCGACGATCTTCGCGCCCTCGGGATCGAAGAGGCTCGCGCCGATTTCGACGTTCTCCAGCACCTTCTTGAAGGTGAACGCCATGCCGCCGCCGATGATGATGGCGTTGGCCTTGTCGATGAGATTGTTGATCAGCGGAATCTTGTCCGCGATCTTTGCGCCGCCGAGGATGGCGAGTAGCGGCCGCGCCGGATTGTCGACCACCTTGGCGAAGGCCTCGAGTTCGGCCTGCATCAGGAAGCCCGCAGCCTTGTCCTTCAACTGCACGCCAACCATCGAGCTGTGCGCGCGATGCGCGGTGCCAAAGGCGTCGTTGACGTAAACGTCGGCGAGCTTCGACAGCGAAGCACGGAACGCCTCGACCGCTTTCGGATCGGCCTTGACCGACTTCTCGGTGCCGTCGGGCTGCTTCTCCTTCACCTTGCCCTCTTCCTCGATGTGGAAGCGCAGGTTCTCGAGCAGCACGACCTCGCCCGCTTTCAGCGTGCCCTTGGCGCAAGCCGCCTCGACCGCGGGCCCGACGCAATCGTCCAGAAACTTCACCGGCTTGTTGAGCAGCTTGGCGAGCTCGTCGGCGACGGGCTTGAGCGAGAACTTGGCGATCTTCTTGCCGTCCGGCCGGCCGAGGTGGCTGGCAAGCACGACCGCCGCGCCCTGCTCGAGCGCGTAGTTGATCGTGGGCAGCGCCGCGACAATGCGGGCGTTGTTGGTGATCGCGCCGGTGGCCTTGTCCTGCGGGACATTGAAGTCGACGCGGATGAAGACGCGCTGGCCGGCGAGCTTGAGGTCGCGGATGGATTTAAACTTGGCCATGGGAGGAGAGGTTAAAAATTAACCACGGATCTCACGGATCATCACGGATTGACTAAGGCCATCCGTGCCAATCCGTGCTATCCGTGGTTAAGATAGATCGGGTCTAAGTTAAGGCTTACAGCGCTGCGGCGATCTTCTTGGTGAGATCGACGACGCGGTTCGAATAACCCCACTCGTTGTCATACCACGACACGAGCTTGAAGAATTTGCTGTTGAGCTCGATGCCGGCGCCCGCGTCGAAGATCGACGAGCGCTTGTCATGGATGAAGTCGCTCGAGACGACCTCGTCGGTCGTGTAGCCGAGGATGCCCTTCAGGTAGGTCTCGCTGGCCCGCTTCATGGCCTCGCAGATCTCCTTGTAGGACGTTTCCTTCGTCGTGCGCACGGTGAGATCGACCACGGAGACGGTCGGCACCGGAACGCGGAGCGACATGCCGGTGAGCTTGCCCTTCACTTCCGGCAGCACGAGCGCGGTGGCCTTGGCGGCGCCGGTCGTCGACGGAATGATGTTCTGCGCGGCGGTGCGGCCACCCTTCCAATCCTTCTTGGAGGGACCGTCCACCGTCTTCTGGGTGGCGGTGTAGGCGTGGACGGTGGTCATCAGACCTTCCTCGACGCCGAAGCCTTCCTTGAGCAGCACGGCCACCACGGGCGCGAGGCAGTTCGTGGTGCAGGACGCGTTGGAGATGATGTTGTGCTTCTTGACGTCGAGTTTGTCGTCGTTGACGCCCATGACGACGGTGATGTCTTCGCCCTTCGCCGGAGCGGAGATGATGACCTTCTTGGCGCCCGCCGTGATGTGGCCTTGGGCCTTTTCGGCGGCGGTGAAGAGGCCGGTCGACTCGATGACGAGCTGGACGCCCATCGCGGCCCACGGCAGCTCGGCCGGGGTCTTGGCGGACACGACCTTGATGTCATGGCCGTTGACGACGAGCACGTCGTCCTCGGCCTTGTCGGCGGCCGACTTCTTGGAGGAGACGGTGCCGTTGAACTTGCCCTGCGTGGAATCGTATTTCAGCAGGTAAGCGAGATTGTCCGCGGGGACGATATCACCCACGGCCACAACGTCGAACGTGGAGCCCAGGAGCCCCTGCTCGACGAGAGCGCGGAAAACGAGGCGGCCGATGCGGCCGAAACCATTGATTGCGACTTTAACTGCCATGGGAGGTCTTTCCGTTAGTGCTTGTGTTGTTTTCTGAGGGACGTTGAGCCGCGTAGACGCGGAGAGTTGAATGAACAGGTCCGGGGGGGGCGGTGCAAGGGTTTTGGCTGTGCAAAGACTGGCATATTCACCGTGTTTTTTGTGGGTCAACTGTCACTTACCCAAAGCCCACAGCCAAGCGCACTCACGAACAATGCGGGCTCGACCGGTTGCGTCGCGCCCGGCGTCTGCGGATTGATGAACCGCTCGCGGTTGGCCAGCTGGCGCCAGCCGGCGCCAGCGGTCGCTTCGTCCAGCGGCACGATGAGATCCGCTTGCGTCGGGTTGACGGCGAACAGCAGGCGTTCCGGGCCGAGCGAGCGATCCGCGTTGTAGACGACGGCGAACGCCGGGGCGCCGTCGAGATGGAAGAATTGAAAGAACGCGTCGCTCACGCGCTCGTAGTGCCGCACCAGCCGGCCCAGCCAGCTCCGGCGAAACGCGATCCACTCCGCGAAATAGCTGTGCGTTCCGGGATAGCGGAACAGCCGCCGGTAATCGAGCGCGTTGAGATCGCCGCGCAGGTAGGTGTTGCTCACGCCACGCTTCGAACGGAGGAAATCCTGTCCGGCCGCGAGCATCGGAATCCCCACCGACATGAACAACAGCGCCGCCATCAAGTGGGTGCGCTGCACGTCGCGGCGGGTCGGCGCAAAGCCGTCGTAGCCGTGATGCTCCGTGATCATGTCGATCCACGTGCGGTCGTCGTGCGACTCGGTGTAGTTCACCGTCTGCGCCGGCCATTTCGCGAAATACCAGGGCGAGCCTTTAAGGAAATACTCCATCCGGCGGGCATCGCCCTCGCCCCGCACGTATTTGCGCAGGAAATCGCGGAAGCCGTCGTTCCACGAGGCCCAGCCCGTGTCGCGCAACCGGCTCGCGATGTGGGCGCGAAAACTCCACGGCTCCGCGATGAGCACCACGTCGGGTTTCACGCGCTTGAGCGCCGCCTCGATTTCGCGCAACACCTCCACGCCGAGCAGCTCCGCCAGATCGAAGCGGAAACCGTCGACGCCGTACGCTTCGATCATGTGGACGCAGCTGTCGATGATCAGCCGCCGCGCCATCGCCGAGTTTGCCCGCAGGTCGTTGCCGCAGCCGCTCCAATCGACGAGCCGGCCGTCCGCATGCTGTTCGAAATAATAGAGCCGGTCGATGAACATCAGGTGCGGCGGCACGCCCACGTGATTGTAGACGACGTCCAGCAACACCGCCATGCCGCGGCCATGGAACGCGCGGACCAGATCCTGGAGTTCGCGCACCGCCGAGCCTTCCGCCGGATCGAGCGCGTAGCTGCTCTCCGGTGAGAAGAAGCTGTTGGTCATGTAACCCCAGTGATAGTGGTCGTGCGGGTGGTTATCGAACTCGTGGACCGGCTGGAGCTCCACGCAGTTCACGCCGAGCCGGTGCAGATAAAATTCCGGGTGCTCGACCCAGCGCCGCAGCCCGCTGAACCCTCGCCGCTCTGCCGGCGTCATCGGCACCGGCGCATGGGTCGCGAGATCCCGTACGTGCGCTTCGGCGATGACGAGATCCTGCCACGCGGGCGTGCGGAAACCGCGGTCGCCCTGCCCCACCCACGCGCGATCGAGCACGATGCCAGGCCCCTCGCGCCCGAGCGCCGCCAGCGCATACGGATCGAGCACGCGCTGCGTCGGATCGAACGCCCCCCGGCCCTCGCGCACGCCGTCGATCACATACCAGTAAAACCAGCCGTGCAGCCGCTGGTTCAGCGCGACCTCCCAAACGCCGGCGCGTCCGTCCGCATCCGGCCGCCGCGCCAGCGGCACTTGCTGTGGGCTCTTCAACCCGGCGCGGTTCGGGCTGATGAACAACGTCACCGAGCGTGCTCGCGGCGCAAACAGCCGGAACACCGTTTCGCCCTCGCGCACCAGCGCGCCCAGCGGCAGGTCCGTTTTGAGCTGGTAGAAAAACCGCCCCGGCACCAGCGGCGTCGCCGGCGGCGTCAGCTCCGCCGCCCAGCCAATCACCAGCGATTCGGCCAGATCCAGCGGCGCTGGACAGACGAAGCTCCACAAGTGCCGGCCCGTGCGTGCCGGATCGATGGCGCGATTGATGTTCCCGTCCGCGTCGCGGACGGCGTTCGCCGCGTCATCGGGCACGCTCAGCCATTGGTGCTCGCCCGTGACGAACTTGAATCGCTGTCCGGCCGGATCGAAAAAACGCGCCGCCGGTCCGGACCACGAGAGCACGGACTCTCCCTCGAGTTCGCTGCGCTGCATCCGCCACTCGGCCAAGCCGACCGCCTGCTGCCAGCCGTTGAAATCGCCGCCCAGATAGACGCCGTCGCGCTCCACGTCGACGCCCGCGCACTGCAGTTCGGGCAGCACGAAGACGATGTCGTTGCCCTCCACCCGATACCCGAAGGCGCTGCCCGTGATCCGCCGCGAGGCGGGCGCCAGACCGCCGAGCACCGGGCACTGTTGGCCCATCGAGAACTGCGGCGGCCGCGCGCCCAGCCAGTCGCGGTCCAACTCGACCACCCCGGAGGTGAGCGACTCGAGCCAGGCGCGGATGATCCTGTAGCCGGGTGAGGCCATGTGAACCTGCGAGCATCCCGCAGCGCTGCGAACCGACAAGCCCGAAAGTCGGCGGGAATTCCCGGTTGCAGCCTGCTCGTGGAGGTCGAAACAACCTTCCCCGGAGCAGTCATCCCCGATGCAACCTAACTAGGTTACCTTGGGCGTCGCTATCGCGCGTCCGTAAACGCCGCTCTCACCGGCTTGCCGTCGATCTTTTCGGGAAGCGGGAGGCCCAGCAGATAAGCGACCGTGGCGAACGTGTCCTCGGTGCGCACCTCCAGGTTTTCGACGCGAGTCAGGTCGTAAAATCGGCGCACGCCCGGTCCGGCGACGATCCAGGGAATATGCCGACTGCGCGGATCTTCCGCGCCATGCGTGAGACCCGTGCCGCCGTGATCGGCCGTCACCAGCACCAGCGTCTTCGCGCGCAGATTCGTACGGTCGAGCGCGTCCAACACGCGTTTGAACTCGCGATCGGTCTGCTCGAGGCGCTCCCGCTGTTCCGGCGAACCCCAGCCAAAATCGTGCCCCACCCCGTCCACCGCCGGGAAATGCACCATCAGAAACGCCGGCTGATGCTGTTCGATGATTTCCACCGCCGCTGTTGCCACCTGCGCGTCGGTCGCCGTTTTCGGCTGGATCCACGAATAGGTGATCGTGCCGGGCTTGTTCAGCGCCGCGAACTTCGGTTTGCCCGCGACCAGCGCCGTCGTGTAGCCGGCCCGCGTCGCCAGTTCCATGATCGTGGGTACGGCGGGATAAACCGGTTCCGCGAACGGCAGCTCCTTGTTCCACATGATCCCATGCCGACCCGGCGTCACGCCGGTCAGCATGCTGACGTGCGACGGCAGCGTGATCGAAACTGCGGTGGTCTTCGCCCAGAACGTATAGGCGCCCTCGCGCACCAGCGCGTGCAACGTCGGCGTGTCGGCGAGCAGCGCCACATCGGGGCGCATGCCGTCGATGCTCACGACCATCACGTACTCGATCGCCGGGATCGGTCGTTGAGGCAGCGCCGCGGAACGCGCGGCCGCCGCAGTGAGCGCCAGCAGGAAAACGGATCCCCACGCCAGCAACCGCGGGCGACGGAACAATGACAGCGTCATCGCATGGTTCTGTCGACCTCGCCGGGTGATGCGCAAGCTCCGAGCGCGCCCGACACCTCGAATTCACGCGCGCGCGGCGCACGGCAGCCCGTGTGTTCGCCCAGCGCGGCGCAAACATGTGATCGATCGGCTTTCATGCGCCAGCCCGCGCCCGGTTAACGCCGCCGCTTGCCGCGCCGCGAACCTTCCCGCTAGCTTCTCCCTCATGCCCGGCGCCGAAAAAATTCTCGTGGCGATGTCCGGCGGAGTCGACAGCTCCGTTGCCGCGCTGCTGCTCAAACAGCAGGGCTACGACGTCGTCGGCGCTTACATGAAGAACTGGATCAATGAAGATCAGGTGATCGGACATTGCCCGTGGCAGCAGGACATCGAGGATGCGCGCCGCGTCGCCACGCAGATCGGGATCGAATTTCGCGTCGTGAATCTGATGCGCGAGTATCGCGAGCGCGTCGTGGCTTACCTGCTCGACGGCTACGCTCGCGGGCTCACGCCGAATCCGGACATCATGTGCAACCGGGAGGTCAAGTTCGGCGTGTTTCGCAGCTGGGCGAAGGATCACGGTTTCGCCGCGATCGCCACCGGCCACTATGCGCAGCGGGTGGAGGTAAAACCCGATCTGGTGACGCCCGCCGTCCTCGGCGGGCTCAACGCCGACGGGACGCCGGCGTCCACCTTTGCTCTGCTCGAGGGCGCCGACAAAAACAAGGACCAGTCCTACTTCCTCGCACTGTTATCGCAGGAGCAGTTGCGCGACGCGCGTTTCCCCATCGGCCATTTGCCCAAACCCGAGTTGCGTCGGATCGCGCGCGAAGCCGGGCTCGCGACCGCCGACAAGAAGGACAGCCAGGGCATCTGCTTCATCGGCGAAGTGAAGATGCAGGATTTTCTGCGCGCCTACGTGCCCGACGCGCCGGGTCCCATTGTCCGCGCCACCGACGGTCGCGAACTCGGCCAGCACCGCGGGCTGCATTTCTACACGCTGGGCCAGCGCAAGGGGATCGGGATTCCCTCCAACACCGATCACGAAGCCTACGTCGTCGTCGGCAAGCGCGCTGCTGACCGGGCGCTGCTGGTCGCGTTCGATCATCCAGACGCGCCGGGACTTTTCCAGCGCGAGGTGCGCGTGCACGCGCTCAGTTGGATCGGCAAACCCGTGACGACGGCGCGTGCGCTCGAAGGCCGCGTGCGTTATCGCGATCCGCGCGTGCCGCTCGAGTTCGTGCCGGAAAGCGAGACCACTGCGCTGATTCGTTTCGCCGCGCCGCAACGCGGTCTCGCGGCGGGACAGATCCTCGCGTTCTACGACGGCGAGCGACTCCTCGGCGGCGGAGTCTACGCGTAGGTCTGCGTGGTCCCAGGGTGACGCCCGCGAAAAAGAGAGGGAAAGCTAAACAGCAAGAGAACGAGCGAATCCGCGGGGCGAGCCTACAGCTGCGGTAGGTGCACCTGTCCGTGCAGCTCGCGCTTGAGCTGCCGACATTCCGCGTGGGCCTCGGTCTCGAATTTCTGCAAATTGAAACTCGGGAAAACGCGCCCGCTGAGCACCTGCCAGCCGGCGGTTTCCGCAATCGGTTTCACTCCACCGACGTTCGGATCACCGCTCCAGCCCACGCGATTTTGCCGGCAGAGATCGCGCGCGAGCGATACGCTCGCCACGAGCACCGCGTCCTCGGTGGCGGCTTCGGGGGTTTCGACGAAACGCATCACCACCCCGTAGCTCGCCGGAAACTCGCGTTTCTCGGCGAAATACGCCCCCATCTCCGCGGTGGTGCAGCCGAGAAAGAATTTCTCCGCCGCCGCGATCGGCACGGACCGCCGTCGCGCGAAATCGACGATCGCCTGAAAGCCGTAAGGGTGCAGTCGCAGCAGCAGGAGCTTGCCGATGTCGTGGAGCAGCCCCGCGGCGTAGGCGCGCGATTCCAAGCTGTGAAATTCCAGGTACCGGCAGGTGTAACGCGCCATCCGCGCCACGCCGACCTGGAACATCCAGAAACTTGTCCAGCTGCACGGCGGCATGTCCATGTAGCGTTCGTCCACGCGAACGAGCGAACTGGCCATCGCCGCCAGCCTGATCTCACCGAGCAGCCCTACGCAGATTCGCGGATTCTCCACCGGCTCGTGGTCGGGTTCGTTCTCGCCCTTGCGCACCTGGTTCGCCGCGACGATCAGCTGGGCCGACAGCCCCGGATCCTTCTCCGCAATGTCCATCAGCGGCGCGAGCGACGAAGGATGTCCGGTCGCCGCCATCTGGAACGCCGCCGCCACGGAATCGACCACCGGGCAACCCTTCAGTCCGTCGAGCTGCTGCTGTAGTTGCGGCCAGGCGACCACCGGCACGCGCTGCTCCGCCTCCGCATTGAACCACACCGCGCGCGCCCGCGCCTCCTCCGCTTTCGCGCGTTCCTCGGGCGAGACGAAATCTTCCGGGACCACCGCCGGATTTAGATGCGCGAAAATCAATCGCTCCGCGAAGCCCAGCTGGCTCAGCGCTCCGCCCGCCGCGGGCCACAGCCCCTGCTCGACGAGGCCCTTCACCTCGTTGAGCAGCTCCACGATGCCCCACGCGCCCGCCGCCTCTCCCTTGGTGGTGGTGTTCTCGATCGTGCCGATCGCGCCTGGCGCGTTCTCCCCCTTGATGTGTTCGAGCAGCTCCGGCCCGATGTTCTGCAAGGAGGCGTGCACTTCCTTGAGCGCCGCGCGCAACCCGTCCGGCGTCAGGCCGGTCATCGCGCAGAAGGATTTTTCCTCCTCGAAGTGCTGGTTGCGCCACGGATTCGCGAGCGCTTTGCCCACCTCGGCCAGGATGTAGTCGTCGCGATACGGCTTCACCAAAAAATTCTGGACACCGAGTTGCATCGCCTGACGGACCACGTCGCGATCGCCCGCGGCGGTGTAGATCACGACCGGTATCACCTTGAGAAAACAATCGGCCCGCAACCGCTGCAGCAGCCCGATGCCGTTTTCGCCCTCCAATTTCAGTTCCAGGAAGACGAGGTCGACCGCCACATTGCGCTGAATGAAACTCCAAGCCTCCGCCACCGTGCTCACGGTCGCCAAGCGATGGCTGCCGCGCGCGAGCACTCCACGCATTGCTCGCCGCGCAATATCTGCGGGATCAACTAGGAGAATGTGGGCCATTTATGTGCGGGCCATGCGCCAGCGGCGGCACAGGAGGTAGAGGTATGCCCCTATGTTCGGTTCATTCTACTGACATCTGAAACGATTGTCAGCGGCTGAGGTTCACGGGGGCGGGGGCGAACGCAGTGTCGCGCGCACCCGCGTGCGCAGCAACCTAGAAAAGCGCCCGCCGTCTCGCGGAGGCACTTCGTTTCCGCCGTTGGCTGGCGATTCGACCTCCACTCCGTCCGCGGCTCAGAGCGCGATGTCCTTGAAAGCCGGATCCTCGAGAATTCGATCGAGCTGCTTGTTCTCGATGAACAACCGGATCTCGCGATCGTCCGGCGCCTGCTTGCGCACGCGCTCCAGCGTCTTGCGGGCGTCATCGGCGCGGCCGAGCAGCGCCAGCGTGTATACCTCCTGCAGCGCCGCATCCGTGTTCTTCTCGTCCAGCTCAAAGGCGTCGTGGAACGCCTTGCGCGCACTCTCATACGCCTGCTTGGCGCCCGCGGTGTTGCCCTGTCGCTTCCGCGCGACGCCGAGATTCACCCAATAGTCCCCTTGGTCGGGACAAAGCTTCGCCGCTTTTTCAAACAGCGGTTCGGCACGCGCATAGTCTCTCAGCGCCACGGCGAACTGGGCCTCGCTCGCGAGGTTGGCCGCTTCCTTTCGCTGCAGCGCGGGGATTTCCTTCGGCTTCGGCTTGCAGCCACCCGTCAGCGCGAGGGCCAACGCGAGAGAAATCAGGACGAGAAACTTCATGGGGGTGACAATCAACTCAGAGCTCGCCGGCTTTCGCCACTCGAAAGTCGCGGCGCGGATTCGGCTGCAGCCTCATCGCGCATCACAGATCGGGCGGCACCGTCGCGATGGCCTCCTCCATCGTGGTCACGCCATCCCGCACCTTGATCAGACTGTCCTGGTGCAGCGTTTTCATGCCGCCGCGCACGGCGATCTTTTTGATCTCCGCCGTCTCGAGCTGTTTGTTGATGCCTTCGATCAACTCTTCGTTCGTGACCATCAGCTCGTGAATACCCACACGGCCCTTGTAGCCCGTGCTGTTGCATTTCGGACAGCCCTTGGGGTTGGGCTTGAAAATCTGCCCGCTCCAGCCGATCGCCTTTTGCAGAATCTCATCCTCGCGACCCTGCGGCACGTAAGGCACGCGGCAGGTCTTGCAGACGCGCCGCATCAGTCGCTGGGCGCAGACGCACAGCAGCGACGACGAAATCATGAACGGCTCGATGCCCATGTCCGTCAACCGCGCCACCGTGCTCGGCGCGTCGTTCGTGTGCAGCGTGCTGATCAGCAGGTGACCGGTCAGCGCGGCCTCGACCGCGATGTCCGCGGTCTCCTTGTCGCGGATCTCACCGACCAGGATCACGTCGGGATCCTGCCGCAGGAACGCGCGCAGCGCCGACGCGAAGGTCAGCCCGATCTGCCGGTGCATCTGCATCTGGTTCAGGCCGGGCAGCGTGTATTCGATCGGATCCTCCGCGGTGCGGATCACGATGTCCGGCGTGTTGATCTCGTTCAGCGCCGAGTAGAGCGTCATCGACTTACCCGAGCCGGTCGGGCCGCAGTGCAGGATCATGCCGTAGGGCTGGCGGATGCACTCGCGATACTTGCCGAGATTTTCCTCCGTGAATCCGAGCATCGGCAGCGGGAGCGTCGTCTTCTGCTTGTCGAGAATACGCATCACCACGCCCTCGCCGTGGTTCAACGGCGCGGTCGACACGCGCAGGTCGAGGTCGAGGCCTTTCTTCGTGTATTGCTTGAAGATGATGCGGCCGTCCTGCGGCAACCGGCGTTCGGCGATGTCCAGGTTGCACATGATCTTGAGCCGCGCGACGAGCGCCGGCCCCACGCGCGCCGGCAGCCGGAGCTTTTCCGAACACATGCCGTCCACGCGATAGCGGACCATCATCTCCTTTTCCTGCGGCTCGACGTGAATGTCGCTCGCGCCCGCGAAATACGCGTCCTCGATGATCCGGTTCGCGAGCTGGATGATCGGACCTGATTCCTCTGTCACGTCGTCGCTGCCCGCCTCGGCGATGACGCCATACTCCTCGCCGATCTTCTCGACGACATCGTCGAAGCCGGCGGGCTGCTGATCCGCGCTCTTGACGAACTTGTCGCGAATGTCCTTCTCGCGCGCGAGCAGCCGGATGACCTTCTTGCCGGTCATCTCGTGGATCTTCGTGGGCAGCGTGATCTCGAACGGATTTGCGAACGCCACCAGCAGGAAATCGCCCACCTGCCCCACCGGCAGCACGAGGTTCTGCTGACAGAAATCCTGCGGGATGCGCTCGAACGTGTCGGGCAGAACCTTGAACCGCGCGACATTGACCGGCGACAGCCGGAACGCGCGGCCCTTCGCCACGAGCAGCTGGAACGGCGTGATCCGGTACTCGTCCTGCAGCATCTTCTCGAGCGCGTCACCCGTCATGTCGCCGGGCAACGCCCCAATCTTCTCCCGCTGCTCGTCCGTCAGCCGGCTCATGGCCGTGAGTTCCGCGACAATCTGGGACTGGATTTTGCCGAGTGCCATGGCTTAGGCCGGTTTGGCGGCGGACGTCGCGTGACTCTGCTCCGCCTCGAGTTTTTCCAGACAATCGGCGATCTGCTCGAGCGTCGCGCCGAACCACAGGATCGGTCCCTCGAGCTGCTTCTCCCAATGGGCCCGCACCGCCGGGCTCAGGTAGTAGGCCGTTGCCACGAAATGAAAATCCTCCTCGCGATCGAAGGGCAGCGACCACGTCGCCCAACACGCGGACAGGTCGAGTGACTTCTTGATCTCGTCGCTGAGCTCACAATGTCTCATGTCCACCAGCCCCACGCCGTCGGCGTCGACGATGTGCTGTAGCAGGTCGTCCTCCTTTACTATCTTCATGTCGTAAGCGAGGATGCCGAGCAGCGTGCTTTGCCGCGGCTGATCCATCGCCACCACGCCGAGCAGCTTCTCGTTGGCCGCCTCGAGGTCCTCGATCTTGATCAGATTGGCCTCAACGAGGTTCGCGCCCAACAGGCGGTTGGCGCGCATCAGCAGTGTGCGGTTGACCTGGGCCATGTCGCTTCGACGGTGATTTAGTCGCGGGCGCGAGGCGACACCTTTTCTCGACCCCGCAACGCCGTCACCCGTTTTAGCAATTCTTTCTTGAGCAGCTCGATCCCCTCGGAGGTGAGGCACGAGAGCGGTAGCACGTCCACCGTGCGATGGCGCCGCTTGAACTTGCTGAGGTTCGCCGCCGCCGCCTCGACATCCATCTTGTTCGCCGCCACCAGCCGCGGCTTTTTCAGCAGCGCCGGATCGTAAAGCTCCAGTTCGCGGAGCAGATGCTTGTAATCCTCGCGCGGGTCGCGGCCGTCGGTGCCCGCCATGTCGATCAGCACGAGCAGCAGCGCACAACGCTCGATGTGACGCAGAAAGCGATGCCCGAGTCCGCGGTTCTCGCTCGCGCCCTCGATCAGTCCGGGCACGTCCGCCAGCCGCAGGCGCCGGCGGCCGTGCCGGTCCGGCGGATAATCGATGATCCCGATCTGCGGATGCAGCGTGGTGAACGGATACGCCGCGGTTCTCGGCCGCGCCCGCGTGATCAGGCAGGTGAGCGAGGACTTGCCGGCGTTCGGGAAACCGACCAGGCCGACGTCCGCGATGCTCTTCAACACCAGCCGGTACGTTCCGCGCTCGCCCGGGTGGCCATCGTTGGCGCGCTTCGGCGCGCGCGTGGTGGCCGTCTTGAAATGGGTGTTGCCCCAACCGCCGTTGCCGCCCTTGCAGAGCACGATCTGCTGACCGTCCTCAACGACCTCGGCGACGGGTTTGCCGGTGGCCTCATCGATCACGACGGTGCCGAGTGGCATCTTCAGAACGCGGTGCGCGCCGTCCTTGCCATGCTGATCCTTGCCGAGCCCGTGCTCCCCGCGCTCGGCGTTCCAGTGCGGCTGGTATTTGTAGTCGACCAGGTTGTTCGTGTCGTCGTCGCCCAGCAAAATGACGTCGCCGCCCCGGCCGCCGTCGCCGCCGTTGGGGCCGCCCCACGGCTCGTATTTCTCGCGCCGGAAGCTAATGCAGCCGCGCCCGCCGTCACCGGCTTGAAGTTTTACCACGCACTCGTCGACGAACATGCGCGCTACCAAGGCAGAACGCGCGGCGTTTGCCAAGGCGGAGCCGCGAACAAGTCTCCCGGCCGGCTCTCGCGGCCAATCCGTTCGTTCTCGTTCTCGTTCTCTTTCTCGTTCTCTTCGCGCGCCGGAGCGCTGGAAGCGTGGGAGGAGAAAGAGAACGAGAATGAGGCGGGGGGCGAACGGTCCGGACGACCTTGCGGAGGCCGCCCTTGACCGACGCATCCTTCGTTCCGAAGGTGCGTCATCTCACCGCCATGCCCTACGTTGCCGCGCCGACCCGCTACGACAATTCCGCGTTCTACCGCCGCTGCGGCCGCAGCGGGCTGAAGCTGCCGGCGCTCTCGCTCGGGCTTTGGCACAATTTCGGCGGAGTCGACACCCACGCGAACAGCCGCGCCATGCTCCTGCGCGCGTTCGATCTCGGCATCACCCATTTCGATCTGGCCAACAACTATGGTCCGCCGCCCGGCACGGCCGAACAGACCTTCGGTCGCGTGCTGCGCGAGGATCTCGCCCCCTATCGCGACGAACTGATCATCTCCACCAAGGCCGGCTACGACATGTGGCCCGGGCCCTACGGCGAATGGGGTTCGCGCAAATACCTGCTCGCCTCGCTCGATCAAAGCCTGCGGCGGATGGGGCTCGACTACGTCGACATCTTTTACTCGCACCGGCCCGACCCGAACACGCCGTTCGAGGAAACCATGGGCGCGCTGGACCGCGCCGTCCGCTCGGGCAAGGCGCTCTACGCGGGCCTTTCAAACTACTCCGCCGAACAGACCGCGCAGGCGGCGAAGATCCTGCGCGAGCTCGGCACACCCTGCCTGATCCACCAGCCGAAGTATCACATGTTCGACCGCTGGATCGAGCACGGCCTCGGCGACGTCCTCGCGCGCGAGGGCATTGGCGGGATCGCCTTCTGCCCGCTTGCGCAGGGTCTGCTCACGAACCGCTACCTCGCCGGCATCCCGGCCGATTCGCGCGCCGGTCACGATCCGCGTTTTCTCAAGCCGGAGCATATTACCGAGCAAAAACTCGCGAAGATCCGAAAGCTCGACGCGCTCGCGAAACAGCGCGGTCAGTCGCTCGCACAGCTGTCGCTCCTCTGGGTGCTGCACAACCCCGCGATCACGACGGCGCTGATCGGCGCGAGCAAGGTGAGCCAGATCGAGGAAAACGTCGCCGCGCTCAAGAACCCGACGCTCTCCGCCGACGAACTCGCCGCGATCGAGAAGATCCTGGCGAGCTGACGAGCGCGTCTGACGCGGAGTGCAGCACGCCGTTGGGGGAACCCGCCGACCTGGCGGGCTTTCAGTCGCGCGATCCCCGTACTCGCAGCCTGCCGGAACGGCCGACTCCACCAGCGACCGCAGCCGCGATCAAATCAGTCGCGCACCTGCAACGCGATTTACTCGGCCGCTGTTCTGGTTCGATCCGCGCCGGCGTTTGCCGTCGCTCGGTTCATCGAACACTTCTCCGTCTCCCATGGCTTCCGACGCCACCGCGCTCCCGCTGGATCCGCCAACTCCCGTCTCGGCGCTGGAACGCACCACCCTGCCCATCATTCTCGCGCTCGGTATTTCGCACCTGCTGAACGATGTGATTCAGTCGTTGTTGCCGGCGATCTATCCGATGCTGAAGGTGAACTACGACCTTAGCTTCACCCAGATCGGGCTCATCACCTTCACCTTTCAGGGCACCGCCTCGCTGCTCCAGCCCGTTGTCGGCCTATATACGGACCGCCGCCCAAAGCCCTACTCGCTCGCCATCGGCATGGGCATCTCGCTCGTCGGCCTGATCCTGCTCTCCCGCGCCGACCATTACGGCACGATTCTCTTCTCCGCCGCCCTCGTCGGCATGGGCTCCTCGATCTTCCATCCCGAGGCCTCCCGCATCGCACACATGGCCGCGGGCCAGCGACACGGTCTCGCGCAATCGCTCTTCCAAGTCGGCGGCAACGTCGGCACGTCGCTGGGCCCGCTGGCCGCCGCGCTGATTATCGTGCCGCGCGGCCAGCCGGCCTTGCTCTGGTTCACCATCCTGGCCGCCGTCGGCATGGCCGTGCTGACGCGCGTCGGCGTCTGGTATCAACGCCACCTTGCCTCTCATCTTGCGCGGGTCCGCAGCCACCAGCGCGCCGCTGCCGGCCGGTTCTCCCGCAGTCGGATCATCGCCTCGCTCGGGGTCCTGATCGCACTGATTTTTTCCAAATACTTCTATCTGGTCAGCTTCACTAACTACTACACGTTCTACCTCATCGAGCGGTTCCACGTCTCGGTGCAAGGTGCGCAGTTTTATCTGTTCATCTTTCTGTTCGCCGCGGCCGCAGGCACCATTCTCGGCGGGCCGCTCGGCGACCGGTTCGGACGCAAATACGTCATCTGGTTTTCGATCCTGGGTGTCGCACCCTTCTCGCTTGTGTTGCCGCACGTGGGTCTGGTGGCCACGGTGGGACTCGCCGCCGTCGTCGGCGCGATCCTCGCGTCCGCCTTCTCCGCCATTCTCGTCTACGCGCAAGAGCTGATCCCCGGCAAAATCGGGTTGATCGCCGGGCTCTTCTTCGGGCTGGCGTTCGGGATGAGCGCGATCGCCTCGGCCGCACTCGGCCATCTCGCCGATCACGCCGGCATCGAGCACGTGTTTTTCCTGTGCGGGTTCTTGCCGCTGATCGGATTGCTCACGGTGTTTCTGCCGGACGTTCGCAAACGGCCCCGCTCCGCCATTCGCGGGTGAGGGATGATCGCGCTGCCGGGCGGGGCGAATTCACGTCTTGCTAAGACCTGCGGCGCGCCCTGTTCTTGGGCCTTCATGTCCTTCGCCGCTGAGCGCGGCGCGGGACACCCATGCTGCCATGACTTCCGCCGAGATCCGCCAGAGTTTTCTAGATTTCTTTGCCCGCCAAGGACACACGATTGTGCCTTCGTCGTCGCTCCTGCCGGACTCGCCCGGACTGCTGTTTACGAACGCGGGGATGAACCAGTTCGTGCCCATCTTCCTCGGTGATCGCGCGCCGGACGTCTCGAAATGGGCTGGCGCCCGCCCTGCGAAGGACACCCGCGCGGCCGACACGCAGAAATGCATCCGCGCCGGCGGCAAGCACAACGACCTCGAGGACGTTGGCTTCGATACCTATCACCACACGATGTTCGAGATGCTGGGCAACTGGTCGTTCGGTGACTACTTCAAGAAGGAGTCGATCACCTGGGGCTGGGAGCTGATCACGAAGGTCTGGGGCATTCCGGCGAAACGGCTTTTCGCGACCGTCTACTCACCCGACAAATCCAAGAACGATCCCTCCGACTTCGACCAGGAAGCTTACGACATCTGGGCCGGGGTTTTCAAAAAGGAAGGCCTCGATCCCGCCGTCCACATCGTCCACGGCAACAAGAAGGACAATTTCTGGATGATGGGCGATACCGGCCCCTGCGGCCCGTGTTCGGAAATCCATTTCAACCTGCTGCCGTCCGACGATGAAGTGGAAGGCCGAAAGCTCGTGAACGCCGGTGTCCCTCGCTGCATCGAGATCTGGAACCATGTCTTCATCCAGTTCAACGCGAACGCCGACGGCACGTTCTCGCCGCTCGCCGCGAAGCACGTCGATACCGGCATGGGCTTCGAGCGCGTCGCCGGAATCTACGCGACGACGAAGGGCTTCAAAGACTTCTCGCGCGATCCGTCGAACTACAACGCGGACGTGTTCGCGCCGTTGTTCGCCAAGATCGAGGAACTCTCGAAGAAGACCTACAACGGCACCGTGCCGACGCGCCGCGAAGGGCTCGGCGAACAGGAGAACATCGACATCGCGTTTCGCGTGCTTGCGGACCACGCGCGCTGCGTCTCGTGCGCGATCGCCGACAACATTCTTCCCGGCAACGAAGGCCGGAACTACGTCATCCGCCGGATCCTTCGGCGCGGCATTCTCTACGGCAAGAAGCTGAATCTCGCGACCGGTTTCTTCGAACAGCTCGTCGCGCCGGTGGTTGAGTCGTTGGGCGCGGTGTTCCCCGAACTGAAGGAGCGCCAGGACATCATCCGCCGCGTGATCCGCAGCGAGGAGGAGTCGTTCGGCCGGACGCTGGAAAAAGGTCTCCAGCTGTTCAATGAAGGCGCAAAACTTCTCCTAGATGCACATCCAATCAAAGGCCAAGCCGACGTCCCGGGTGTTGGCACCATTACCAACATAGGAGGTGTAACACGTTTTTTGGGCGGGAAGTTTGTATTTCGCTTGTACGATACCTACGGTTTTCCTGTGGACATGACCCAGCTTCTCGCGACCGAGCGAGGACTGGCAGTAAACATGGTGGAGTTCGCGAGCGAAATGCAGCAACAGCAAGATCGCTCCCGCGCCGCGCAGAAGAAGGAAGTGATCGTCGCCGCCACCGAGGGCGACAATACTGAGGCTGCGCAGCCGACGAAGTTCATCGGCTACGACCGGCTCACCGCGGACGCGCAGGTGCTCGACGTCGTCAAAACCGACAAGGACCTGTTCCTGGTCTTCGATCAAACTCCGTTCTACGCGGAGATGGGCGGCCAGACCGGCGACCACGGCGTGGTGAAGATCGACGGACAGACCTTCGCGATTCTGGCGACGGTGAAGGACAAGGCCGGCCGGTTCCTGCACAAACTCGCGCCCGCGTGCGCGGCCGATGTCGCGCGACTGAATCCCGTCGGCAAGAAGGCCGCGCTCGGCGTTTCGCCGCTCGCGCGCCGCGCGATTTCACGCCACCACTCCGCCGAGCACCTCGTGCACTGGGCGCTGCGCAAGACGCTCGGCACGCACGTCCGGCAGGCCGGCACGTCGAAGACGAAGGAGCGGATGCGCTTCGATTTCACCCATTTCGAGGCGCTCACCCCCGAGCAGATCGCGGAAGTCGAGCGGCTCGTGAACTCGAAGATCCTCTCGAACGACAAGGTCGAGGCCTACGAGACCGAGTTCGACAAGAAGCCCGAGGGCACGCTCGCGTTCTTCGGCGAGAAATACGGCAAGATCGTTCGCGTCGTCGACATCGGCGGCTACAGCCGCGAGCTCTGCGGCGGCACGCACGTGTCCACCACGAGCGAAATCGGGCTGTTCAAGATCGTCGCCGAGATGGCGATCGCCGCGGGCACGCGGCGCCTCGAAGCCGTCGCCGGCCAGGCCGCCTACGATTTCGTCGAGGAACACGAGACCGCGCTCAAGGCGGTCACGCACAAGCTCAACGCCGGTCCGCAGGACGTCGCGCAAAAACTCGACTCGCTACTCGCGCACCAGAAGGAGCTCGAGAAAAAGCTGAAAGCCTACGAACAGAAAGCCGCCGCCGGACTCGCGGACGAACTCGCCGCGAAAGCGACTGCGCGCGACGGACTCAAGTTCGTCACTGCGACGGTCAGCATCGACAATCAGGATGCGCTCCGCTCGCTCGGTTCTCAGGTGCTGCACAAGCTCGGCGAAGGCGTGGTCACGCTCGGCGCCGCGCTCGGCGATCGCGCGAGCCTCGTCGTTTACTGCTCGCCCGCCGCCATCAAAGCGGGGCATCAGGCCGGCAAGATCGTCGGCGAACTTTCCACCAAGATCGGCGGCAAAGGCGGGGGCAAGCCGGACTTCGCCATGGGCGGCGGCAAGGATCCGTCCAAGCTCGCCGACGTGCTGAAGCAATCCGCGCCTGGCGTGATTTGTTCCTGGTGACGCGGCGCCCTCGCCGCGTCTTGTAAGGCGGGCCTCCCGACCCCGCCGCGACCGTCCCGCATGCATCGCCTGCGAGATGTAGGGTTGGCGCTCGCCGCCGGCCGCGTGCGCGCGGGTTATCCGGCCGCCGGCTAGCGGCGGCCCTACCGGCTTTCTGTGGCACGATCAGCCTGATCGTGCCTTCATGCCTCGTTGCGGCGGGATCGGGTGATCCTGCCCTACAGCCCGAGCTCTTGAGTGCGGTGGTTTGTTCCGCGCCGGCCACCTACCCCACCCACCGCTCCATCACGCGTGCGAGTTCGGGCAGACGGAGCGGCTTCGGCAGGTAATCGGTCATGCCCGCTTGCAGGCAACGGCTGCGATCCTCGTTCGTCGCGTTCGCCGTGACCGCCACGATCGGTATCCGCGAATCCCAGCGCCGGATCTCGCGCGTCGCCGTCCAGCCATCCATCTCCGGCATGAGGCAGTCCATCAGCACCATGTCGTAGCGATTGAGCCGGCATTTGCGCACGGCCTCGGCGCCGTTCTCCGCAAAGTCCACGACGCAGCCAAGCTTCTTCAACATCCCGGCCGCCACGACGCGATTGACGCCGTTGTCTTCGGCCACGAGCAAGCGCAGGCCCGGGCGCGAAAGATGCACCGGCTCCGGCTCGGTCGTGCGCGCGGGTTCCGCCGTCTGTCGCGCCTCGCGCAACGCCTCCACGATCTGATCAGGTTGGAGCACGGGTTTCATGATCCGCGCCGCGAAACCCGCCGGCAGCGGCTGCGCCGGGCCGGCCACCTGCGCGTTTTCCAGCAGCACCCATCGCAGCGGCGTGAATTCCGGCGCCGTGCGCAGCGGCTGCATCCACTCGCCCTGCGCGGCGACCGATCGATCCACCAACACCACGTCGAACGGCGCGCCAGCCTCCAGGCCGGCGCGCAACAAGGCGGCCGCGTCCGCCGGAGTGGTCGCGGTCTCGGCCGACAGCTGCATCGTCGCGAGCAGATTTTGCAGGGCCTGCGCCGCCACGGTCAGATCGTCGATCACCAGCACGCGTACGGCCGGCATCGGCGGCGGCGGTGCCGCGCTTTGGTCGACCTGCAGCGGCACGGTAAACCAGAAGACCGAACCGCGCCCGGGCGCGCTTTCCCACTCGATCTCACCGCCGAGCAGGCGAACCAATCGCTGACTGATCGCGAGCCCCAGCCCGGTGCCGCCATGGCGGCGCGTGGCCGACGTATCGGCCTGCGTGAATTGCTGGAACAGCCGGTCGCGCATCTCTGACGCGATCCCGACGCCCGTGTCGCTCACCGTGAACCGCACCCGCGCGCGCTGACCTTCGCTCTCGCTGGTTGCGCGGGACACGCGCACGGCAACGTGCCCGTGCGCCGTGAACTTCACCGCGTTCGAGAGCAATTTCACCAGCACCTGTCGGAGCCGCATCGCGTCGCCGTAAACGCTCGCCGGCACGTCCGCCGCGAGATCGAGCACGAGTTCGACGTCGGGCGAGGCGAGCCGCGTGGAGGCGATCGTCAGCGCGTCCACGACCGGCTGGCGCAGGTCGAAACGAGCGTGCTCGAGCATTAGGCTGCCTTGCTCGAGCTTGGAGAAATCCAGCAGGTCGTCGGTCACGGCCCGCAACGCTTCCGCCGACGTCCGGATAGTCGCGAGATAGTCCCCCTGTGCCGGGGTCAGGGGCGTGCCAAGCAGCAGGTCCACCGTGCCGAGCACGCCGTTCAGCGGCGTGCGGATTTCGTGACTCATCGTGGCGAGGAACTCGGTCTTGACGCGCGCGGCACTCGCGGCCGCCTCCCGTGCTTGCGCCGCGGCGGCAGCCGCGGCGTGCTCGGCGGCGCCCGCCGTGCGTTGGTGCCGCCGCTCGCTTTCACTCGCCTGCCGGGCCTTCCACAGCGCCCAAATCGTCACAGCCAACGCCGCCAGGACCACGAGCAGACCCACGATCGCCCAGCCCACGGCGCCGCCGTCCGCGCCGGAAAGGCCGGCAGCCTCCGCCGCCCGGGCTTGCCGCGCCGCAGCCAGCACCGCCGCGCCCACTGCGATCCTCCGTGCCCGCCGCGTTCCCCGCTCCAGCTCCCTCTCAAAAATGACACGCACAGCTGCGTGCTAGCGCGGGCGACCTCAAACGCAAGAAATGTTCACCCTGCCGCCTTTCCTCCGCGCCAAAAAAAACCAGCGGCGTTGCGGCCGCTGGTGGAAAGTCTGCGCGATCCGATCGCTCAGAACCGGAAGTTCATGCCGGCCCGAATGCCCTGCAGCTTGCTGAGATCGACGCGATTGGTGTAGGTGGCGCCTTTGTCGTTGCTCGTCACTTCCTGCGTGAAATCGCCGCTGTTCTGGTAAACCGCGCCGAGATAGATGCCCGATGTTTCGGTCATCGTCCACTGGAGGTTCGCGTCGACGTAGAAGCCCGGGAGGATCTTGCTGTCCTCCTCCTGCGCGAATTCCTCCCAGTCGTCGCCGGTCGCCGGCGTGAAGTTCTGCGTGACGCTGTACGCCGCGCCCGCGTAAACGATCACCGCGCCCGCGCTGAACGAGGCGCTGAACCGCTCGCCGAACGGCACCAGCAGCGTCGGCCCGCCGCGCAGGGTCACGTAGGCGCCGCGCGATTGCCAGCGCGTCGTTAGCGCATCGCTCGACGGCGTCACCGTGGTCGTGCGCGCGAGCACTTCGTTGCCCAGCAGCACGGAGACGTCCGCCCCGCCTGCGAACTGTGGATAGGCCGTGCCGGTGTCGGGCACCGTCTGGCCGTTCAGCGAGTAATAATCGGTGGTCGTGTTGATGTTGGCGTTCACCGACGCGCGCTTGATCGCGTTGAATTGGTTAACGCTCATGCCGCCGATGACGCCCCATTGCAGCCGCGTGCGTCCAATCTTGCCGAAATCGCGCTCCACCGCGACCTCCACGCCGAGTCCGAGCGGCGGCTTCTTCTCCTGAAATCCCGTGTCGGTCAGCGTGGCCGTATACACGTGCATCGCCATCAGCCCGTCTTCCGTCGCCTGCTCGGGGCTGCGAAACGCCCAGGTGTTGGTAAATCCGTCCGGCGAAATCGGCACGGCATTGCCGGCGGGATCCGCCACCGTGCGCCCATCGGGCCCGACAAAGCCGTCGTGATAGACGCGCGGCGCGACGCCTTCCTTCGAGCCGATCTGGATGGGAAGAAGATTCGAGCTGGAGACCGAGAACCATGCCGGACTGATCGTGCCCTGCCCGCCAAACTGCGACTTCACGCCAGTGATCCCGCGAAAACCGAGGCGCACCGTGTATTTCGGTACGTATTGGATCAGGTCGTCGTCCAGCGTCGGCTTGTAGTCGCCAAAGTTCTCTTCGTCTTCGTACTGGGCTCGCGCCACCGACACAGCGATCAGCAACACGCACCAGACGCGGAGGAAAAATTTCATAAGGGGCTGAGAGGAGTCAGGCTTTGGACGGACTATTTTTCGAAAGGTTTCCGAAAAGATCGTGCCGCGGACGCTCAGTCAACGAGAGATTCCAGCCGAGACCTGGTCTTGGGCGCGCTCCGGTCTCCCACCAAGCCACGGATGAAACGTCCCTGCCACGTGGCCAGGCTCATGGCTCGCGTTGACAAACCGCTCGGAACGCAGGTGAGATACCAATCCGCGCCAGCGGTTGCTTTCGTTCCCCATCGTGAAAAAATCAGCTGTTCGCGAAAAGATCCTCTCGCAGTTGCGGGCTGACCTGCTGCTCCAGACGACCGCCGCCCACACCGCCCGCGACGAGGCGATCAGCGAGGAAAGCCGGCCGGAGAACCAATACGACACGCACAGCCAGGAGGCGGCGTATCTCGCCGAGGGGCAGGCCCGGCTCGCCGCGGAGATTGCCGAAAGCATCACGCTCTACGAGTCGCTCAACCTGCCCGACCTGCCGGCCGCATCGCCTGTCGCCCTCGGCGCGCTGGTCGCGCTCGACGACCGTGGCCGGCAAAGCTGGTTTTTCATCGGACCGCGCGGTGGCGGGCTCGAGCTGCAAGTCGAAGGCCGCAACGTGCTCGTGCTGACGCCGCAATCCCCGTTGGGCCGCGAATTGATGGGCAAACGCGTGGACGATCTCGTGCGCTTGCCCAACCGCGTGAACGGCGCGCCGCAGCGGATCACCCTCGTCGTCTAGAAAAAAGGCCGGGGCGCAGTGGCTCCGGCCTTGATCAGCTCAGCTCAACGCAACCGTCATTCCGAGAGATTGAACACCACCGGCGCGACCATCCGGAACTTTACCGGCCGGCCCAAGCGCTTGCCCGGCTCGAACCGCCATTGCTGAACCGCCCGGAGCGTGGGTTCTTCGAAGATCGCCGCCGTCGAGCGCACAACCGTGGCGCGAATCACGCGACCGGTCTCGTCGACGAGGAACTCCACGTCCACCTGGCCGTTCAGTCCGTCCGCCCTCGCGGCCGCCGGATAGATCGGGGCAATCTGCCCGCGGAGCCGCGGCGGATTGTCGAGATATTTCATGTCGACCGGCGCGTTCGTCACGTCGCTGTTCGGATCGCCGTTCGGATCGCCGATGTTCACCGGAATCCTGTTCATGTCGCCCACCGGTCCGGGCTTCACGGGCTCATACGGAATGGCCCAGGGAACCTTCTCGTCGGTCAGCGTCTCCGGCCTCTGCGGCGGACCCACGTCGGCGTCCCCCTTCCGCGCACGCTTGGGCTGGTCGATCGGGTCCGGCAACGTCGCATGGTCGACGATTTCGATCAGTTCATCGATGACGGGCGGCTGCGGCATCGCGGGCATTTTCGGTTCCGGATCACTGCCGGGGAGCACCACGGTGGGAGGCCGACCATTGAATCCGAAGAAAACGAGCGCGTGGAACGCCGTTGCTACGATCACTGGCAGGATGAATCGCGTTTGCATGATAGCTCAGGGGTTAACTGATTACCAACGCTGCCTCGATCTGCTGACTATGATCGTCACATCGGCGTTTTTGGCAACGCAAAGTTTTCACGGTCCGCAAGCGTGGCACGGGCGTTTCGCCCGTGGGCTGCAGGCGGATGAGATGCGTTAGCGGACATGTGCGTCATGCCGAACTCCGCGCCAACCGCGCGCGAAACCGGGTTGATTCCGCGCCGCGCGACCGCTTTGTGATCGGCATGAATCGTCCGTGCTCGCCGCAACCATGACCCGCCGCTGCCGACACGTCCCCGCATGGCTGCTGCTCGCAGTCGTGGTCGTAGCGAGCGTCGCGTCCGTAGGCGCGAGCGAATCGCCGGCATCCACCGCGGCCTTCCGAGAGGTGCTCGCGACGTTTCGCACGGAAGGGCCGAGAGGCTGGTCGTTCACCCAGACCACGGAGGGCGCCGGCCACCGGCGCGTGGAGCGGTTCGATGCCGCTCAGCCGGAATTTCTACGTTGGACATTAGTGCAGGAGGACGGTCGCACGCCCACGGCCGACGAAACCCGCGACTACCAGGAAAAACTTTCGCGCCGCTCGCGTGGCGGGACCGGCCCGCAGTTCGCCTCGCAGCTCGACGTGAACACGATGGAGTTCGTCGGCTCCGCGGACGAGCGCGCGACGTACCGCTTGCGCGTGCAGCCCGGCGAAACGGGTGATGCCACCGCGCAGTTCCTCCGGGCGACGATCGTGTTCCACGAGCCGACCCGCACGATCGAATCGCTCGAGATCGCGTCGGTCGCGCCCTTCTCGCCGACGTTCGGCGTGAAGATCGCCGAGATGAAGACGACGCTGCGCTACAGCTTGCCGACGGCGGAGCGACCAAGCCTGCTGCAGCAATCCGTCACGCGGCTGCGGGGACGCGCGTTCTGGCTAAAATCACTCGACGCCGATCTGACCGTGGTCTTCAGCGGCTACGAATACCCCTTCCCACGGCCTCGTACTGCGCAGTAGCTCCCGTCGAAAGAGGCACCCGCAGGAGGTGAAACCCGCCGTCCCGGCGGGTTCAGCCTGCCCGAACGGCCGGCTCCACCAAACGTCCGCAATTGGCCGTCAACTCGCGTCAACCCGCCGGAGGCGACGGGCTCCCCCTCACCCCCGACATCGGATCCGTAGCGGACGAGGCGTCTACGCCGCGGTCCACTTGAAGATCGTAGTGCTGAGCGGCGGCAGCGTCAGACTGAGCGAGTGCGGACAACCGTCGTGCGGAACGTCCTCCGTATGCCGGCCGCCATCGTTGCCCAACCCGGAGCCGCCGTAAAACTCGCTGTTGGTGTTAATCATCTCGCGCCACATTCCCGCGCGCGGCACGCCGATCCGATACGGCCGCGTGGCACCGGAGAAATGACCGACGACCAGGAACGAGGTCTGCTCCGTTTCGTCCGTGCGCAGATACGCGAGCACATTGGCCGCCGCATCCTGGCAGGAAACCCACCGGAACCCTTTGGGATTGTAGTCGTTTTTGCTCAGCACGGGCTCGCTGGCGTAGAGCTTGTTGAGGTCGCGCACAAGCAACCGGACGCCTTCGTGGTCCTTGTATTGGCACAGATGCCAGTCGAGACTGGCGTCGTAGTTCCATTCGTGCGACTGCGCGAAATCGCTTCCCATGAAGAGCAGCTTCTTGCCCGGATAGCCCCACATGTGCCCGTAGAGCGAGCGCAGGTTCGCCGCTTTCTCGGGAATGTGCCACGCGCCCATCTTGAAGAGCATCGAGGCTTTTCCGTGCACCACCTCGTCATGCGAGAAGACCGTCACGAATTTCTCCGCATACTGGTACAGCATGCCGAAGGTGAGGTCGTTCTGGTGCCACTGCCGGTGAATTGGCGTCTTCGCGAAATAGCGCAGCGTGTCGTGCATCCACCCCATGTTCCATTTGTAGTCGAAGCCGAGCCCGCCTTCGCTGGTCGGCTTCGTCACACCCGGAAAGGACGTGCTCTCCTCCGCGATGGTGAGCGCGCCCGGATGATACTGATGCACGAGATCGTTCACGCGGCGCAGGAAATCGATCGCTTCCAAATTTTCACGGCCGCCGAATTTATTCGGGATCCACTGCCCTTCCTTGCGCGAGTAGTCGAGATAGAGCATCGAAGCGACGGCGTCGACGCGCAGTCCGTCGATGTGATAGCGCTCGATCCACGCGAGCGCGTTCGCCAGCAGGAAGCAGCGGACCTCGTTGCGGCCATAGTTGAAGATCAGCGTGCCCCAATCCATGTGCGCGCCCAGGCGCGGATCGGCGTGCTCGTAAAGATGTGAGCCGTCGAACTCCGCCAACGCGAAACTGTCGCGCGGAAAATGCGCGGGCACCCAGTCGAGGATTACGCCAATGCCACGCTGATGGAGATGATCCACCAGCCAGGCGAAATCTTCCGGTGCGCCGTGCCGATGCGTCGGGGCATAGAAGCCGGTGACCTGATAGCCCCAGGAGCCGGTGAACGGATGCTCCGCCAGCGGCATGAACTCCACGTGAGTGTAGCCCATCTCGGTGACGTAGTCGGCGAGCTGCGTCGCCGCTTCCCGATAGTCGAGCGGCCGGCCGGCGTCCTCTGGCTTGCGGCGCCACGATCCAAGGTGAACCTCGTAGACGGACATGGGTTGATCGAGCTGGCCGGCGTTGGCGCGCCGCCGCTCGAGCCATTCCTGATCGTGCCACTTGAACTGCGTCGTGTCGTAGACGATCGACGCGTTGTTCGGCGGGCCTTCGAAGTAGGTGCCGTACGGATCCGTCTTCAACCGCACGTGGCCTTGCGCATCGCGTACGGCGTACTTGTAGAGTTCCCCCTCTTCCAGCCCGGGAATAAAAATTTCCCACACGCCTGACGAGCCGAGCGGCCGCATCTGGTGATAGCGGCCGTCCCAGTGATTGAAGTTCCCCACCAGCGAGACCTGCTTCGCCGCCGGCGCCCACACCGCAAACGCAACGCCGGCGACGTCGTTCATGACCCGCACGTGCGCGCCGAGCTTGTCGTAGATCCGGTGCTCGTTGCCTTCGTTGAAGAGATACAGGTCGTGCTCGCTCAGCGTCGGCAGGAACGAATACGGGTCGTAAAACTGCCGCATCTCACCGGTGAGCGTCGTCACCCGCAGCTGATAGCGAAACACCTGCGCGCGCTTCGAAATGAAGACTTCGTAGAGTCCTTCGTCCGCGATCGGGGTCATCGCCCACGTCTCGCCCGACTCAGGATCGACCACCGCGCAGCTGGCGGACTGCCGCACGAGCGCACGCACCACCAGCCCCTTGGTGTGCTTGTAGGTCTTCGGATGCATGCCGAGCACCGCGTGCGGTGACGTGTGGCTGGCCTGCAGCAGGGCGAGATAGTCGGTTTTGGAAATGATCACGCGACGAAGAGGTTCCCGGACAGCAACCTGCCTCATGCGTTGCGCGGCGTCTAGCCGTAATGCGGTTTTCCGCTCTGCGTCGCGCCCTCCGGAAATCTTCCGTAGCGCAGCTCGCCGTGCCGCCCCCCTCGTCCTCTCCCGGGACGGACGCACGCCCACCGCAAAGCTTGCTTGCCGCCCGGCGGAGCATTTTCTCGGCTACGTGATCCGCCGCCTGCTCGCCTGTCTCTTTGTCGCCAGCCCGCTTGTGGCGGCGCCGGCTCCCGACGCCACGTCGATCGTCGCCGGTTTGGCCCAAACCTCCACCGTCACGGGCGAAACCATTCTCACGGGCAACCCGCACGTGGACTACGGCGATCTGCGGCTCCGCGCCGACGAGATCCGCATTGATCCGCAGACGAAGATCGCAACCGCTCGCGGCCACGCCGTACTCACCCAGGGCCCGCGCCGGCTGCTCGCCGACGTCATCACCTACCACGCCGCGGACGGCACCTACACCGTCGGCGAACTGCGCGTCGGCGAGTTTCCAATCTACATTTCCGGCTCCAGTGCCACGGGCAGCCGCGAACAGATCGTGATCAACGACGCGCGCGTCACGGTACCCGAGCCCGGACCGTTCGTGCCCACGCTGCACGCGGCGCGGCTGCAGTTCACCGCCGACAAGCAGTTGCACGCCGAACGCGCGTCCGCGGGCATCGGCCCGGTGCGGCCGGTCGCGCTGCGCGGTTTCGATCAGGATCTGCGCAGCCCGATGCTGCCGAACCTCTCGCTCACCGCCGGCTACCGACGCAGCCTCGGCGCGTTCATCGTGGCGGGCCTGCGCGTGCCGATCCTTCCGCAACTCCAGCTCGGCGGCGACCTCGGACTCTACTCGAGCCGCGGCATCATGGCCGGCCCCTCGGGCAGCTACGAGGGCGGCAACGAGACCGTCGGCTACCGCGGCGATTTCCGGTCCGGCTTCATCAGCGACTACGGCACGCGCTACACCGATATCCTCGGCCGGGCGATTCCGCGCAACCGCGGCTTCGCCACCTGGCAGCACCAGCAGCACATCACCGACCGCCTGGCGCTCACCGGCGAGCTGAACTACTGGCGCGACTCGGAGGTCCTGCGCGATTTCCGGCCCGGCGAATTCTTTCCGGTCCAGCAGCCGGACACGTTCCTCGAGTCGACCTACGCAGGGGACAACTATTTCGTTTCGCTGTTTGCGCGGTTTCAACCGAACTCGTTCCAGGTGGTACAACAGCGGCTGCCGGAGCTGCGCTTCGACCTGCTGCCGATCACGCTGCCCGGCGGCTTCGTCGAGCGGTTCAACGCGAGCGTCGCCGTGTTGCGCGAGGATCCGCTGCCGGCGGCGCCCTACACGCCCGCGCTCAACCGGCGGCTGCGCAGCGATCGGTTCGATGCGTACTACGGACTTTCCCGACCGATCCGACCGACTGACTGGTTTGCGTTCACGCCCGTCGCCGGCGGCCGGATCACGCACTACGCGAACCTGGACGGCGCGCGCAACGACTACACCCGCACGCTCGGCGAGGTCGGCTTCGACGCCGAGCTGCGCACCAGCGGCACGTTTGACTACAAAAACCCGCGCTGGAAAATCGACGGGCTGCGCCATCTGCTGACGCCGCGCGTTTCGTATCGCTACATCCCCGAAGCAGAGAAAGGGGCGCGCTACATTCCTCCGATCGACCGGCGGTCGTTCTCGACCTACCTCCAGCCGCTCGGGCTCGGCGACATTCGCAACATCGATGAGCTGCGCGGCACCAGCACGCTGCGCTTCGGCTTGGACAACACCCTGCAGACCCGCGACCCCGACTACGGCTCGCGCGATCTGGTGGTATTCAACGTGGCCAACGATCTCCGATTCGAACGCGATCCCGATGAGCGCGACGTCTCGGAAATTCACACCGAGCTGGCCGTGATGCCGGCGCGCTGGCTCGAACTCGGCGTCTACCAGAGCTTCCGACCACAGGACTTCACGCTGCGCGAATTCAACACCGGCGTGACACTGCGCAGCGGCGACGACTGGGCCGTGCGGTTCTCCAGCAACTTTCTCCGGCGCGAGCTCGAGGACTATTTTCTCGAAGGCCAGCGCCGGATCAACGAGGTCTTTGAAGGCATCGTCCGGCTGCGCTACGATGCGCGGCAGGATCGCTTCATCGAGCAGATCTATGGCATCCGCCAGAACATCGCGAACACCTGGAGCGTCGACTACACGATCAGTCTCTACGGCGGCAACCGCCGCGAAAGCCGGTTCGGGCTGAACATCCGGATCGATGCCATCCGTTTCTGACGCCGTCATGGATTTTCGAGCTATCCTCGGACAGGTAGGGCGGGCATTCCGCTGCCCGCCGGGAGTTCGCTTGACGTTCGCGGTGCTCACGGAGTGAGCGCCCTACCTTGATTCACTCGAAAATGCATGACCGCCTCTCGCACGCCGCCGGGTTTGCATGAGAGTTGCTACGGACGATGGTCATGAGTCTCGCCGGCAGCCAGCAAAACACCCTTCTCGCGATGCTCGCGCGGCTGCGCCCGCATTGGCGGCACGACCGCACACTCCCCGGCCGCGTGCAGGCGCTGCTCGCCAGCGATCGCCGGTTCGGATCGCGCGACCGGCGGCTGTATCGCGAGCTGATCTACACCACGCTGCGCTACCTGCCCTGGATCGAACCCGAACTCGAACGTGATGCCGAACAGGCGGTGCGGCTGATCGCCTGGCTCGCGGCAGACGCACCCGCCACCGCCCATTTTCGCCACGAGCTCATCGGCGAGTGGCCGCCCTGCCCCGCGCCGCTCGCGGAGAAAGCCGCGATGCTGGCGCAGCGCGTGGGAGCGGCCGACACAGCCGCCGGCGCTGGGCGCTTCGCGCCGGAAGCACTCCTGCCCCGCTGGTTCCACGAGCACTGCGCTGACGCTTTTGCGCCGGTGCAGCTCGATCCCCTGCTGGCGCGCGCGCCGCTCTGGCTGCGACTGCAGACGGACGAGCCGCGCAGCGTGACCGCGGAATTCGAACAACTCGGCTGGACCGCGTGCAGCTCGGCCGTGCTGCCCGGCGCACTGCAATTACTCGACGAAGTCGATGTCACGCGCACCGACGCGTTTCAAAACGGCTTGATCGAGGTTCAAGACCTCGGTTCGCAACTTCTACTCGCGGCCGCCCAGGTCGCGGCGGGTGGCCACTGGCTGGACGCCTGTGCCGGCGCCGGCGGCAAGACCCTGCAACTCGCAGCGCTGCTCGGCCCCGGTGGCACGGTCGACGCGCACGATGTCCGCCGCGCGGCGCTGGACGAACTCGCGCTTCGCGCGCGGCGCGCCGGGATCCCACTGACCCGCTCGTCCAGCCGTTCCGATGTCGGGCGCGATATTCCGATCCCCGCGGGCGCACCTGTATCTGACCGTTCGTCCCCGCGGGCTGCGCCGAAGCGCCCCGCCGCAACGGTGCGCATCCTGTCGACGATCCCGGAGACGCTCTACGATGGCGTGCTCGTTGACGCGCCCTGCAGCGGGTCCGGCACGTGGCGCCGCGCACCGCACCTCAAGTGGACGACCACGCCCGCGCACATCGACCAGGCCGCCGGCCGGCAGCGCGAGCTGCTCGAGCAGTTCGCCCAGCGCGTGCGGCCGGGCGGCCGGCTGATCTACGCCACGTGCTCGCTCAGCCGGCGTGAAAATCAGGACGTGGTGGCGGGATTCCTCGCGAGCCGGCCGGAGTTCGCCGCGGAGCCACCCCCGGCTACCTTCGGTGCGCCGGTCGACGCGTTCGGGCTCACGCTGCTGCCGGGATTGCACAACACCGACGGCTTTTTTGTGGCCTGTATGCGGCGCAACTGACCACGAGCGCAACCGGGTTTCACGGACCTGTGAAATGCGCCAACCGGGCTGCCGGGCCGCGGTCGCGCACGCCTTTTCCCTTGCCGCCGCGGGCGCGCGTACAAGCATCCGCGCTGTGGTTCCCGACTCAGACACCCGCATCAAACTTCGCGTGTTCGAAGGTCCGCTCGACTTGCTGCTTTTCCTGATCCGCAAGAACGAGCTGGATATCTACGACATCCCCATCGAGTCGGTGACGAGGCAGTATGTCGACGCGTTGCACGCGATGCAGCAGCTGGACCTCGACGTGGCCGGCGAATTCTTCGTGATGGCGGCGACGCTGATGGAAATCAAAAGCCGGATGCTCCTGCCGAAAGGCCAGAGCGCCGTCGATCCGAATGCCGACGAAGAGGAAATCGATCCGCGCTGGGACCTCGTTCACCAGCTGCTGCAATACAAGAAGTTCAAGGAAGCCGCCGCGAAACTGAATGAGCTGGCGGCGCTGCGGCAGGACCTCATGGAGCGTTACGTCTCGTCGATGTCGATGGACGGCGCCGCCCGGCCGCTCAAGACGGTGGACCGGATCGAACTGTGGAACGCGTTCAACATCGTGCTGCGCCGGCTGGCGGAGAAACTCGTCGTCGGCGAAATTCACGACGAGCAGGTGACGGTCGCGGACAAGATGGAGGAAATCCTCGAGCTGACGCAGACGCGCAAAACCTTCGTGTTTTCCGAGCTGCTGACCGGCAAGGTGACGCTACGGCTGCTGGTCGCCACCTTCCTCGCGGTGCTCGAACTGACGCGCTTGAAGCGGCTGCGGCTGCAGCAGGATGAAGCCTTCGCCGACATCGTTTGCTCCGCGGTCGAAGCGGAAATGCCGCTTGAAAGCGCGGTGAACCCCGGCACGGTCACGGCGTGAGCAAGAAGAAGAAATCCCGCCCGCGCGCCGCCGGACTGTTGGGCATCGGCTTCGACAACACCGACGGACACAAGCGCATCACGACGGGCGAACAATTCGCGATCGTGGGCGGCTCCGAGGAAACGCACGGCCGGATGACGGAGACCGTGGTCAAGACCTTCGAGGAGCTGAAGCAGCGCGGGAAGCGGCTCCAGCACGTGGCGCCGGACGAGCTCGCCGAGATCATCCATCGTTCCACGCCCCGCTGATTTCGGCCGCAGCTTTCGCCGGCAACATCGAGCCATTTGCCATTCTCCTTTCTGTTCATCCATTCCCCATCATGTCCGAAAAAATCGCTCAACTCACCGCGGCAGATTTCGAGTCCGCGATCAGCAGTGGCACCACTCCGGTGCTCGTCGACTTCTGGGCCCCTTGGTGCGGCCCGTGCAAGGCGATCGCTCCGATCCTCGAGGAGCTGGCCACGGAGCTCGATGGGAAGCTCAAGATCGCCAAGGTAAACGTGGATGATCACGGCGAAATCGCCACGCGCTACAGCATTCGCGCCATCCCGACGATGCTGTTGTTCAAGGGCGGTCAGGTGGCCGAGCAGTTGGTCGGCATGATGCCGAAGGCGACGCTGAAGGCGAAAATCGCCGCCCACGTCTGACCGGCGCGCGAATTCTGACCTTGTAGGGCGGAGTCTCCTGACCCCGCCGACTTTCGAGCGCGTGGCGGCGGGGTCGGGAAACCCCGCCCTACAGAATCCGGTTCTCAGCCCGTCACGAACGACGCTCCGGCGAGCAGCGCGTAAAGCGCGAGCAGCTTGCCGGTGTCGACTAATAGGGCGATGAGCTCGACCGGCGTTTGCGCCGCACGCAGGCGCCGCACATGGGACCCTGCCAGCGGGAGGATGGCCAGCGGCAGCAGCCGCCAGAGCGTTCCTTCCGTCCAGCAGAACCATCCCGGCACCAGTAGCGCGATCAGCAGCGAACCTGCATGCTGGAGGCGGGCCGCGCGGCGGCCCCAACGCACCACCAGCGTGCGCTTGCCCGCGGCGGCGTCGGTCTCGACGTCGCGATAGTTGTTCACCACGAGGATATTCGTGGCGAGCAACCCAATCGGCACGGCCGCCAGCAGGACATCCGGGTAGATCGCGCCGGCCTGCACGAAATACGTGGCGCCGACGGCAACGAGCCCGAAAAAGATGAACACGAACACGTCGCCCAGTCCGTGGTAGGCCAGCGGCCAGGGGCCACCCGTGTAGGCGATCCCGCACAGAATGCTCGCGAGGCCGATCAGAATCAGCCACGGGCCGCCCCAGAGCAGCAGGCCCAACCCGCAGGCGAATGCCGTGGCAAATGTGGCCCACATAGCCCGCCGCATGGTCGCAGGGCTGACCCAGCCGGCGGCGACCGCACGCTGGGGGCCGACGCGCGCGGCGGTGTCGGCGCCGCGCATGAAGTCGTAGTAATCGTTGGCGAAGTTCGTGCCGATCTGGACAAGCAGCGCGAATCCGAGGCAGAGCGCCGCCGCCGCCGGCTCGAACACGTCGTCGCGCCAAGCCAGCGCCGAGCCGACGATCACCGGCGCGATCGCCGCGGGCAGCGTGCGCGGCCGGGCCGCCGAGATCCAAATATGCCAGAAGGAAGGTTTCAACGGAGCGGACTGGAGCTGACCTTCACCCTCTTGCTCAGTTGCACCAGCGGCCGGCGTGCGAGGAAGCTCACGACCACGGGAAGAAAGACCAGCCCTGCATTAAGCAATGGGCGCAGGTCGCCGAGCCCAAGGAACAACGTGCCGAGCAGCACCACGAGCAACGCATGCACGGCCAAAAAAGCCGCCGGATTCGGCAGCACCGGATTCACCAGCCAGACCAGCAGCACGGCGAAACCGCCGGCCGCGAACCCGCTCAGTCCGATCGTGACTCCGGTCAAATAGAAGATCGGTGCGAACAGCATCGAGCGATGTTCAAACCGAAAGAGCTGGATCAGCACGCCGACCAGCAGGATCCCGAGCCGGCCATAGGTCGCCAGCCGCACGCTCTCCGCATCCGCGCCAGGCATCGTTTGCCACGCCGGCTCGGTGCCTGGCATTCCGCCCAACAGCATCACCGTCCCCAACCCGGCACGCAGGAAGTCGATCGTGTTTCTCAGCTTCACGATCTCCGTCCGGAAGCTCACGGACGGGTCGTTGGGATCGCGGGTTTTGGCCGGATTGGTGTCCAACGGGTAGCGCCGGCGATGGTGGCGCTGAAATTCGAATACGCGGCCGCCGATGCGCAGCATCTGCCGCGGCAGCCAGAGCAGGATTACGGCCGGAAGCAGTTGAAGCCACGCGATGTTCACGAGTGCCGGCGAGCGAAAGAAAACCCCCGCGTCATGTCAAAAGCCGATCCCGTAGGCGGCCCGGCCCGCCTAGCGGATCATGAATCCGGTGAACTGCCGCGGCCGGCGGTCGGAACTGCGCTCGGTTTTCCGCACGAGCCCATGCATCCGCTCATGGATCATCGCAACGAAGGCCTCGATCTCGTCCGCGCGCCCCTCGACCTCGACGTGCACGCGCCCGTCCGGCAGGTTCCGCACGAACCCCGCGACCTCGAACTCCTTTGCGATCTGCAGCGTAGAATAGCGAAAGCCCACGCCTTGCACGTGACCGGAGAAGATGATCGTCTCGTGGTGGACATCCGTCATGGGGAGGGAAAGCGGCGGCATCCAACTACGCTCGGCGGTTCGCTTCAATCCGCAAAGCGTTCCCGTGATCAACTGCACCCGATTGATGGGCGGCCCTTTGACTTTCGCTTGACCGGTTTTGATTTGCGTTCGCGTCCCCTGCGTTCTCAGTTCCCCCCACGCGAATGAGTAATTTTGATTCTGACGGGACGCAGGATAACGAGTGGGAAGACCGCGGCGACCTGGCGTGGAACGAGTTTGATTGGGAGCGGTATCTGCGCGAACAGGATGAAGCGGTGATGCGTTATCTGGGTTTCTACGAAGCCTGCAAGAACAGCTCCGATCGGATCGATGACGTGGCCGAGCTCATGAACTGGAGCTCCGGCGAAAATGAGGAACGGTCCACGGAAACGACCGCCAGCACCGACAGCGAGGACGAGTCCGACTCCGATTTCGCGGGCGAGAACGACGTCTACACGCTGCACAAGAATCCGATTTTCATCTCCACGCGCGCGCTCTATCTCGGCCTGCGCCGGCAATGGGAGCTGACGGCGGCGAATCAGCACAAGGTGCCGCAGCCGCTGGCGCTCGCGCTGTTGTCGTCGCTGCATCGCGGCGAAGATCAGGCGGTGCAGGCGATTCACGCGCTGGATTTCGGTGACTACGCGATGGCGATCAGCCTGTTCAAGCGGGCGCTGTGCGCGCTCAACAGCACGCTGGCCCTGCTGAACGACGGCGCCGCCCTCACCCATCGCGCGGTCGAGAACTATCGGGAGATGGCGCTCCCGCGGCTCTTCGATCTCCGCGAGATCTGGCTGCGCGTCGTGCACGAGTGTCGCGAAGAACTCGACCGACCGGTCGAGGGCGAGAACTGAGCTGTCCGCAGCCCACGGGCAAAGGATGGCGGAGAGGGAGGGATTCGAACCCTCGGTAGGGATTTAAACCCCTACAACGCTTTAGCAAAGCGCCGCTATCGACCACTCAGCCACCTCTCCGGATCAGGACATGGGAGGCAAACGCCGGCTCACGAAAGTGCAAGGCGGATTTGCAGGGATTTCCGAACCCAGACGCGCGTGAGGCCTGCGCGCGGCGCGCAACAGCTCAGTACCGGTAGTGATCCGGCTTGTAGGGTCCCTCAACCGGCACGCCGAGATAAGCCGCCTGCTCGGAGGTGAGCTTCGTCAGCTTCGCGCCGATCTTCTCGAGGTGCAGCCGCGCCACCTCCTCGTCGAGGTGCTTCGGCAGTCGGTAAACGCCGATCGCGTAGGTGTCGCGATTCTTCCAGAGATCGATCTGGGCGAGCGTCTGGTTCGTGAAGCTGTTCGACATCACGAACGAGGGATGGCCGGTCGCGCAACCGAGGTTCACCAGCCGGCCTTCCGCGAGCAGATAAATGCTCGGACCGCCGGGGAACGTGTACAGGTCGTATTGCGGCTTCACGTTGGTCCGCTTTGCGTCCGACGCGTTGAGCCGGTCGACCTGGATCTCGTTGTCGAAATGGCCGATGTTACAGACAATCGCCTGGTCCTTCATCTTCCGCATGTGCTCCAGCGTGATGATGTCGCGATTGCCCGTGGTGGTGACGTAGAGGTCGGCGACGCCAAGCGTGCTCTCCACGGTGTTGACCTCGAAGCCCTCCATCGCCGCCTGCAGGGCGTTGATCGGATCGACTTCAGTGACGATCACGCGAGCGCCGAATCCGCGCAGTGAATGCGACGAGCCTTTGCCGACGTCGCCGTAGCCGCAGACGCACGCGACCTTGCCCGCGATCATCACGTCGGTCGCGCGCTTGAGTCCGTCGGCGAGCGACTCGCGGCAACCGTAAAGATTGTCGAACTTCGACTTCGTGACCGAGTCGTTGACGTTGATCGCCGGCACGCGGAGCTTGCCCTTCTCCAGCATCTGATAAAGCCGGTGGACGCCCGTCGTGGTTTCTTCCGACACGCCGCGCCACTCCTTCGCCATCTTGGTCCAAAACAGCGGATCCTGCGCGTGCACGCGCTTGAGCAGATCCTTGATCACCTGCTCTTCGTGGGAGGCTGAGGCCGTGTTTGCCCAATCGCTCCCCTCCTCGAGTTCGCAGCCCTTGTGGATCAGCAGCGTCACATCGCCGCCGTCGTCGACGACCAGTTGCGGGCCCTTGCCGCCGGGGAACGAGATCGCGTTGAGCGTCATGTCCCAATACTCCTCGAGCGTCTCGCCCTTCCAGGCAAAGACCGGCACGCCGGCCTTCGCGATCGCCGCGGCCGCGTGGTCCTGGGTTGAGAAGATGTTACACGACGCCCAGCGCACGTCGGCGCCCAACTCGCGCAGCGTCTCGATCAAGACGGCGGTTTGGATCGTCATGTGCAGCGAGCCCGTGATGCGCACCCCCGCGAGCGGTTTGACCGGGCCGAATTTTTTGCGCACGGCCATGAGGCCGGGCATCTCGTGCTCGGCGATCGAGATTTCCTTCCGCCCCCAATCGGCGAGCGAAATATCTTTGACGCGATAGGTGGCGGATTGCGGGGCGGCGGCAGTGGCCATGGAATTCGACAGGGTTGCAGGTTGCGGTCGCGAAACCGCGGTTATTTCACCGCGGCGCGGAGCGCCTCGATCTGATTGGTTTTTTCCCACGGCAGTTCGTCCTTGCCGAAGTGGCCGTAGTTGGTCGTCGCGCGGTAGATCGGCCGGAGCAGATCGAGTTGCTTGACGATCGCGGCGGGTTTGAAGCTGAAAACCTTGCGGACGGCCGCGGAGATTTTCTCCTCCGGCACTTTCGCGGTGCCCATCGCATCGACCCAGATCGACACCGGCTCCGGGTAGCCGATCGCGTAGGCCACCTGCAACTCACAGATCTCCGCGAGCCCGGAGGCCACGATGTTTTTGGCGACCCAACGGCACATGTAGGCGGCCGAGCGATCGACCTTGGAAGGATCCTTGCCCGAAAACGCGCCGCCACCGTGGCGGCCCCAGCCGCCGTAGGTGTCCACGATGATCTTTCGGCCGGTCAGGCCCGAATCGCCTTCGGGCCCGCCCACGACGAACCGGCCGGTCGGGTTGATGTAGAAGCTCGTCTGCGCGTCCATCATGGCGGCGGGAATCACGCGCTTGATCACGTTTTCGATCAGAAACTCGCGAATGGCGCCGTGCTGCACGTGGGGCGTGTGCTGCGTGGAGATGACCACGTTCTCCACCTTGATGGGCTTGTCGTTCTCGTAGCGCACCGAGACCTGCGATTTCGCGTCCGGCCGGAGCCACGACACGACGCCGGATTTGCGCAGCTTCGTCAGCTCCCGCCCGAGGCGGTGGGCGAACATGATCGCGGTCGGCATCATCTCCGGCGTTTCATTGCAGGCGTAGCCGAACATCAGGCCCTGGTCGCCGGCGCCCTGCTCCGCGGTGGCCTTGCCGTCGGCGGCGCGGGCGTCGACGCCCTGCGCGATATCCGGCGACTGCCGCGTGATCAGGTTCGTGATGAAAATCTTGTCGGCGTGAAACACGTCGTCGTCGTTCACATAACCGATGTCGCGCACGGCGTCGCGCACGACCTGGTCATAGTTGATCTTCGCCTTCGTCGTGATCTCGCCCGCGATCACCACGTGGTTGCTCTTCACGAGCGTTTCGCACGCGACGCGGCTCGTCGGATCCTGCGCGAGGCAGGCGTCGAGCACGCTGTCCGAGATCAGATCCGCGACCTTGTCGGGATGCCCCTCGCCCACCGACTCCGAGGAGAAGACGAATGTGTTGGCCATATATGGGACCGAGCAGGAAACCAACGGGCGTCCGGCAGGCAAGGGGAATATCATTATATTCCAATCTTCTGATGCATGAAGGCCCATTCGGCGGCTGGGCAGTGCGTCCTTGCCTGACTCGGCACGTCGACCTTTATGTCATATCCCGCCCGCCGATAACTTGGTGATCGAATGTCGCAACCTCTCCCAGCCCCCGAATTGAAGGACCGCAAGATCCTCGTCGTCGACGACGACCGCCTCAACATCCGGATCCTCAGCGGCATCCTGAAGACGCAAGGCTACGCCCTGGCAGACGCGGACTCGGGCGAACGCGCGCTGGAGCTCTATCCCGAGTTCCGGCCCGATCTCGTCCTGCTCGACGTCGTGATGCCCGGGCTGAACGGCTTCGAAACGTGCCGGAAGCTGAAGGACACTTATGGCGACGCCTGCGCGCCGATCGTCTTCATCACGGCCAAGAACGAATCGGACGACGTCGTCGAGGGTTTCTCGGCCGGCGGCGTCGATTACCTGCCAAAGCCTTTCCAGGCGAAGGAGGTGTTGGTGCGGATTCAAACGCATCTGCGCAACCAGCTTCTGACCGAGCAGCAGAAGAGTCTCGTCGATCAGCTGAGCAAGGCCAACGCCGCGAAAAACAAATTCCTCGGCATGGCCGCGCACGACCTCCGCAATCCCCTGGCCTCGATCCGCGGGCTGGCGGAGTTCCTGCGCGACGGCGTCGTCGGTCCGCTCAGCGCGGATCAGCTGGATCTGGTGCAGACGATTCACGCCGCGAGCCAGTCGATGCTGACGATGGTCAACGAACTCCTCGATGTCGCCACCATCGAGGCGGGCGAACTGAAGATCGATCCGGCGCAACACAACCTGGGCGACCTGATCGAGAAGGCGGTTTACCTCGCGAACATCGACGCGGCCAAAAAGAATACGCGCATCGAGATCACGCCGCCGGCTTCGCCACTCTATCCGTCATTCGATCCGGCCAAGATGCAGCAGGTCGTGGACAATCTGCTCAGCAACGCGGTGAAATACTCGCCGCCCGGTTCGCGGATCACGGTCGTGCTGCATGGCGACGGACGCGAGTGCAGTTTCGGGGTGAAGGACCAGGGGCCGGGCATTCCGGAGAACGAACGCGACCGGCTGTTCAAGGATTTTGGCCGGCTGTCGGTGAAGCCGACGGGCGGCGAGAAGAGCACCGGGTTGGGCCTCGCCATCTGCCGCAAGATCACTGAGGCTCATCACGGTTCGATCACGGCCGCCAACCTCCCCGGGGGCGGCTGTGAGTTTCGCGTCACGCTTCCCCTCCCCGCATGAACTTCGCAGGCGTCATCCTGCTCGTCGACGACGAGCCGCATATTCGGAAATATGTTTCGCTGATCCTGAAACAGATTGGCGCCCTCAATCTGGTCGAAGCCAGCAATGGCGAGGAGGCGGTGGCCGCATTTGAAGCGTCCAAGCCCGATCTTGTGCTGCTCGACATCAGCATGCCCCTGGTGGACGGATTGGAGACCCTCCGCCGGTTGAAGGCCATCGATCCGGAATGCGTGGTCGTCATGCTCACCTCCATCGTGAACCGTCAGAGCATCGACGAGGCGCTCGCGCTCGGCGCGGCCAACTACATTCGCAAAGACACGCCCAAGGAAGAGATCGCCCAAGCGCTCACCGAAACGATCCAGAGCTATTTTGAGCTCGAATAATCTCGATGAATCCTCCCCCTGCGACGCCCGCCTCCGGCGGTCCACCCGTGATCGGCGAAGTCCGCTATTCGCTGCCGCAGCTCCTCGAGGAGCTCGCCATCGAACGTTCCAGCGGCTCGTTCTCCATGGAGAAACTGGACCAGAACGAAATCAAAAAGCTCTTCAAGAGCCGGACGCCTCCCCGCCGTGTCAAACCCAAGAAGTAGCACCTTTCTCACGGCCATTCGCAACCGGCCGAACTTCGACTACACGCAGGAGCTCGCGGCGCTGGTCGAACGCCACGGCGTCGGCGTCGAGCTCGTGGAAGCGCTGATCGACGAGAAGATCCTGCCGAAGGAGGATGTCTGCAAATCCTGGGCCGACTCGCTCGGCGTGGCCTATGTCGATCCTTTTGCCTCGGTGATTACGGACGAAGCCGTGGAGCGGATACCGGTGGAAATCGCGCGCAAGACCCGCGCGATCGGCCTGTATGTGGTGCAGGGCGTCCTGACCGTGGCCCTGGCCACGCCACTCGAGACCGAACTGGTCAAGCGGCTCGGCCAGATCGCGCAGATGCCGATCAGCCCGGTCTTCGCTCTGCCCCGCGAAATCGAAGACGCCATCTCGATCCACTACTGCACGGAGAAAAACCTCGAGGAAAGCCTGAACGAGCTCGAGAGCTCGAGCTTGTTCGACAAGCCGGACTTGGTCGGCGACAAGCTCGCGGCGCTGGCAGAAAACAACTCCCTGACGCAGATCCTCGACGAGATCATCTACTTTGCGCTCCGCGAGCGCGCGACGGACATCCATATCGAGGCGCAGGAGACGCAGAGCCGGATCCGCTTCCGCATCGACGGCAACCTGCGCGAGATCCTCACCTATTCGCGCAAGCTGCACCGCGCCGTCGTCTCCCGGCTGAAAATCCTCTGCGGCCTGAACATTTCGGAGTCGCGCTTTCCCCAGGACGGCCGGTTTTCGATGCCGATCGGCAGCCAGTCCGCGAACTTTCGCGTCTCGACGATTCCCTCCGCCTACGGCGAGAAGGCGGTCGTCCGCATCCTCGCGCTGACCGGCAAGAAATCGATGCTCACGCTGGACAAGATGATGATCTCCCAGACCGTCCTCCAGCCGTTCAAGCGCCTCATCCAGAATCCGAACGGGATCATCTTCGTCACGGGCCCGACGGGCTCGGGCAAAACGACCACGCTTTACGCCGCGCTGCACGAGATCAACTCGCCCGACCTCAACATTTCCACAATCGAGGACCCCATCGAGATCCAGCTTCCGGGCGTCACGCAGACGCAGGTCAACGCCCACATCGACCTCAAGTTCGCCACCATCCTGCGCGCGTTGATGCGCCAGGACCCGGACGCGATCCTGATCGGCGAGATCCGCGACTTGGAAACGGCCAAGATCGCGACCGAAGCCGCGCTCACCGGCCACATCGTCTTTGCCACACTGCACACGAACACGGCGGCGCAAGCGATTGTGCGGCTGATCGAGATCGGCGTGGAGCCCTACATGGTCGCGCCCACGGTTATCGGCGTGCTCGCGCAGCGACTCGCCGCCCGGATCTGCGACAACTGCAAGGAAGCGTATTACCCGACACGCGACGTGCTGCGCCGCTATTTTGCCGACGAAGGACTCACCGACGTGCCGTTCTACCGGGGGCGCGGCTGCACCGCGTGCCGCGGCACCGGCTACAAGGGCCGCGTGGCTTTTCACGAACTGGTGCTGATCACGGAGGAGATCCGCACCCTGATCGCAGAAGGCAAGAGCGCGCAGGAAATCACCCGCGCGGCCGCGAAAGTCGGCTACAAGCCTTTGCGCTACGACGGGCTCAAGAAGGTGCTGCTGGGCCTCACGACGATCGAGGAGATCGATCGCAACACCTCATTCGAGTGGTCGGCGTAGCGGCGGCTGATTTCGGACTGAATTTCTGTTGCGGCGTGCCGTTCGTACGGAGATCCTCCCGCCATGGCCGACCTCCCCGTAATCGACCAGCAGTCGATCCAGAATCTTCGCGAACTCAATCCCGGGGATAACGACGAATTCTTGCGCGAGATCGTCGGCATCTATCTCGAAGACACCCCGCTCCGCCTCACGGAGCTGGAGCAGAGTCTGGCTGCCGGCGAGGTACCGAAATTCACGCGCGCCGCCCACAGCATCAAGGGCAGCTCCGCCAACGTCGGCGCGATGCTCGTCCGCGGCGTGGCCGAGACGCTGGAGCATCAATCGGCCAAGGAAGGGTTGGATCACGTGGCTCCACTGCTCGCGAATCTCAAGGCGGAATTCGCCCGCGCCAGGGAAGCGCTGGTCGCACTGACCGCGCGCTGACGCGATTTGGCACCGGATGTAGCCGGACTCGGTGGGCCGGCGATCTGAGCCGCCGCTCAGGTTACTCAGGGAGACGGGACACCCTGTCGCGTCGTAGACAAGCAGCGCGACGAGGGCGCTGCGGCGCCCAATGCCCGTGGCGCCCCATGACAACCCTCCGCAATCGCTTCACCGATACAACGCGGTCGTCGGCGTCGTGGTGAGCACGTTGTACTGGCGCATCGCCAGCCGCCACCATTCTGCGAGCGCTCCAGCCGGACAACTCCACAGCTCGCGATGGAGCCAGATCATCGATTCGGCATCGAGCAGCAGCGCCATTTTTTCCTTCGTCGAGATGGTCTGGGGGCCTTCGTGCAACAGCCGCCGGCGGAGCTGCGAAAACCATTCCCGGGCCTCCTCGCTCGAGCGTCGCTGCCGCAGCAACGCCACGTGCATCGCATTGATGTAGGGATCCAGCACCGCCTGCATCAGGCCGTAGTCGGCGCGCAACGGTTCGATCGGCTGCAAGTGCCGGTAGCACTCCGCGAGGTTCTGCCGCAGCCGCCGGAGCTCGTAGGCCGGCTGCGTCTCCTCCGGCGCGAGGAACAGGCCCAGCTCGCGCGCGCGCCGGCCGAAGCTCGCCTTGCTCAGCAAAATCGAGAGCGGGATCGAGAGCACCAGGCCCGCCAGCACCGGACTGAGCCACCAGAAAAATTCCGGCAGCAGGATCAACGCCGAGAGTCCCCACACCAGTCCGAACAGCGTATGGCCGCCGTGAGTGATGATCGCCTCGCGCCAGTCGGTGCCGTCGTCCTCGGCGCCGCGCTTCTGCGGCACCCAGCTCACGCCCTGTCCGAGCAGGGTGAACAGCACGAACTTGGAATTGAACATCATGTTGATCGGCGCCAGCAGCACGGAGCTCGCCATTTCCAGCAGCGCGCTGATCACGAACCGCACCCGGCCGCCGTAGCTCTCGACCTCCTCGCGCCGGCTGAGCAGCGCGAGGATGCTCACGATCTTCGGCAGGAACAGCAGCAGCATCGTGAAGATGAAAAGCGTGAGCGCCTCCGGCACCTCGAGTTCGTAGCCGAAGATTGACGTGTAGTCCTGTGGCCGCAGCTCGCGCGCCTCGCCGCTGCTCACCAGATCGAAGACGTTGATCGAGCTGATCAGCATGAACAGCAGCCAAAGCGGCGACGACAAATACGCCATCACGCCCATGAAAAGGTGAAACCGGTTCGCCGGCCGGAAACCGCGCGCCGTCAGCAGCCACGCGTGCTGCATATTGCCCTGCGACCAGCGCCGGTCGCGCTTTGCGCTGTCGATCAGCGTGGGCGGCCCCTCTTCATAGCTACCCTCGATGTCGTGCGCCAGCCACACGCCCCAACCCGCCCGCCGCATCAACGCCGCTTCGACAAAATCGTGCGAGAGGATGCGGCCGCCGAACGGCTCGCTGCCGGGCAGATCCGGCAGTGAACAATGCTCCATGAACGGCTGCACCCGGATGATCGCGTTGTGGCCCCAGTAGTTGCCTTCGTGCTGCTGCCAATAGTTCAGCCCGGCCAGAAACAGCGGGCTGTAGACGCGGTTGGCGAACGATTGCACCCGCGCATAGAGCGTCTCGCCATTCACGATCCGCGGCGCCGTCTGGATGATGCCGACTCCCGGATTTTTTTCCATCAACGCCACCAGCTCCACCAACGCCCGCCCGGTCATGATCGAATCGGCGTCGAGCACGACCATGTAGCGATAGTTGCGCCCCCAGCGCCGCAGGAAGTCCGCGACGTTGCCGGCCTTCTTGTTGATCTGATTGACGCGCTTCCGGTAAAAAATCTTCCCGAAGCCGCCGACCTGCTTGCAGAGTTCGATCCAGGCCACCTCCTCGACGATCCATTGCGACGGCTCGTTGGAATCGCTGAGGATGAAAAAATCGAAGTGCTCGAGCTTCTTCGTCTCCTGCACCGAACGGAAGACCACCCGCAGCCCTTCAAAAACCCGGCTCACGTCCTCGTTGAAGACAGGCATGACGATCGCGGTCGACGCCAGCGGCCCCTCTTCGCCGCGCGCCAGCGTCGCCGTGATCCGCCGGCTGTCGCCGCCGCGATTGATCACGTAAAATCCCGCCAGCGCGGTGCAGAAGCCCACCGCGATTTGCGCGAACAGGATCACGAACAGCACGAGCAGCGTCAGCTCGACGCCCGTGAGCCCACCCCGCCACAGCAGGTCGGCCATGAACCACGTCGCCACGCTGGTGAGCCCGAAGACGCTCGAGAAAAACATGAAGCGCCGCCGGTTGAGCCGGGCGGCGGTCATTCGATCGTGGGGAGCCGAGCGCATGGTGCTGGAAAACGCGACGGCCCTTCAGGTCTCCGCCGGAGCGGCAGGCGCCGGGGCGGAATCGACAGGTTCAACGCGTCGCATAGAAGATCACCGCGAGCACGCCGGCGAAAAGCAACCACAGGAACAGCGTTCGCAGCAGCGGCAATTGTTCGAACCGTTCCAGCGTTTCCCCTGCCGCCTCGGAAATCGGGCCGAGATCGATGGGCCGCGGCACCATGCTCGACACCGCCATGTCCGGGCCGGCGGTCAGCGCGCCCTTGCGCATCGCCTCGGCGAACTCCACCGGCGCGTTCACGCCCTTCTCGAGAAAGGCATACGGCCATTTCTGCGGGCCATCGCACAACAGCAGTGCCACGCGTCCGTCCACCGCAATGCGATCGTGCGGCTGGTCGCGCTCGTCGAGCATGTCGGCAAACCACGTGTCCATTTCCTGCTCGACCTCCTCGGCGGCCAGCGAGGTCGGATCGAGCCGGGGATTCTCCGCATGCCGCTTCGCGGCGCGTTCCAGCACCCGCAAAATCAGCCGGCTCGCGTGCAGCCGGTTCTGCAGCCGGTGCGCGCGCAGGTAGTCCTCGACGCGCACGTAGGCCGCGTTCCACGCCTCCATCGTGCCCGAGGTGGGGCGGAATTCGCCTGGCAGCGAAATGGGCTCGGCGTCGCTCATGCCGGGAGACGCGGAGCCGCCGCCGGCCGGCCCGCGGCGGGCGGAGCCTGGGTCAGGGTTGCCACAGATAACTCCAGGTTTCCGTCAGCACGTGCGGCGACTTGCGCAGAAAACACCGCAACTCGACCGGCCGGCCCGAACCGTCCGGCCGGATCGCAAACGCCACGCGCCAGGTGCCGTTGAACGGGTTCTTCTGCACGGTCGCATGCGCGAGCTTGGCGCCGTCGCCGACCGTCACGACCGGTTCGATCGCCGGATCCGCGCTCTGGTTGTTCAAATACGGTCCGGCGAAATCGAGATGGAACCGTTCGAGTTCCGGCTCGTGCGTCTTCGTCCGGCCGTGCCGTGTCGAGACCGTGTAGCCGGCGGGCGGGTGAATCTGCTCGGTGAACCAGTGCAGCCGGTATTCATACACCAACGGCTCGCCGACCGGCGGCACGTCCCGCGGCGTCCAGAACGCGACGATGTTGTCGTTCGTCTCGTCGGGCGTGGGAATTTCCACCAACCGCACGGAGCCTGCGCCCCAATTGCCGATCGGCTCCACCCATGCGCTCGGCCGGCTGTGATACGCCGCCTCGAGGTCCTGGTAGTTTTCGAAATTCCGATCGCGCTGCAGCAGCCCGAACCCGCGCGGACGCTCGTCGCTGAACGCCGCCACGCGCACCGCGGTCGGATTCGTCACCGGCCGCCAGAGCCATTCGCCCGCGCCGGTGAACAGCATCAGCCCGTCGGAGTCGTGCACCTCCGGGCGGAAATCATCCGTCTGGGTGTTCGTGTTCTCGCCGTGCCAGAACATGCTGGTGAGTGGCGCGAGCCCAACGGTCGTCACCTGTTTGCGGAAAAACAACGCCGCCTTTACGTGCGCCACGGTATCCGCGCCCGGCGTGATCACGAACCGGTAGGCGCCGGCGACACTCGGGCTGTCGAGCAGCGCGTAGAGCGTGATGCTCTTCGCGTGCGGCTCCGGCCGCTCGATCCAGAAGTCGGTGAACGTCGGAAACTCTTCGCCGCCCGGCTCCGCGGTGTTCAGCGCCAGCCCGCGCGCGGAGAGTCCGTAGATCGCTTTCTGGCACAGCAGCCGGAAATAGCTCGCGCCTTGGAACGCGCCGAGTTCGTCGCCCGGCTTGTTCATCGGATAAAGAATCTTGAAGCCTGCGAAGCCCATCGTGCCCGGGATTTCGCCGCGCTCCAGCCGGTCATAGATGAACAGCTCGGGGTCGAACTTGATCAGCGTCGGCTCGCCGCGGCGGATCTCCGAGATCTGCACGGTGTTCTTGATGATGAAACCCGGGTGGAAGAACTGCAGCTCGAACGGCAGCCGCTCCCGGCGCCACCAGGAATGAGCCGGATCAAACCGGATGCGCCGGTGCTCGTCGTAGCTCAGCTTCAGCAGCCACTCGGGCACACGGCTCGCGGGCGCCACGTAGGGTTTCGCGGCCAGCATCCTCGCCCGGTAGCGAAGGGTCTCGAAATCGAACGGTTCGTCCGCCGCCGGCGCGCGGTTCCACGCCGCGCCCAGCAGCAGCACGCCGAGCAACCACGCGCCGGCGCGGCGAAAGTTGAGCGGGGCACGATTCGTCACCAGCGCGGCCGAAAGAGTGTGGGTGTTCATTTGTCCAAAAAATATCCGCGTTGTTTTTCTGCAATCGGCAGTCCGGCGCGTTCCATCACCTTCAACAGATCCTCCCAGATCATCCGCTTCGAGCGGTTCGACTGATTGCGGAGGATGTAGCTGGGATGGTAGGTTACCATGAGCGGCTTGTCGGCAAACGTGTGCCAGCGCCCCCGCACTTCGCCGAGCGCCTTGAACGATCCGATACCGAGCAAGCCCTGCGCCGCGGTCGAGCCCAGCGCCACGAGTACCTCCGGATTCACGATCTCGATCTGCGCGCGTAAATACGGCAGGCAGTAATTCATCTCCTCGCCATTCGGCGGACGGTTGCCGTACTGCACGCCGCTCGCGCTGACCGGCATCTCCGGCCGCCAGTTCATGATGTTGCCGATGTAAACCTCGTCACGTCGTAGTCCCATTGCGCCAATCATTTTGGTCAGCAATTGTCCTGCGGGACCGACAAAAGGTTCACCCTGAATTTCCTCTTCCGCGCCCGGGGCTTCCCCGACGAACATGATCTTCGCCTCGAGGCTCCCCACGCCCAGCACCACCTTTTTGCCGGGCCGGACGTGGGCGCAACACACCGCATCCGCCAGCACGTGCTCCCGCAACGCCGCAAACCGCGCGGCCTTGTCGCCCTCCGGCAGCGTGAAGGGTTTCGGCGCGGGAATCGTGGCCGCTCTTGCCACGGGTGCCTCAGTTTCAGCCGGCGCGCGATCCCCCACAGGCGGGGTGACCGTACCGCGATCCGGCTCGGGTGTGGCAAGGGTCGGCCTGCCCTCCGTAGCTTCAGCGATGGAGGGCGACCCCGGGCTGGGCTCAACGCGCTCGGCAACGGTCTTGGCTGGCGTCCCATGCCCACGCTTCGCCACCGCGCGGCGCAATGCGGCTACGCTGTCGTCGGACACGACGACCGTCTTCACGCCTGCGGCTTTGAGTCGCCGCAGTTCGTCAGTGAGCGCCGTGAGTGCGTGGTGCATGGGTTCAGGTCACAAGGATCGCGCGGCCAGAAGCTTTTCTACGTATTTGCCGAGTAAATCGAATTCCAAATTCACCGCCTCGCCGGCTTTGCGCGCGCCGAGGTTGGTAACCGTCATTGTCGTCGGGATCAGCCATACGTCAAAAACCGGTCCGTCCACCGCCGCCACGGTGAGCGAGATGCCGTCGATCGCGATGCTACCCTTGTGCACCAGGTAGTGCGCGCAGTCGTCCGGCGCCCGCACCTTCAGGTAGTGGTCCTTCCCGCGCGGCTCGAGCAGTTCGATCACGCCGAGTCCGTCGATGTGACCGGTGACGAAATGTCCGCCGACCTTGCCGTCGAACCGCAGGCTGCGCTCCAGATTCACCGGCGCGCCGGGCGCGAGCATCGCGAAATTCGTCAGCCGACGGGTTTCCTCGAGCACGTCGAACTGCAGCACGGAGCCGGCGACTCCGGCGACCGTGAGACAGCATCCGTTCACCGCGATGCTGTCGCCCAAGGCGACGCCGCCCAGCGCCGCGCGCGCTTCGATCTGCAGCCGCCAGGCTTCCCGCTCGGGCGTGAAGCCGACCACCTTGCCGGTTTCCTCAACGATTCCAGTGAACATAAATTCAAAGCTTCACGCGCAGCACCGCGGTCTCGCCGCCGCGGCTGACGAGCAGCACGCATTCGGTGCGAAAGCGATCCGCCTCGATCGTGCCGAGTTGCGTGGCGGCGGCCGCGAAGGTCTTCACTTCGGTGCCGTCGATCTCCTTGATCCAATCATCGGTCCGCAGGCCGGCGACCGCCGCCGGACCGTTCGGCTTCACGAAATGCGCGATCACGCCGGCCGCATCGCTCGTGCGGGCGCGCCGCGCCACGGCGTCGTCGTAAACGAACTCGCGGATCGTGAGCCCGAGCCGATCGAAGTATTTCCGTTCCGCCTCGCTGAAGAGCTTGGGTTGCTCGCCAAGTACGATCCGCGCGTCCACGCGCGCGCCGCCACGGAGCACGGTGAACGTGATCGCATCGCCCGGCCGGCGCCGCTGGATCTCGCGTCCGACGTAGCCGACGACCACGCGGTCGGGCTTGAACCGCGGCAATGGCTGCCCGTCGATCGCCAGCAGGATGTCGCGATCCTTGAGCCCGCCGATCTCGGCCGGGCTGCCCTCGAGCACTTCGCTGATCACCAGCGCCGACTGCGCGCCAAGTTTGAGAAAGCTGGCGACCTCCGGATCGACCGGCTCGAGCCCGTAGGCTCCAAGCCACGCGAGCGGACGGCCGAAAACATTCTGCGGAATCCGCTGCAGATACGGCAGCACCTCGGCCGCAACCAAAAGCGCGCCGCTCTCCTCGACGTTGACCAGGATCACCGGCAGTCCGCCGCGATCGTCGCGCGAGAACTGCACGTAGTTTTGTCCAAACGAGCTCGCCGCCAGCCCGACAAAATCACCGTTGCGATTGAACGCCGGCAAGCCGGGGCCGGCGACTTCCTGCTGCGCAATGGCAGTGCGCTGCGGCAAGGCCTGCACGAGCGCGATCCGGCTCGTAAGCAGATACGGCAGGAAATCCTCGTCCTTGCCGCGCAGTCCGATGCCCCAGACTTCTTCGGCGATCGCGGGCGCTTTCGCGCCCGCCGCGGCGAACCGTGTGATGGGCACGAGGTCGCCCCGCACCGCCGACGCCGCGCGCACGAAGTGCCAGCCAGTCAGCGCGTCCTGGCCCAGATACTCGCCTGGCGCCGGCTCAGGATTTCCGGGACGGTAGACTTTGAATTCCTTGAGCTGTGCGGGCGTGGTGCGCGGACTCACTGCGACCGAGGGCAGGATGATCGTGCCCTGGTCGTCAATCACGGTGCCATACGCCACGCTCGGTCGGCGCTCAATCTCGGTCTCGACGTAGTATTCGACGGCGACCACGCACCTCACGCGCTCGGCCCACAACGCCGGCAGATCCGCGGCGCGGAGGAAAGGGGCGACGGCGACGAACCACAGCAGCAGTCCCGCGACTTTTTTCACAGACGAACGATGGCTTTGCGCGCTGGTCGGAGACGGGCGCGTTTTGCGGACGCTCAGGGCGCGACGGGTACGGCTGAAAATCGTCATGGCTTGAAAACACAGAGCGACACCTGTCGGTCACGCATGATTTCCACGAGCACCGGCTCCGGCTGCGCCGCGTAGCTGGTGTGCGCGCGTTTCAGGGTTTCGAGCGTGTCCACGGGCTGTTGATTCACCGCCGTGATGATGTCTCCGCGGCTGAGTCCTGCAACCGCGGCGGGGAACCCCGGCTGCACGCCGATCACCAGCACACCGGCGGCGCTCGCCAGCTGATTCTCCCGTGCGTAGGTGCGCGACACCTTCCGCACACTTAGCCCCCATCGTTCGAACACGCTCTCCTCGCCCACCCGGCTTTCGAGCTGCTCGGTGACGACTTCGTAGTCGCGCGTTTCGGCGCCGCGCTTGATCGTGAGCCGCAGCGTCGAACCCACCGGATGGCTCGCAATCAGGTGCTGGATCGGTGGCAGCTGCTCGGGAAAACGGCCGTCGACCTTCGTACCGTTAACCGCCAACAAAATATCGCCGCCACGGATCCCGGCGCGCGCCGCGGGCGAGTCGCGATCGACGTTGTTGATCAACAGCCCGGTGTTCAGCGAAAGCGCGTAGAATCCTTCGAAATCCCGCAGGTCGCGCGGCACGATCCCGATGTAGCTGCGCACAATCGCGCCGTGGCGCACCAGCCCGGCCATCACTTCCTTCGCGATGGCGGCCGGAATCGCAAAGCCCATATTGTCCGCGCCCGCGTAGCCTCGCGAGTTGATCCCGACGACGCGACCATCGGACGTCACCAGCGGGCCGCCGGAGTTGCCGGGATTGATCGCCGCGTCCGTCTGCAGCCACGTGTTGAACGTGCCGGTCTCGTAGCCGTTCACGCCGCGCGGATCCTCGAAGTAGCGGTTGTTGTTGGAAATGATTCCGCGCGTCGCCGTGCGCGTCAGCCCGAACGGCGTGCCAACCGCATAAACGGTTTCGCCGATGGGCAGCTTGCTGCTGTCGCCGAACTCCGCGTGCGTGAACGTCAGCCCGCGCCGTTTCACCTCCGCCAGATCGACCCGCAACAATGCGAGGTCCGTCCAGTGATCCCAGCCGACCAGCGTGGCGTTGACGCGCTCGAGGCTCGCCAGCGTCACGATCAGCTCGACGGCGCGCGGGCTCGCCACGTGCGCATTCGTGAGCACCAGCCCGTCGGACGAGAGGATCACCCCGGACCCGACGCTCGCGGCGAACCGCCCCGCGCCGGCTTCGAACGCCAGCTCGCGCACATCGATCCGCACCACCGCGTCGAGCAGCCGCTCGAAGCCGCGGCTCACCGCCGCGCGACTCAACGGCAGCACACCGAACCACATCAGGAGCGTGGCGAGCGCGAAGATTGACCGGGCGGAGAAAGGTTTCACAGTGGCGAGTTCACGCGAATGGCTACCAGCAGCACAGATTACAACTTCCAAGAGATCGAGCCGCACTGGCAATCTTTCTGGGAACAACATCGCTCGTTCCGGGCGGAAAACGGCTCGTCGAAGCCCAAATTCTACGTGCTCGACATGTTTCCGTATCCCTCCGGCGCGGGGCTGCACATCGGCCACCCCGAAGGCTACACGGCGACCGACATTCTCGCCCGCGCCAAACGCGCGCAGGGCTTCAACGTCCTCCACCCGATCGGCTGGGACGCGTTCGGACTGCCGGCGGAGCAACACGCGGTCAAAACCGGCACGCATCCGGCGACGAACACGCAGAACAACATCACCAACTTCCGCCGGCAGATCAAAGCGCTCGGATTCTCCTACGACTGGGAACGTGAAATCGACACGACCGACCCGAAGTATTTTCGCTGGACGCAGTGGATTTTCCTGCAGCTCTTCAAGCGCGGTCTGGCCTATGTCGACGAACGCCCCGTCTGGTGGTGCCCCGAACTGCGGACCGTGCTCGCCAACGAGGAGGTCGTCGACGGCAAGAGCGAAGTCGGCGGTTTTCCCGTCGAGCGGCGCAACCTGCGCCAATGGGTGCTGCGCATCACCGCCTACGCCGAGCGGCTGCTCGCCGACCTGAAGACCGTCAACTGGCCCGAATCGACGAAGCGGATGCAGGAGGCGTGGATCGGCCGGAGCGAGGGTGCGGAGCTTTTGTTCGAATTGGAGCACAAGTCGCTTGGCCAGCTGAAGGTGTTCACCACGCGGCCCGACACGCTCTTCGGCTGCACTTACATGGTCGTCGCCCCGGAGCATCCGCTGGTTGCCCGGCTTACGACGCCGGATCACCGCGCAGCCGTGGAGGCCTACAAGAAAAAGGCCGCGGCGAAGAGCGATCTCGAGCGCACCGACCTCGCCAAGGGCAAGTCGGGCGTCTTCAGCGGTAGCTACGCGATCAATCCCATCAACGGCGAGCGCGTGCCGATCTGGATCGCCGACTACGTGCTCATGGGCTACGGCACCGGCGCCATCATGGCCGTGCCGGCGCATGACGAACGCGACTACGAATTCGCGCAGCAGTATGACCTGCCGATCACGCGCGTGATCGCCAACGACGATGGCGGGGACCGGCTGCCGTTCACCGGCGACGGCCACCTCGTCAACTCGGGTCCTTACGACGGACTGCGCTGGGAGGAGGCCAAGAAACGGATCACCGCCGAGCTCGCGCAACGCGGCGTTGGCCAGGCGACGGTGAACTACAAGCTGCGCGACTGGTTGTTCTCGCGCCAGCGTTATTGGGGCGAGCCGTTCCCGGTCGCGTGGGTCGACGAAGCCGATTACCGGCGCGCCGCAGCCGCGCGGCCCGCCGACGTGCCGCCGAACCCCGTGACGTTCACCAGCAATGGCGTGACGCATTACGCACTGCCCTTGCCCGCCGCTGCGCTGCCGCTCGAGCTGCCAGACGTGCAGTCGTATCTACCCAGCGGCAACGGCGAAAGCCCGCTGGCCAACGTCACCGACTGGTTGGAAATCTGGCTCGACTACACGAACGGCGCGGCAGTGCCGGCGTCGCAGCCGCGGCCGGCGGGCGACACTTGGATTCGCGCGCGCCGCGAGACGAACACGATGCCGCAGTGGGCGGGCTCGTGCTGGTATTATCTGCGTTTTCTCGATCCGAAGAACCCGGACGCCATCGCTTCGCCCGAGGCATTGCGCTACTGGGGCGTGCCGGATCTTTACGTCGGCGGCGCCGAACACGCGGTGCTGCACCTGCTGTACGCGCGATTCTGGCACAAGGTGCTCTTCGATCTCGGGGTCGTGCCGCAATCCGAACCGTTCACGCGGCTGTTTCACCAGGGCATCATCCTCGGCGAGGACGGCGAGAAGATGTCCAAGAGCCGCGGGAACGTCGTGAATCCGGACACGATCATCGCGTCGCATGGGACGGACACGTTGCGATTGTATCTGATGTTCCTCGGCCCGCTTGAAGCGATGAAGCCGTGGAGCATGCAGCAGATCGAGGGCGTGCACCGTTTCCTGCAAAAAGTCTGGCGCGAATGCATCGGCCCCGACGGCAAGGTGAACCCGAAGATTTCCGCGCAAGCCGCCGAGCCGGCCGAAGTCATCAAGGTGCTCCACGAAACGATCAAAAAGGTCGGCGAGGACATCGAGGCGTTGCGCTTCAACACCGCGATTTCCCAGATGATGATCTGCGCGAACGCGCTGCAGAAGTCGCCGCAGGTCAGCCGCTCCACCATGCTCTCGTTCCTGCAGCTGCTGGCGCCCTTCGCGCCTCATCTGGCGGAGGAACTCTGGCAGCGGCTGGGCGAAAGTCCGTCGATCCAAGCCGCGCCCTGGCCCAAATACGATGCCAGCAAGTTGGCCACCGGACAGGTGAAGCTGGTCTTCCAAGTAAATGGCAAACACCGCGGCGACGCGCTCGTGCCCGTCGGGCTTTCGCAAGCCGACGCGGTGGCCGCGGCGACGGCCCACGAGAAGGTGGCGCCATTCGTCACTGGAAGGACCGTGAAGCGAGTCGTTTACGTCCCCGGTAAAATACTCAATATCGTGGTCGATAATTAGGTTGCGTTCAGATCGCTCGATTCTAGGTATTACACCCTAGTAGCGGGCCCGATCAGAACCCAACCTACGCCATGAAACTCCCACCGCTGTTCTGCTTCCTGGGGCTGCTGCTCAGCGCCCAGTCGGTCGGCTTTGCCGCGCTTGGTCGCCAGAACAACATCTTGGGGAAGTTCGTGGTCACCAGTGTGAACGGCACGGCCACGTGCGTGAGCGACGGCCGGATCCTCGAGCTGAAAAAGGGGGACGCGATCCTGGCGCGCGGCGCGGTCATCACCACCGCCCCAAAATCCAACGTGGTGCTCGTCTTTTCGAATGGGACCGGCGTCTACACCGATGAGAGCACAACGCTGCGAATTGAACGGTTCGAACAGGAGTTTTTCGCGCCCAACAACAACCTCCGCGTGGAGCCGTCGAACTCGACCACGATGGCGAAGCTTACGAACGGCCGCGTGATCATCAGTACGCCACGGCTGCTCAGCGCCACGGTGATGAACTATCAGACGCCGCACGCGTCCGTGATGGTCCGCGGCGAGAAGATCCTCATCGAAGCGTCGGACAAGCAGACGCACGTCGCCATGATCGCCGGCAACGCGACGGTCAATCCGCGCGACACGCGCGGCAACTTCGTCGCCGTGGGCAAGCGGCTCGTCACCGGCCAGGAAGCCTTCGTGAAGCCGACGATCAACGCGTCCGACCCCGACGCGCCGGCGAGTGTCGACGTCAGCAATCCCGCTGCGCCCGCAGCGGCACCTAACGCCGCGCCCGCCGCCAAGACCGCGGCTCCAGCCCCTGCCGCACCGGCTCCGACCGCGCCGCAGGCCGTCGTGCTCAGCCTTTCCGGCACCGCCTCCACCCGCGCGGCCGACTCATCGCAGGAAACCGCCCTGACAGCGGGGGCCTTGCTCGCGGAAAACAGCATCGTGATCACCGGCGACGCTTCCGAAGTGCACCTGCAGCCGTTCGTCGGCGCGATTGCGACGGTGCAGCCAAATTCCGTCGTGCAAATCGAGCGGCTTTCCGTCCCGACCGCTCCCGCAGCCAAACGCTCCGTGACGCTGGCGCTGCGAGCCGGCGGCGTGGTATCGATGATCGATCCCGCGCGTCGTTTCACCAACGAATACCAGGTGCGCACGCCCCAAGGCCTCGCCGAGGCGCACGGCACGGCGTTTGCCGCTTCGCTGGCGCACGGCGGCTTCTCGCTCGCCGCGACCGCCGACACCGTGTCGTTCACGACCACGTCCGGCACGCATTACCAGATCTCCGCGGGCAACGTCGTCGTGACGGGCCCCGGCCGTGATCCGCAGCCACCGGTGCCCCTCGCCCAGGCGGTGGCGGGCGATCCGGCTTTCCGCACGGTGATCGAAGACGCGTTTTCGACCGCGGTCAGCCTCACGCGCAACAACGTCGGCAGCCTGCCCGCCGGTTCCTCGCTCAATCTCCTCACCAAGATCACGGCGAGTGCCGCCGCGGCGCTGCCTGACCAGGCGGAACGCTTCGTCACGGAAGCGTTGAACGCCATCGCGGCGCCTTCCTCGCCGATGGTCACCCAGGCCGGCCCATCGGTCGGCGCCGTCATCCACGCTATTACCGCGGCGGTTCCCGGTCGCGCGCCCGCGCTCGCCGCCGCCGCCGCCCGAGCATTTCCGAGCCAGGCTGCGGCAATCGCGGCGGCCGCGGCGAAGGCCGCTCCCGCCCAAGCGGCGCAGATCACCTTGAGCGTCATCGGAGCGGTGGCCCAGCCCGATCCCGCGAGCGGCGTGTCCGCTTCCAGTCTCCAGACGGCCGCGACCGTCGCCGCAGCGGTCACCAGCTCGACCGTCAATCAAGCCGGGCCCATTGCCGCGGCGGCGCTGCAGGCCGTGCTGCAAAACGGCGCCGCTCGCACCTCTGACACCACCGCCCGGCAGGCCGCACTGATCGCCGCCACGGTCACCCGCGCCGCGCCGGGCCAGGCGATTCAAGTCGCCCGCGCGATGATGCAAGCGCTGACGCAGGAACTCACCGAGGCGACGCCGCAGACCCTCGCGCGCATGTCGGCCTTGCTCGCCGGCTCCATCATCGCGGTCGTTCCGCCCCAGGCCCAACCGGTCGCGACCGCCGTCATGCGGTTCCTCGTCGAAGCTTATCCCAACGTGAGCAGCGGCGCGATGGCCGAAATCGCCGGGCTCGTCGCGGGTACGGCCGGACAGATCGTACCGGACCGTGCCGCCGAAGTGGCCGCGGGTGTCGCCGACGTGTTGGGCGTAACCGCTGATCTGTTACAGGCGAGCGTGACCCGATCGGTCGATCTCACGGGCCAGATCGTCGCGGAAATCATCGGCATCACCCAGGAATCGGCCGTCGCCTTCCAGCACAGCACCGCGGCGGCGAATTCGCTCGTCGCCGGGTTGCAGCTGGCCGAGTCACCGATGCTTGCCGGCGCGGCCCTCGGCGAAGCCTCCGGCTTGGCGTCCGCGGTGGAGGACCCGACCAGAACCGAGCTGAATGCCGCGACCTCAATCATCATCACGCAATTTGATCCGGAACAGGTCGCCGAACTCACGTCCGATCTCGAGGCAGCGCAAACGGCGCAGACCACGGTGCAATTCTACACGGAGTCGACGTCCGACGGCGGCACGACCGTGCGACCGGCGCCAACGATTCCGCGCACCATTCCCGTCGAGACCACCGCGAGCCCGAGCACCGCGGGATTCTAGCCGCCCCGCCACCCGACCCGATGACCTTCCGCCGATGCCTCTGGATTCTCGCCGTAGGGATGCTCGCGCTCCCGTCGGCGCACGCTTTGTTCAATCTGAATCAAGGCAAGGATCTGATCTTCGTCAGCGGCACCTACACGATCGGCTACGATTCCAATGTGTTCACCCGGGCCTCGGGCAAGGAGTCCACGACGCAGACCGCTTCGCTCTCGATCGACTACGCGCGGCAAGCCGGCCTGATCGGGGTCACCGCCAATCTTTCCGCCACCTCCGGCCGGTTTGAAAACACCCGCGGACAGAATTTCAACGATCCCAGTCTCGCCGTCGTTTTCCGCAAACGCTACGGCCGCACCACGGGCGCGCTGATGATGAACGCCCGGCGCGAAAGCCAGCCCGACCCCGACGTGGGCCAGCGCACGCAATCCTGGAACTATTCCGCGGGGCTCGATCTGCGCTATCCCGTCAACGACCGCTACTATTTCACCAACAGCGTGCGCGGCTCTTCCCGAGCATACACCGGCACCAGCGTCTTTCCGAATCTGCGCACCTATCAGGACAGCCTCGCGCTCAACTACGTCTACTCCTCGAAGCTCGATCTCAACGCCGGCTACTCGTTCGTTTACAGCGACGGCTCGAGCGCGACGAAGTCCTACGATCAGTCGTTCACGTTCGGTGCGACCGGCAGCATCCTGCCCAAGCTCAGCGGCACGATCCGGATCGGCGTGCAGCAACGCGATCGCGAGGCCCGCGCCGACGGTCGCGAGAAGTTCAGCTCCTTCACATCGGGGACGACGCTCCGCTGGCTCTTGTCGCGCAAGGTGTCGTTCAATTTCGAGTTCAACGACGACTACTCCACCTCCGCGACGGATATTTCGGTCAATCGTACGACCGCCGGCTTGCATGCGTCATTTTCGATCAGTAACAAATACGCTGGAAGCGCCGGCTTCACCTATTCCCAGAGTGACTTCCTCGGCCTAGCCGGCGATGGCCGACACGATGAACTGCTGCAGTTCGATGCGAGCATTGGCGTGGCCCTCACCACGCGGATCCGCACGACGTTCGCTTACGATTACTCCATCAACTATTCGACCCTGGCCTCGGCTGATTACGATCGACACCACCTCGGCTTCTCTCTGATCGCGTCGTATTGACCGCCCCATGCCCCCCACCTTTACCCACCTCGCCCGCCTGCTGCTCGCCGGCCTGCTCGTCGTTCTAACAGCCGGCGCCGCCGCTGCCGCCGCCGACACACCGGCCGCGGGGACGACCGACAAACCCGGCTTCGTTTACCGGCTCACCATCACCGATCGGATTCGGATTTCCGTTTTTCAGGAGGAAGATCTCGCCGACATCGTGCGGATCGATGCGCAGGGCAACGTGAAGTTGAAGCTCGCGGGCGATGTGAAGGTCGCCGGCCTCACGGCCAGTGAGGCGCAGCGCGCCATTGAGCAGGCCTACCGCGACGGCCGTTATCTCCGCAATCCGCAGGTGACGATCGCCATCGAGGATTACGCGCCGCGCGAGGTCTCGATCCAGGGACAGGTCAAGGCCCCGGGCCGTTTCCTGCTGCCGATCGAATCCACCTTCTCCGTCGTCGAGTTGGTCACCAAGGCCGGCGGACTCACCGATATCGCCAAGGGCAGCGCCGTCGTCGTGACGCGCATCACGCCCGATGGCCGGAAACAGACCTTCACCGTCAACGTCGACAGCGTCATTCGCGGCAAGAAAGGCAACGATACCGACGCGTCCGATCTCCTGCTGGAGCCGGGCGACATCGTCTACGTGCCCGAGCGCATCATCTAACCTCATGTCGCTCGCCGAAGCCAAACCAGCTGTCCAGCCCGGCGGCGCCCGGGATGAGGAAACCCTCGTCGAACGCCGCGGGTTGCGCGACTATTACATCATCCTGCGCGAGCGGCTCTGGATCGCCTTGCCGCTCGCGCTGCTGGTGGCCGTGCCGCTCGGCTATTTCCGGGCGCGGGAGACTCCGCTCTACGCGGCGATGGCGACGATGCAGTTCGAGAAGCCGGAGACCGTCGTCACGTCGCAGGTCGTCGTCGACCCGTCCGTGCGCAGCGATATCGAGCTCAACACCAACATCCAGGTGTTGAACAGCGCCCGCATGCGGTCCCGCGTCGTCGAGTCGTTCACGCCCGAGGAAGTGCAGATCCTGCAGCGGCCGTATCTCGCGAACCTCGCGCCTGGCGCCTCGCCGCCGTCCGCCGGTGGCGCCCTGGGCGGCGTCAGCATCGACGCCGCCCGCAACAGCCTGCTGATCACCGTTCGCGTCGTGCACCCGGATCCGGAAGCCGCCGCGCTCGTCGCCAACCGCTACGTCAACCAATTCATGACCTACCTCATCGAGCGGGTGGGCGGCGTGAACGAGTCCGCGGTCGAATTCCTCCGCAATCGCGCCGACCAACTCCGCAAGGAGGCCGAGCAAGCCGACGTCAAGCTCAACGCCTACATGCAGGCGCACAACCTCGTGTCGCTCGACAAGAACAAGGACATCGTGAGCGAGCGCCTGAAGACGATCAGCAGCACGCTGACTTCGGCGCAGTTGGTCCGGCTCAATTTCGAGAATCAATACGCGCTGGTCGAAGCCTACCGGAAAGAGGGTCGCAACCTCGTCGAGATCCAGTTCATCGCCGGGCATGGCACCGTGCCTACCCTCAGCGCGCAGCTCTCCAGCTTGCTCCAGTCGCAGTCGGTCCTCGCCGAACGCTATCTCGAACGGCATCCGAAAATGATCGATCTCGCGAACAGCATCGCGATCGTCCAAGAGCAGCTCGGCAAGGCGCTCGATCTCGCGATCGCGGACCTCGGCACCCGGCTCAACGAAGCCCGCGAAAACGAGCGCACCCTCCAGGAACAATTCGCGAAGGCCGAGAAGGAATCCCTCGACCTCGGCGCCCTCGCCCCCGAGTTCAACTCGCTGCAGAATCAGGCGCAGGTGTCGAAAGCCAACTACCTGTCCATCCTCGACCGGCTCAACCAGACCACGACGACCAAGAACCTGGAGAAGATCCCGCTCCATCCGCTCGACCATGCCGTCGTGCCGGGCGCGCCGTTCACGCCCAACCTGAATGCGATCATCCGGCTCTGCGTCGGCGTCGGCGTGATGGTCTTCTTCGGCGTGGCGTTCGGACTCAGCTTCATCGACGACCGGATCAAGAGCGCGTGGGACGTGGAATCGTTCATCGGCGCCAGCCTGCTCGGGATCATCCCCGACCTCGCCGCGCTGAAGGACGACGAAAAGTACTCGCTCCTGTTGAGCGGCAAACAGGCACCCGGTGTCGAGGCGTTCCTCAGTGTCTACAGCTCGGTCAAAATCCACTCGAAGCTGGATTTCCCCAAGACTGTCCTCGTCACCAGCACGATTCCGGGCGAAGGCAAGACCCTCATCTCCTGCAATCTCGCCGGCAGCTTCGCGCGTCACGGCAAAAACACGCTGCTGATCGACTGCGATCTGCGCCGCCCGATGCTGCACCGTCACTACAAACAGCAGAACAACGCCGGTCTCATCACGTGGTTTGAAGCCGGCTCGCCGCTCGACGGCGAGCTCGCGAGCACGCCCGCGTTGGGGATCATCAAGATTTCCGAGAATCTCTCGTTGCTTTGCTCCGGCGGTCGTTCGAAGAGCCCGACCGAGTTTTTGGAAAACCCCGTGTTCGGCCAACTGCTCGAACGGTTGAAACGCGAATACGATCTGGTGATCATCGACTCGCCGCCGCTCGGCGCGGTGACCGACAGCATGCTGATCGCCGAGCGCACCGACGAGATCATCTACGTCTGCCGCTTCAATCGCGCTTACCGAAAGCACATCCGGCTTTACATGAAAGCGCTCCGCGACGCGAAGAACGAGGTGCTCGGCGTCGTGCTCAACGGACTCTCCCCGCGGCGGATCGAGTACTACTCGAACTACCGCTACTACCGGAGCTACAAAAAATACTACGGCTCGCAGTCGTAGCCCGACGCGCGGCAGAAGTGTGGCCGGAGCGGGCTTCGCGTGGGGCGCCCGCGGACGCATCGATCGCGAGCCAACCAAAGTCGGACGCTCGCTCCGTGAGCGCCGCGAAGGTGACTCGACCTCCCGGTGGCCGGCGGAATGCCCGCCGTACGGAAAAAACGGTTGCCCGAACGGACATGGCAGCGTTGAGGATTTTTCCGTTTCCCTGGGCACCGCTCCCTGCTCCACTTGCCTCGTGCCGCTCTCCGCGTTCCTGCCTCCGGATTTCGACCCGCGCCGTCCGCTCGCGCTGATCGCCGGACAAGGTCTCTATCCGCAACTCGTCGCCGCCGCGGCGCGCCACGCCGGCGTCCCGCTGAAGCTGATCGCCTTCGATGAGGAAACGCGTCCCGAGCTGATCGCGTCGTTTGCCGACGCGGACCGCCGCACCTTGCTGGTCGGGCAACTCGGCAAGATGCTGAAAATGCTCCGCGAGTTCGATGCCGGCTACGCGCTGATGGCCGGTCAGATTTCCCCGCGGCGGTTGTTTCGCGGCTTGCATCCCGACCTCAAGGCGGTGCGCCTGCTCGCTTCGTTGAAACGACGCAACGCCGAGACGATCTTCGGCGCCATCGCCGCGGAAATCGAAGGACTCGGGATCACGTTGCTCGACGCCCGCTCGTTCTTGGACGACCAGCTCGCCACCGCCGGCTGCATGACCGGCCGATCGTTTCCGATCGATCGCGACTACGTGGAGCATGGCGTCCACATCGCGCGCGAATGCGCCCGGCTCGACATCGGCCAGGGCTGTGTCGTTCGGAAAGGCACCGTGCTCGCGGTCGAAGCCTACGAGGGCACCGACGAGATGCTGCGGCGTGCCGGGGCATTCAAGACCGACGCCGCGCTGTTCGTGAAGACGGTCAAGGCCGGCCAGGATTATCGCTTCGACGTCCCTTGCTTCGGCCAGCGCACGCTTGAGACCATGCGCGAGGCCGGCATCGCTGCCGCGGCGCTCGAGGCCGGCCGAGTGATCATGCTCGATCGGCCCGCGGTGCTCGCGCAGGCGCGCACCTGGGGGATCAATCTGCTCGGCTTCGAGTAAGTCGCACGGGCATCCCGCCGCGTGGTCCGGGGCTTGGCGACAGCCTCCCGCGCTCAGCCCTTCCCCAGCCAGCGCTCGTGCACCGCGCCTTCATCTTCACCACGTTCTCGCGTCGGGCGGGACATCCAGCCCGCGGCCGCGTCCGGAGACACGACGCCACCCGTTCACTGCCGAACCCGACTTGCGCTTTCTGGGCTTAAGCCCATTTCTTTCCTCATGCAGAATGATGCCGTCACCGTGACCGTGAAAGGCGTGATGCCGACCGCCAACGGCTGCGCCGTGTTTCTCGGCAACGACGGCAAGACGTTCGTGATCTACGTCGATCATTCGGTCGGCAACGCCATCCAGATGACGCTTAATGGCGTGAAGAAAGAGCGCCCGCTGACGCACGATTTGATCGGCAGCATTTTTCTCGGCTTGGGCGCCCACCTCGAGCACGTGCTCGTCAATGACGCTCGCGACGGCACGTTCTTCGCCCGCATCCTGCTCAAGATGGAGAACGAACTTGGCAAGAAGATCGTCGAAATCGACGCGCGGCCGAGCGACTCGATCGTCCTCGCCCTCCAGCAGAAACGGCCGATCTTCGTCGCCCGCGCGGTACTCGACGCCGTCGAGGACATGACCGAGATCCTCGAACGCGTGCGCCAGCAGCAGGCCGAGGAACCCGGCGAGGAAGAGGAAAATCCCTGAGCGCTTGCGTCCCTCACCAGCGAAGATGGTAGGGCGAGGCGTCCCGCCGAGCCGTCCTGGGAGCACGGGCGTTCTGCCCGCATCGAGTGCGCTCCTGCCTCCCGGCGTGCGTATCCGAGCACGCGCCTCAGCGCGTCCGCGCCATGACTGATCTCCCCGCACCGCTTCCGCCACCCGTCGTTGCTGGACTCCCGCTGACCGCGCTCGCGCCGATGCAGGACGTCACCGATCTGACGTTCATGCGGGTGATCGCGCATTACGGCGCGCCCGACTATTTTTTCACCGAGTTCTTCCGCGTGCACTCCCAGTCGCGGCTGGAGAAGCACATCGTCCGGTGCCTCGATGACAACACCACCGGCCGGCCAATTTTTGCCCAGGTAATCGGCGAGGACCTCGAGCAACTGGTCCGCACAGCGCGTGAGCTTCAGCAACACCCGATCGCGGGGATCGATCTGAACCTCGGCTGTCCTGCACCCAAGGTCTACAAGAAGAACGTCGGTGGCGGGCTGCTGCGCGATCTCGCTCATGTGGACCGGATCCTCGGCGCGCTCCGCGCCGCCACGCCCGGCGGCCTGTTTACGGTGAAGATGCGGATCGGGTTCGACGACACGACGCCGTTCGAACCGATGCTCGACCTGGTGAATGCCCACCGCGTCGACCTGCTCAGTGTGCACGGGCGAACCGTGAAGGAGATGTATCGCAGCCGCGTGCACTACGATTTCATCGCGCGCGCGGTGCAGCGCGTGCGCTGTCCTGTGCTCGCGAACGGCAACGTGACGTCCGCGCCCCGCGCCGTCGCGATCCTCCGCGAAACCGGCGCCGCGGGTGTGATGATTGGCCGCCACGCCATCCGCAATCCGTGGATCTTTCGCCAGTGCCGCGAGCTGTTTCACCCGCCACCGGCGCTTCAGTCGACGACAGAACCAAGCAGCCTCCCCGCGACGGCAGGCGCCACCTCGCCGGCCTGCTTCCGTCCCACGTTCGCCGATGTCCGCGACTACATCGCACATCTTTACCAGGCGACCCAGACGCCGGGGATCCCGGAGCGAATCCACGTGAGCAAGATGAAGAAGTATCTCAACTTCGTCGGCCAGGCGGTGGACCCCACGGGCGCCTTCCTGCGCGAGATGCGCCGCGCCGAATCCGAAGCCGAACTCTTCCGCGTCTGCGATCGACATCTGCTGCCCGAGCCCGCGCACCTGATCGCGGACGAGCCTTACGAGGGTGTCATCGCCCGGCCGAATTGCGAAACGCCTCACCCCGCCGACCGCGGTTCACCTGAGACGATCTCGGCGTAAACCGCAATCGGCTGCAGCGGAACGTGCCAGCGTTTCGCCGCAGGTCTCCGCCGGGCGATCTACTCCAACCCGAGCACCTGCCGGCCTTCGGTCGAAATCATCTGCGGCGTCCACACGGGATCCCAGACGATGTGCACTTTCGCCGCTTCCACCTGCGGGAGCCGCGCAATCTTCTCGCGCGCGTCCTCGGCAATGATCGGACCCATTCCGCAACCCGGGGCGGTCAGCGTCATCTTCACCTCGACCGCAAAGCCGCCCGTCGGCGTCTTCTCCGCCGCAAGATCGTACACCAGTCCGAGATCGACGATGTTCACCGGAATCTCCGGATCGAAACAGGTCTTCAACGCATCCCACACCATCTGCTCGCTGAACTCGCCCTGCACCGGCTCGCCGCCGACACTCGCGGACTTCGGCACATAACCTTCGATCGCGTCCCCATGCTCGGCGGCGATCCGGAACAGCCCGTGATCCGTGCGCACGGTCACGTTGCCGCCCAGGGTCTGGACGATGTGCACTTCGGTCCCGGCGGGCAGCGTGGTAGCGTCGCCCGCGGGGATCATCGTCGCCGGCGTGGCGCGTTGGAGAACGTGATTCGACATGGAGGCAGGGAGTCGCAGCGGACACCGGCATGACGCCCGCCGTGCCGCAGCTTCCCACGTTCTACTGAATCATCAAGTTTTCCGGCAAGCGTGCGTACACTCCCTGCGGATCGTTGAACGTCCCCAGCACGCGCAGCTCGCTCTCCACCCGCTGCACCACCTGGCCCACCACGCCCGACGCGCGGGCGCTGTTCGGCGCCATCTTCTCGAACACCTCCTGCAGCGCCTCGGCGAACTCCTTCTTCCGCGGATATTCCACCAACCGGTAATCGCTGCCGAGCCCCGCGCGGCCCGCGGCGTAACGAATCGCCGCGTCCAAGCCGCCGAGTTCGTCCACGAGTCCGAGCTTCTTCGCCTCGACGCCGGACCACACCCGCCCTTGCGCGATCTCCTCGACGTGCTCGCGCGCGAGGTGCCGGCCCTCGACCACCTTCGAGACGAACTGGTCGTAGATCCAGTCCACCGAGCGCTGGAACAGCGCCATCTCCTCCGGCGTCTTCGGCCGCGCGATCGTCAGCGTGTCGGCAAACCGGCCGGTTTTGACGCTGTCGAAGGTCAGCCCCCAGCCATTGAAGAGTTTCTGCACATCGAACATGATCCCGAACACGCCGATCGATCCGGTCACGGTCGTGGGTTCGGCGAAAATTCGGTCGCCATACGCGGAAATCCAATACCCGCCGGACGCCGCGTAGGACCCCATCGAGACGATCACTGGCTTCACTTCGCGCGCCAGCCGGATCTCGCGCTGAATTGTCTCCGACGCCGACGCGCTGCCACCCGGGCTGTTCACGCGCAGCACGATCGCCTTCACGCTGTCGTCCTGCCGCAGCCGGCGCAATTCGCGACTGAAACGCGTGCCGCCGATCTCGCCTTGCTCGTTGCCCTCGCCGTCGACGATGTCGCCCTCCGCGTAAACCACCGCGACGCGCCCCGAGCGGCTGGATCGACGCACCTGGTCATCGTCGTCTTTCACCGCCACCGCGGGTGCTTCGGCTTTCTTCGCCGCCGGGCTTGTTTTCTGCGCCGCGGCGTCCGGCGTCTTGGTGGCGACCGCCGGTTTCGCGGAGGCGTCGCCCTCCGTTTTGGCCAGCTCCTCGACCCGATCCGCCGGCTTCATCGTTCGCAACGGCGGCGGCTGGTCCTTGGCCACTTTCGAATAGTCCACGAGTCCGATCTGCTTGAACGATTCCTTGGAATTGTCCCGGCCCGTGATGCGCTTCAGCTCGCCGATGATCTCGTCGCGATAGGCTATGCGATCGACCAGGTTCGCGGCCTTGGCGGCGTCGGCGCGGATCAACCCTTCGGCATCGACCGTCGCTTGAATCGCATTCGACTTCAGTTTTCGCGAGCCCGCCATGTCGCGCAGCAATCCGGCCCAGACATCGTCGAGCAGCTTCTGGATCTGCGCCCGATTTTCCGGGCTCATGTCCGTGCGCGTGAACGGCTCGACCGCCGATTTGTATTTGCCCACGCGCGTGACCTGCACGCCGATGCCGTATTTCTCGAACGCGCCCGCGAGGAACATCGGCTGGCTCGCGAGTCCCGGCATGATGATCGTGCCGTAGGGATCGATCGTCAGCTCGTCGGCCACCGAAGCCAGATAGTAGTTCTTCGTGGTCGCATACGTGAGATACGCCTTCACCGGCTTGCCCGACGCCTTGAACTGGTTGAGCGCCGCGCGCACCTCCTTAAGCGCGCCATAACCGGGCCCGCCCGCCGGCACATCGCCGAAAATGAAGATGCCCGCGATCCGGTCGTCCTTCGCCGCCGCGCGCAGCGTGCGCGTGACGGTGCGCAGCTGCAGCGTCGGTTTGTGGTCTGATCCCAGCGCGCGAAAGTCGATCACCGGCGGTGCGTCCGTGATCGCCGACGAGAGATCGAACACCAGGTACGAGCCCTTCTCCACCGCGACCTGTTTCTCACCCAGCGCGGCCATCGCGCCAATGAGGCCGAGCATCAACAGTCCGCCGCCCAGCGTGAAGACGATCAGGGCCACCAACGCGCCAAGCATCGACGTGAAAAAGTTTTTCATAGGACAACGGCGCGGACCCTACCTCGTTTGGCGGGTTCCTCCAGTCCAATCCGGATGGGCGGTCGCAAATCGCCGCCAGCGGCGCGCGGCTCGCTCGACGGTGCCGCGGCCTACGTAGTAGCGTCTTGCGGAATCGCGCTCGCGTCGCCCCGCGCTCCTACCGCCGGCTCCTGCGCCCGCCCGCCGCCCCGGCCAATTTCACGTAATACGTGAAATTGTCCGGGACCTCGCTCTCCCCGATTCGCCACGCTCCTTCCCCGCTCAGTATACTCCCGCCGCGGCTCTGGTTCGTGCAATTCCCGCGGCGCGTCAACGCGATCGCGCCGGCGCATTTTCACGTAATACGTGAAAATGGCTTGGGAACTGGGCGCAAGGGTCGGCATTGGGACGACGCGGCTCCAGCGCGAGCCGCGGCGCCGCCAGCGCACGCGCGAGAGGCTCCGGCGCGAGTCGGGCGCGGCGCAGTTGCGCTGGCGGCCTCCCGCCTCATATTCGCCGCATGCCGGTCCCGCAGAAGACCCTTCTCACCACCAACCGCAAGGCGCTCACGATCAATCTCGACGAGCCGAAATACGGCACCTTCGCCGAGATCGGTGCGGGCCAGGAGGTCGCCCGGATCTTTTTCCAGGCCGGCGGCGCGTCCGGTACGGTCGCAAAGACGATTTCCGCCTACGACATGACGTTCAGCGATGCGATTTACGGCAAGGCGCCGCGGTACGTCTCGCGCGAGCGGCTCGCGCTCATGCTCGAACACGAATACCAGCTGCTGCTGGAGCGCCTCGCCACCACCCGCGGCGATCGCACGACGTTTTTCGTTTTCGCCAACACCGTCGCAGCCACCAGCTACAAGGGCAACAACGACGCCCACGGCTGGATCGGCATTCGCTTCCAATCCGAGCCCGGCGGCGCGCCGAGCGAAATCGTGCTGCACGTGCGCATGTGGGACAAGGAAGCGCTGCTGCAGCAGGAGGCCCTCGGCATCGTCGGCACCAACCTGATCTATGGCGCCTTCTATTTCCGCGAGGATCCGCTGCAGCTGATCCAGTCGCTCGTCGACAACGTCGGCACCGCGCGCGTCGAGGTCGACATGGTCCAGTTCGCCGGGCCGGCGTTTCCCCACGTCGACAATCGCCGGATGGCGCTCAGCCTCGTCCAACTCGGACTCACCAACGCCGTCATGCTCGCCCCGCGCCACGAGGTGCTGCAGCCTGCCGAACTCTTCTACAAGAAAGCGGTGCTGATCGAGCGCGGCACCTTCCGCCCGGTCACCCGCGTGAACATCGACATGCTCAACTGCGCCGCCGCGCAGTTCGTCCAGGAGCCGCTGATCCAGGGCAAGGAGATCGTGACGCTGATGGAGATCTCGATCCACAACCTACTCGACAGCGGCACGCTCGACCTCGACGAACTGCTCGCCCGCGTCGACCTGGTCGGCGAACTCGGGTTTACCGCCATGGTCTCGAATTACGCCGAGTTCTACCGGCTCACCTCCTACTTCCGCCGGTACACGAAGGAGATGATCGGGGTCACGCTCGGCGTCGACAACCTCCTGGAAATTTTCAACGAGAAATATTACGAGCACCTCGAGGGCGGCATTCTCGAATCGTTTGGCCGGATGTTCCGGCACGCGGTGAAACTCTACATCTACCCGATGCGGCAGGACACCTATGCGCGATTTGTCCGTGGCGAAGCGCCGGCGCCCTCGACTCCGCGCGATGGATCCGGCGGTCAGCTGTTGATCACCGCGAAGAACGTCCACGTCGCCGATCACTTGAGCAACCTCTACGCGCACCTGCTGGAGAACCACTACCTCGAATGCGTGATCGGTTTCGACCGCGAGCTGCTGGGGATCCATGGTCGCGACGTGCTGCGTCGGATCAGGGAGGGCGATACCACTTGGGAAACGATGGTGCCGCCGCTCGTCGCGAGGACGATCAGGCAGCAAGGCCTGTTCGGTGCCCCCGTGCCGGCGGCCTAGCCGGCATCGTCCTGAGTCCTCCCGCGCGTACCTCGCTCTTCGCCGTTCCGTCCAGCGCTGCTATCGCAAGTAGCCGTTTCTGACTTTCGGATGCGTGTTGATGAACGTCGTCAGGCCATCACCGGCGTCCGCCAGCCGTTTCATCGTCTCCAGGTTCGCGCGTCCGATCTTCGCGGCTCGGTAGGTGTAAGGTTTGCCCCGCGAAAACTGCAGCCGGATCCAATCCGTCCCATAGTCATAGGCGACCACGCCGGAATCGCCGACGGCATTTCGATAGCGTTTCATGGTTTTTCCGTCGTCCCATTTTGAGAGCTCAGGGCGGCCGGGCTGCACCCATGCCTACGCCAGACATCTGTCAGCCACCCGGTGTTCTTTTTCCGTGCCTTTTGCCCCAAACCGTGGTTCGCATCCCGCTCCGTCATGCGCTACCACAAATATCACGCTCTCGGCAACGACTACATCGTCCTCGATCCGCGCGATTTCCCGTCGTGGCAGCCCGCGCCCACGATCGACCAGATCCGCGTGGTCTGTCATCGCAACTTCGGGGTCGGCTCCGACGGCATCCTGTGGGGCCCGTTGCCCTCCAAACAAAGCGAGTTCGGGCTGCGCATCTTCAATCCAGACGGTTCCGAGGCGGAAAAGTCCGGCAACGGGCTGCGAATCTTTTCCCGTTTTCTGTGGGACCAGAAGCTCGTGCGCGCACCCGCCTTCACCGTCGAGACACCGGGCGGCAACGTGGAATCGGTCATCAAGGAAAACGGCCGGTTGATCACCGTGGCGATGGGCCGCGTCAGCTTCGACAGCGCGAAGATCCCGGTGAATCTCGCCGGCGCGGCCCGCGAGGTCATCAACGAGAAACTCACCGTGCTGGATCGCGAGTTCACCTATTGCGCCGCCACGATCGGCAATCCGCATTGCGTGATTCCGCTCGCCGAGATCTCGCCCGAAATTGCGCATCGCTACGGTCCAGCCATCGAGACGCATCCGAATTTCCCGCGCAAAACCAACGTCCAGTTTCTGCGCGTCCGTGATCGGCAGAATATCCAACTCGAGATCTGGGAACGCGGCGCTGGTTACACGCTCGCCTCGGGCAGTAGCTCGAGCGCCGCAGCCGCGGTGGCGCACCGGCTCGGATTGGTGGATCGCAACGTCACCGTCCACATGCCCGGGGGCACGATCGGCATCGAGATCGGCGGCGATTTCTCGATCATGATGACCGGCACGGTGAACAAGGTGGCCGAGGGAACGATGCACCCCGAGTTGTTCGCGGTGAAGGTCTGACACGAAGGTGCCGTCTTTTATTGGACGGCAATCTCCCGCCCCGCCGCGTCCATGTCCCCCTAAGACTGGCAGGCGGACCTATCGTCCTGCCGCCGCAGCCGCTTCGTCGCGCCGTTTGCGCGCCTGCGGACCGACGGCATCGGGTCCATCATCGGCGTCGGTAATCGGCAATACATCGGGATCGATCGTCTCGATCACCTTCAGTTCACCAAGATCCACGCGGCCCTCGCGGGGCGGCGCCGTGACCCACACCGGCTGTGCCGTCTCCCGTCCGACGTGCGGTGCCGCCTGGCGGGCCATTTGTTTCAACGTGGGCGTGAGAGCGAGTCCGATCGCCGGGCAACTCACCTTCGTGTGCCACAGCAGCCGCGTCTTGCCCTCGACCGCCGCGGCCCGATCCAGCGCCAGGATTGAGATGACGTAAAGCGGACCCTGCGACGATTCCTTCACCAGCTGCGCCAGCGAACTCTGCCGGAACCGGGTGAGCGCCTGCACCGTGTTGCTGATCGAGAGCGGCTCCATCTCCCAGAGGATGTCCAGCTTGTCGCCGCCCATGAAGAGCATGGCCTTGCCCCAGTCGTAATTCAGCGTGCCCCACGAGAGCACCAGCAGCACCTCGGGCATGTGTTTCACGCTGCCGGGGTGATAGCCCTGGTCCGCGAGAATCTTCAGGATCAGCTTCAGCATCTCCTTCTTCTGCGGAGGCCGCAGCCCCGCGATGCTGCGACCGTAGTCCTGATAGCCCAGCACGAGCGCCTCGTAGTAGATCGGATTCGCGGCGTTCGGCTGCCGCAAGAGCCGGCCTTGCGGCGTCATGTCCGTCACCGTGATCACCTCGACGTCGTGATGGAAGAACCGGCTGAAGAAACTCTCCTGCGCCGACGCCTTCGTTGCCGCCATCGTCAACGCGGCGGCGAGCAGTGCCCTGCCCACTCCGTCCAAACCCGCTCGGATTCTGCCGGACCAAGTCTGCATGAAATCGTGCCGAAGGCTCGTGATCGCACCGCGGCGTGTCAATCGAGAGCCGGGCGCGCGCGTGTGCCTTCACCTCACCCACGCCCTAGCGGTTTGCAGCCCACGTGGTACGGGCGTCTCGTCCGTGGAGTTGGCTGAAACCGGGCTGCGCGCCGCCAGGGTACGGGATGATCTTTTTGCCGGATCTCAGTATTTGACCGCGCAACCGTACGGCTGCGTGGCGGCTGTTGCCACCGGCCGGCCCGCTTTGAGATCCGCGAGCGCGGCGCTCACGTAATTCGTCGCGCGGCCGATGTCCTCCAGATCCGCGGAGCGAATGCTGTCGATCGCGCCGTTGTAAACGAGCACGCCGTCGGCGTTGATCACGAAGAGGTGGGGCGTGGCTTTCGCGCCGTACAGCCGGCCGACGGTCCCGTCCTGATCCCGCAGGTAAGCGGTCGGCGCGGCCTTCTGCTCCTGCAACCAGCGCGAAGCCGCACCGCTGGCGAGCGCGCCCTGCGTGCCATCCCGCCCGGTGTTAATCGCGAGCCACACCACGCCGTCGCTCGTCGCGGATTGCTGCAGTCGCGGGATATTGCCGCTGTGATAATGCTTCTGCACGAACGGGCAGCCCGAGTTGACCCATTCGAGCACCACGATCTTGCCGCGGTAGTCGGCCAGCTTGTGCGTCCGACCGTTGATATCGTTCAAGGTGAAGTCGGGCGCGGGCGCACCGATCGTAACCACGGCCATGGCCTGGGAAACCAACGCGACGGACCCGACCGACGCGGCGAGGAGGAGTGCACGAAAGGTCTTCATGGTGGGGAAAGGACGCGGGAATCTGTCGCGCCCCCGCCCATCCGCCACCCCGTGACACAGAATTTGCGCGCGTGGCGCGCCGAGTCACTGGTAGCTGCTGATCTTTTCCAGCAACGGGCAACCGCAGCGCATGAACGCCAGCTCGCAAAGCCACAGCACACCGTGCCGCGGGCTGCGGTTCAGATCCGTCACATCGATAAGCTTGTAGCCTAGCTCCGTCATTCGCGCCATCACCGCCGCCATCGTGTTCTCGATGCCCATCGCGCACACGCCGGCTTCGATCAGGATGATGTCGGTTTTACCGATGCAGTCCGAGGCCCCCGCGAGCACCTTCAGGTCGAATCCTTCCGCATCGATCTTGAGCATGTCCGGCACCGGCAGCCGCTCCGTCGCCAGAATCTCGTCCAACGTACGAATCTCCACCGTGGTTTGCTGGTAGCCATGGGCCGCAGCGGCCTCCGGGGTCATGCCGAAGTTGCTGCTGCAGTCCTGCGGCGCGATCGTCAACGGCAGCCGCCCCGGCGCGTCGCTCACCCCGGCGCTGATCCAGCGCAGCTTGAAGCCCTGTCGCACCAAATCCTGCACCTCCGCCTCGAGCTGCCCCTGCGGCTCGATCAACAAGAACTCCGCCGTGGGAAAATGCTGCAGCGCACCGCGCGTCCAGAGCCCGTGGTTCGCGCCCACGTCGACGATCTGCCGCGGGCGGAAACCCTGTCGTTGCAACAAGGAGAAAAAACTTTCCCAACTCGCGTCAGCAGAAGTGGCAGCCATGGATCGGTGAGAGGTGCAGGGAAGGACAAGGCGTCGCGCGAGAGGCGCGCAGCGCACCCTGCTGAATGCCGCAAACCGCGACCAGCGCAAGTCCGCGCCGGCGCGCGTGGCGATCTCAGGATTCGCATTGCCGGTCCGGTGGGCGCCGGTAGCCTCGGGGGCCTGTGACTGGCCGCCTCGCTGACCTCTTCCGCCTAGCTTGGGGACTGGTATATTGGAACGTCCGGAAAACGTGGTTCCAAGCGCGTCGCGGCCGTTCCCCCTGCCCGTGCCAGAGTCCCAGCGATTCGGGCCGCGCCTTCGAAACGCGCTGCGAAGCGTGCCTGAGTTGGGCGGACGCTGCGCGTTTCCGGCGCGTCTGCCCGTTGCTGGTGCCCACGCCCAACGGACTGCGTTGCTCGGTCGATACGCCGCAGGTGCGGCCGTTCTGGGGCCGGGCGTTGGCGCTGTACCTCGGCGCGGGATTGGCGATCTATCTGGCGGGCGCCTGCGCGCTGTTTGGGTTTTTGCGCACGGTCGGTTATCCCATCAGCATCGTGCACCTGGTGTGGCCGCCCTCCTGGCACCGGGTCGGCCAGGCCCGCGGCTCGTTCTTCTGGGGCCGCGCGCAGCAAGCCTTCGCGGCCGGCCGCATGAGCGAGGGCATGCTCTATCTCACCAACGCCCACGAGTTCGATCCCGACAACTATGCGATCGCCTTCACGCTCGCGCAGCGGCTGCAACTCACTCATCCGCTTCGCGCCGATGAGCTTTACCGCGAGTTGATCCACGACCACCCGGCCCAGCGCCCGCTCACTTATCAATTGTGGTTTCGCACCCGGCTCGCCCGCGGCGATTTCGCCGGCGTCGAAGAAATCGCCCGGTTGCGACTGCTCGAGGATCCGGACAACGCTTCGGTCTGGATGCGCGCGCTCGTGTTTGTCAGCCGGCAGACCGGCGAGCAGGCGACGCTGCGCCAGTTGCTCGCGTCCGAGCACGCCGCAGCGATCCCGTGGCGACCGCTCCTCGGCACCGAGCTCCTCCTTCGCGAAAACCGCGCCCGCGCCCGCATCGAGCTCACCCGCCCCTGGCCCGACATTCCGCCTTACGGGCTCTACTACCAGATCGACGAGCGGATCGAGCTCGGTGACGTGATTGGCGCGGTCGATCTCCTGGAAGCAAACCGCCCGCGGCTCGATGACACCGCCATCGCCGCCCTGCTCCTTCATGCCTACGCGACCATGGGGGCGACCACGTCCCGCGACCGCCTCACCACATCCCTGCTCGCGCCCGCGCTCACGGCCCCGACGGTGAACCTGCTGGCGGCGCACCTGATCCGGCATCCCGATTCCGCCACGCTCGATCGACTGTTCACCAAATTCGAGCACGCCAACCTGGCGCTCACCGACGCCACGTTGGAAAGCCACCTCGCACTCTTCTGCGCCATCGGCGTCGCCGGCGATTGGGCCAAATTGCAGACGCTCGGCGCGAAAATTCGAAGCCAGATCGGCGGTCAGGCGGCGATGCTCGGCGTCGCCGAGGCCTTCTTCCGGCACCGCGGCGATGACGCCCCCGTCGCCCGGCTGCTGCCCATCCTCCCGATGTCGCTCGAGGTTCACTATGCGCTGCTCGAGCGTTACCCCGCGCCACGACCGAAGCCCGCGCGCTTTCTCCCATGAGTCGCCTGCTCCAGCTCGACGCTCCCAACGCTGCAGGCCCGCGGCCGCTCACCTCCGCTCCGAGCTTGGCGAAAATCAACCTGCTGCTGCTCGCCGGTTTTTTCGTCGCGCTGGTCGCCTTGCTCTGGCCGCACTGGCGAGACAACGCGGATCTCTCCCACGGGTTCGTCACACCCGTCCTTTTTCTCCTGCTGCTCCACGAAGCGCGTCGCGGCCCCCAACGTTATCTTCGCTGCACCGCCGGACTCCGGGCGGTGCAATCCACCCTGCTCGCGCTCGCCCTCCTGCTGGTCTGCGCCAGCGGACTCTACGCCGCCACGCTCGACTGGACGCACTCCCTCGTGGCGTTCGTTCTCACCGGCGCATTCGTGCTGCTGCTCGGTGCCAGCCTGTTGGGGTTTGCTGCGGATTCGGCACGCATCATCCCCTTCAACTGGACCGCGGTGGTCGCGATCGCCGTGTGGCTGCTGAGTGCGCCCATCCCGCCCGGAACCTACCTGCGGCTCATGCTGGCCCTGCAGCTCACCGTCACCGAGAACGTGCTGCGTGCCCTGCACCTGCTTGGAATCGCCGCCCAGCGGCATGGCAATGTGATTGAACTCGCCACCGCGACGGTCGGCGTCGAGGAGGCCTGCAGCGGGATCCGCAGCCTGATCTCCTGCATTTTCGCCGGACTCTTTTTCTCCGCCACGCTGGTCCGCCGACCTTGGGCGCGAGCGTTGATCATCGCGCTCGCCGCTCCGCTCGCGATCGCGATGAATTTCCTGCGCTCGCTCATCCTGACCCTGCTCGCCAATCACGGCGCCGACATTTCCGGACTCTGGCACGACCTGACCGGTTTTGCCGTGCTCGGCGTAACCGCGGGATTGCTGGCGGCAATCGCGCTCGCGCTCGAACGCCGCTCACCGCCAGCCGCCACGCCGACGGCCACCACGGAGGCCGCAACCGGATACGTCCGGCCAGCAGGCTACCGTTCCTCGCTCGAAAAACTGCAGCTCCCGGTCACCGTCGCCGGCGCGATCACCGTCGCGCTCGCGCTTTTTTTCGTGGTCAACACGCGTCCGTCCGCGCGCCAGAACCTGCCGCCACCCGACCTCCTCGCCGTTCTCCCGGGCGAGAGCGGTGGATGGAACGTTCAGACCGCGGACGATCTTTACCAGTTCACTGCGACGCTGCAAACCGAGCATCTGGCGCAACGCACCTACACGCGGGTTCGCAACGACCAGCTCGAGCAGATCACCGTGTATCTCGCGTACTGGCCGGCCGGGCAGGCTCCCGTCAGCCTCGTCGCGTCGCATACACCCGACGCGTGCTGGCCGGGCAGCGGCTGGGTGCCGGTTCCGCTCGCGCCCGCCGCCACTCTGATCTCGCTGCCCGGCCGCCCGCTTGCGCAGCCCGAAGCGCGGCTTTTTCTCAGCGGCCAGCGTCCGCAATACGTCTGGTTCTGGCATCTCTACGATGGCCGGCCGATCGCGCATCGCGAACCTCGTTCGCCGCTCGCGCTGCTCAAGCTCGCGTCGAAGTACGGCTTCTCGCACAACGGCGACCAACTCTTCGTCCGTGTTTCCAGCAATCGTCCGTGGCCCGAATTTTCCGGCGAGCCGCTGATCGCCCAGTTGTTCGAGCGGCTCCAGCCGTTCGGGCTGTAGCCGGCAGCCCTTCCATGCCCCTCCCCCTCACTCGTCTCGAGCGTCACATCCTCTGCATCCTGGCCGGGCTGATCGTGCTCGGGCTGATCGGACTCGCAGTGCTGTAGCTGCGTCGCCCGCGATCGCACGGGCGCATAGTTCCCGAACTGGGCGCAGCCCGCTGAGTTGCGCGCCAATTGCGAGGAGCCGCTCCACAGACGGGCGGCAATTGGCAGAAAATGCGGAGTGAATTGAATCGTCCCGCTCCCGCCGAATTTCAGAGTTTTTGGACGCGCGGGTCGACGTCCCCACCCCGGCGGCCGGCTCTCGTTCCACCGAAACTTCCAGCAAGGCATCCCCATGGTTTCTCCTGCCTCTTCCCAGCCCCGCGAAATGCTGAAGACCCTTCCCGGCGACGACGTGCGCCAGATCATGTGGCGGTTTCAGCACCGTTACGATCTGCAGATGTTGATCCAATCCTCGCGCGGCGTCGCCCGCGGACTGGTGGCGCACCTCGTCGCGGAAGGCGCGCGCAACAGTCACGAGTGGACCGCCGCGAAGCAGCAACTGCTCAAAGCCTACGACGAAGCCGGCATCACGACGTGCTTCATGGATCCGCATCAGGGCGGATTCATCGAGGGCCCGAAGAATCTCGCGCTCGCGCTCGTCGCCCTCGAGCTCGCCTGGGTCGACGCCGGCGCCGCCACCGGCAGTCTCGCCGGCAACCTCGCTCTCTCCCCCATCCACGAGCGCGGCACCCAGGCCCAACGCGACGTCTACATGAGCCGCTGCGTCCCGCCGCAGCCGGGCGAACAGAAGCAGGTCTGGCGCGGCGCGTTCAGTCTGACCGAGCCCTTGCCGTATGTCGGCGTGGAGACCGGCCTGCTCAGCGGCCGCGTGTCGATCGCGGAATGGCCGGACGGACAGGAGCCGCTGCTGCAGGTCGACAAGCGCGCGCGCTTCATCACCAACATGGGTTTCGCGAACTTCACGACGGCCGCCGTTGAGAGCGCCGATCCGCGCCTCAAGGGCAGCTGCATCGTGATCCTCGAGGAGACCGATCCCGGCACGTACGACCGCGGCGTGCCAACGCGCAAGATGGTGCACCAGCTGTCGTCGACCAACGATCCGGTGTTCAGCCTCAAGGTGCCCGCGAGCCGGATCATCGGCGGCTACACGATCAAGGATGGCGTGATCATTCCAAACTACAGCCACGGTGAAATCATCGAGGCCGTGTTCCGCCGCACGCGCGTGACCGTCGGCATCATGACCGCCGCCAAACTGCTCTCGGCAGTCGAGCCGGTGATTCGCTATCACCGCAATCGGTTCCGCGGCGCCTCGAGCGTCAATCCTGGCACGCCCCGGTTCGACCAGGGGCTGCAGCAGAAGGAAGACTGCCTGCAACGGCTCGTGGATATCTGGGCCAACGGCGAGGCCGCGGCCTCGCTCGGGTTCGCCGCCGCCCGGCTCTTCGACGAGCTCGATCCGCTCGAAAAACTCAAGGACCAGAAGTTCGCCGAACAGAAAATCGCGCCCGGCATGGCGCAGATGAAGGCGTTTCGGGCCATCGCGAAACAGGCACTCGAGTTCATCGCGCTCGAGGCGCAGCCCGCGGCGACACGCGATGCCGCGCGTTACGAGGCGCTGAAAGCCGACGCGCTCGTGCAGTATCTCATCCTCGACTCGCAGGCCAACGTCCTCTGCCCCGCGACCAAGCTCTGGAACACCGGCCACGGCGCGAACGTCATGCGCGAAGCGGTCAGCCTCGTCGGCGGCTACGGCATCACCGAAGACTGTCCGGGTTTCCTCGGCCACAAATGGATGGATGCCCAGCTCGAGGCCACCTACGAAGGGCCGGAAGCGGTGCAGCGTCGCCAGCTTTCGGTGACGATGACCAACGAGGTTTTCCTCGGCTCGTGCCGTAGCTGGATCCGCGACCTGCAGCAGATCGCCGCCACCCATCCCGGCATCGGTGCAAACTCAGTCGCCGCGGGCATGGAGCTGTGGCTCTGGACGCTCGAACATCTGCAGAAGGGCACCGACGCGCTTGGCGCAAAACTCTTCTCGAGCAATCGGCAGGGCGTCACGTTTCCGCTCGCCGATGCACTGTGCTGGCTCCTCGCCTCGCGCCAGCAAATCCTCGATGTGATCGAACTCGAGACGAAGGGCCACGAAAGCGCCACGCTCGCCGATGGCCTCAGCGGCTACGTCAATTTCTTCACCGATCTTTGCGCGGTGCAGGCCGCGACGGCCGCCGGCGAAGTCGGCCGGATTTGCGCCGAATTGGTCTACGGTTACGGCAGCGCGCCCGCGGGAGCCGAGTCGTTCGTCGCACTGCGTACGAAGCTCGACGCGAGCCTCGCGGGGGCCCGGCTCGCCAAGGACCGCGCCGCGGACGCCCTCACCACCGTCATGATTCCCGAGGCGCTCGATTATCCCGCGTAGCGTTCTCTCACCTCATAGGTCCCACCCGTCCGATAGGTCCCATTCAGCCACGCCATGAGCACCTCTCTCCCCGATCGTCAGTCGATGTCGGTCGACATCGTTTGCGTTGGGTTTGGGCCCGCGATGGGTGGATTTCTCACCACGCTGTCGCGGCAGCTCGTCAAGGAAGACGGCACACCGGCGGTCGAAAGCCCCAGCGCGCCGGGCCTGCCGCCGCAGGTGATCTGCTACGAGCGCGCCGATGACTTGGGCTTCGGCGTCTCCGGCGTCGTCACTCCGGCGCGCGCGATCAAGCAGAGTTTCCCGCAGTTCGATCCTGCGCAGGTGCCGATGGCCGCCCCGGTGAAGCACGAGAAGATCGCCTATCTGCTCGACCCGATCGGCGCGAGTCGTCGCTCGACCGCATTGCGCGTGGCCGACGCGCTCATCCGCGCCGGCCAATGGGCGCTGCCTTACGAACATCAGGCGGTGAACCTGCCCTGGACGCCGCCGTTCCTGCGCAAGCACGACGGCCTCGTGCTCTCGATGGGCCAATTCATGCAGTGGGTGGGCTCGCAGGTGATGGGATCCGGCACCGTGCAGGTGTGGCCCTCCACTCCCGTGGCGAGTCCGTTGTTCGAAAACGGCAGCGTCGTCGGCGTCCGGCTGATCGATCAGGGCACGGACAAACAGGGACAACCCGCGGACGGGTTCATGCCCGGGATGGACATCCGCGCCGCGCTCACCGTCGTAGGCGACGGACCCGTCGGCGCACTCGGCCGGCAACTCGATGAACACTTCCGGCTGCCGATGGGCAATCACCAGTTCGATTGGGCGATCGGCATGAAGGCCGTGGTCGATCTGCCGCCGCACGTCGAGCTCGCGCCTGGTACCGTTTTCCACACGTTCGGTTATCCCGAGCCCGAGATTTTTGGTTTTATGTACGTGCATCCGGGACGGATCGCCTCGCTCGGCATTTTCGTGCCGTCGTGGTTCGATTCACCCGTCCGCACCGCCTACCGCTACCTGCAGCATTGGATGCTGCATCCGTATCTCTGGCGCTACCTCGAGGGCGGCACGCTGCGGTCGTGGGGCGCGAAATCGCTGCAGGAGTCCGGCCGCGCGGGTGAGCCACGACTCGCCGGCAACGGCTACGCGCGCATCGGCGAGGGCTCCGGCAGCACCAACGTGCTCACCGGCTCTGGCGTCGACGAAGCGTGGGCCACCGGCACGATGCTGGCCGAGGGCGTGGTCGAGTTGCTCAAGGCCGGCAAGCCGTTCACGCAGGAAAACCTCGAGCAAGCCTACGTTCGCCGCCGGCGCGCGAGCTGGGTCGAACGCGAAGCCCGTGTCGCCGAACAAGCGCGCGACGGCTTTCAGCGCGGCGTGGTCACCGGCCTGCTCGGAATGGGCCTCACCGGACTCAGCGGCGGCCGGTTGAATCTCGGTGGTGATCCGAAACCCCCACATCGCCGCGTCCCGAGTCTCGAGTCCTACTACCGCGGCAAGCTCACGCCGGCCGAGATCCAGCAATTGCGCGAGGACTGTGCGGCGAAAGGCACCAGCCTGCGCGACGCGTTGATGGATCGCGTGGGCTGGCCGGCCGTCCCGCTGGATGGCAAGCTGCTCATCTCGCAGCAGGACGCGCTGCTGACCGGCGGCAAGGTGCAGGCTCCGCCCGGCTACGCGGACCACGTCACGTTCGTCGACCCAAACACCTGTGCCCAGTGCGGCGTGAAGATCTGCATCGACGCGTGCTCCGGCCAGGCGATCAGCGCGGGCACCAACGGAGTCCCCCAGTTCGACCGCGAGAAATGCGTGCATTGCGGCGCCTGCCTCTGGAACTGCTCGCAACCGCACCCTTCGGATCCGCGGCGCACCAACATCGCGTTTCTCGCCGGCGCCGGCGGGCTGCACTCCGCAGAAAACTAGCGCGGAAATTTCATGAACAGGAGTGAAGCTCAGTCCGAAATTTCCGTCCGCCTGCGGCGGAGCGACCTTGTCGCTAGCCCCGACAGACGGAGGGCGGATGTTTCATGAACCTCATGAAATATCCGGGCTAGAATCCTCGACCTTCGGCCCGCGAATCACGCGAACCCCCGCGAATGCCGCCCGCACCGTCATCGCTAAAAACCCTCTCTCTTTCCAACTCCGTTCGGCTTCGCGTCCATCCGCGTGATTCGCGGGCCCCTGTCTTATCCTCATGAGTAACGCCTACCACATCGTCGTCTGCGGCAGCCTCGTGCCTGATCCGCTGCAGACGCTGGAACCCATCAGCACGCCCACCGGGCCCGCGCTGAAAAACGAAATGATGTTGCCCGCCGTGCTCGACCCTTGGGCCGGCCACGCGCTGTTCGAAGCCGCGAACCTCGCGAAGAAAAATCCTGGCAGCAAGGTGTGGCTGGTGAGTATCGGCCCCAAGGCGAAGCTCCAGCAGGTGATGATGACGGTCGCGCAGAAGGTGCCGTTTGAACTCGTCGCGCTCGACGGCCCGGCCAGCGGATTCACCGAATCGGCCGACATTGCCGCTGCGCTCGCCACGGCGATCCAAGGCATCGCCGGACTCGATCGCTCGCGCCTGCTCGTTTTCGGCGGATGGGAATCCGCCTCGCGCGGCGCCGGCACGACCCTGCAGATGGTCGGCGAGCGGCTCGGCATCACCGATCAATTCCAAGGCGTGGACGAACTCACCGTGCAACCCGACGGCGTGATCCGCGTACTCGAGCGCATCGAGGGCGGCCGGCATCAGGTTTCCACGTGCAACGCGTTGCCCGCGCTACTCGGCTGGGCGACCGGCAATCTTCCCGAACCGCCCAATAACCCGCAGGTCGGAATGGCGAACATGCGCACGGTCATGCCGGCGTTGCAGCGCGCGCAGCCGGCCAAGATCGCGAGTGACGGCGTCGCCTTCGCCAGCGTCTCGCTGCCCAAGCAGCGGCGCGAAACCAGGGTCGTCAAGGACCTCACGCCCGACGCCATCGCCGCCGAAATCGTCGCCTGGATCGGAAAGGAATAAGCCCATGGAAACCCTCCTCTTTCTCGCTCACACCGAACCCGATGGCTCGCTCGCAAAGCCGGCACTCGAAACCCTCACGTCCGCGAAGTCGCTCGCGGCGAGCCTTAGCGCGACATTCGTCGCCGGGCTCGTCGGCGGTGAAGTGCAACCCGCAGCGAACCAGATCGCCGCTTGCGGTGCGACGCGCTTGCTCGGCGTCGCCGGCCCGGAGTTCGCGGCCTCGCGCTACGCCACCGACATCGTCGCCATCGAAGCGCTCGCGAAATCCGCCAACGCCACGCTCGTCGTCGCGCCCGCCACGTCGCGCTGGAACCGCGTGCTCGCCGGCGCGGCGCAGCGGCTCGGCGGCCGGATCGACGCCCACGTCACCGGCGCGGCCGTCACCGAAGGGAAACTGAATCTCACGCGCTGGTACTACCGCCAGCGGATGGAAGCGGTGGTCCAGCGCACCCGCCGGCCGTGGTTCATCCTGCTTGAGTCGGGTTGCGCCGAGCCGTGGCAGGGCGCGGCCGGAACCGCGACCGTCGAAGCTGTCGCCGTCCCGCTCACTCCTGCCCAGCAGCACACTGCCGTGGTCGGCGTGCAGGCGCCCGCCGCCGACGCGCAGACCATCCGGCCCGACGCCCAGCTTCTGTTCGTCGCCGGCGCGGGCTGGACCAAGAAACAATCCGACGGCCAGCCGCACGTGCCGGAAGCCGAAAAACTGATCCTCGATTTTCTCGGCAAAACCAAGGCCTCGCTCGGCAGCACCAAGTCGCTCGTCGATCTCAGCGGCGAAGGTCAGGCCGTGCTCCCGTTCATGTCGCACCTCAACCAGGTCGGCCAGACCGGCTCCACGCCGCGGCACCCGAAAGGTCTGGCGACGTGCTGCCACGGTGAGGAGCCGCACACCGTCGGCTGGCGGTTCATCAACGAGCGCCGCGCGATCAATCTCAACCCGAGCTGCAGCTGGGCGCAGGGCAAGGCCGACGTCCTCTACGTCGCCGACGCGTTCGCGGTCATGCGCAAGGTGAACGAGCTTCTTGCCGCGAGATCCTAGCTCCCCCGCGCCCATCTGCAGCCCCCCGCCTCGGCCCAATGTAACCTGTTAGGTTACATTGGCGGAGTGCCGTCGCCGACAATCCGCGTTGCCTCGCGGCCTGTTCGCGCGAGGATGCCATGTCGCCCGCATGAACTCGGCCGATTCCTCACCCCCTCCCCCCGCCGCGGTTCCTTCCGGTTCCAACGCGCCGTACGGACCGACGCGGTGGGTGCCGTGGATGATGGTGGCCACGCTGGCAATTCTTTGCGCCTGTTTGGCGCAGCTCTGGTTTATGACACGCGCAGAGAACGCCCTCCTGCGTGACCAGCAGCGGCTCACAGAGCTGGAATTACGCAACGCGCGCCAGCACGCCGAAGCCGAACGCATCCTGACGCAGCGCGAGATCGCTGACCTGCGGAGACAGCTTTCCCCTCGGTAAAATTCGCTCTGCCGCCGCCACAGGCCGCCGATCGAACTGGTCATCGGCCAGCGAGCGAGATTCCACCCACGGTCAGCCGCGGCTGCCCATGGTCCGCCCGGTCTTTTGGGGGCGAAAACGGATCACAGACTAGGACTTGCCAGACGTGCCATCACCCTAACACTGCGCCCGGTATGATTATCCAACCCCGCGTTCGCGGATTTGTCTGCGTCACCTCTCACCCCGTGGGTTGTGCCGCTCACGTTCAGGAATGGATCGATTACGTTAAGTCGAAGGGCGTGATCGCCCACGGGCCGAAGAAGGTCCTCGTGATCGGTGCCTCCACGGGCTACGGGCTGGCTTCCCGAGTGACCGCCGCGTTCGGATCCGGCGCCGCCACGATCGGCGTGTTCTACGAGCGTCCCTCCGAGGAGGGACGGTTGGCGACGCCGGGTTGGTATAACAGCATCGGGTTCACGCGCGCCGCGCGCGCCGCCGGGCTATACGCCCGCAACTTCAACGGCGACGCCTTTTCCGACGACATCAAGAAGCAGGTGCTCGACGCCATCAAAGCCGATCTCGGCCAGGTGGACTTGGTCATCTACTCGCTCGCTTCGCCCCGCCGGACGCATCCGCGCACCGGGACGGTGCACAAATCCGTCCTCAAACCCGTCGGTGCGCCCTACACCAACAAGACGGTCGACACCGACACCGGGATCGTCAGCGAGATCACGATCGAACCCGCCACCGAAACCGAGATCGCCGACACGATCGCGGTGATGGGCGGCGAGGATTGGGAGCTGTGGATGCACGCCCTCCGCGACGCCAACCTCCTCGCGCCCAACGCGCAAACCGTCGCCTACTCTTACATCGGCCCGGAGGTCACCTGGCCGGTCTACAAAAACGGCACGATCGGTCTCGCCAAGAACGACCTGGAGCGCGCCGCGCAAGCGCTCGACGCACTGCTCAAGCCCACCGGCGGCCGCGCGTTCATCGCGGTGAACAAGGCGCTGGTCACGCAAGCCAGCTCGGCGATTCCCGTCGTGCCACTCTACATTTCGATTCTCTACAAGATCATGAAGGCCCGCGGTACGCATGAACGCTGCATCGAGCAGATGCAGCGGCTGTTCGCGACGCACATGTACAACGGCCAGACGCCGCGCTTCGACGAGACGGGCCGCGTCCGGATCGACGATCTCGAGATGGCGCCCGAAGTCCAGGCAGCCGTGCGTGAGATCTGGCCGACGGTGACCACCGCCAACCTCGTCGAACGCACCGACATCGCTGGCTATCGTTCGGAATTCCTCCGGCTCTTCGGCTTCGGCATGCCCGGCGTCGACTACCAGGCCGACGTCGATCCGCACATTCCGATGATCTGACGCGCGGACGGCGCGAAGGAGTAGGTGCCAAGTGACAAGCATCAAGACCCCCGGGGGCCGAGTTCTTGCCACTTGGCCCTTGCTCCTTGTTACTTCGTTCCGTGCGCGCCGTAATCCAGCGGGTCTCGTCGGCCAGTGTCGCCGTTGATGGTCAGATCACCGGCGCGATCGCACGCGGGCTGCTCGTGCTGCTGGGCGTGGCCCACGACGACACGCCCGCGGATGTGGAATGGCTGGCGGGGAAGATCTGCGCGCTGCGGATCTTCGAGGATGATGAGGGCCGGATGAATCGTTCCGTTGTGGAAACCGCTGGCGGCGTGCTGGTCGTGAGCCAGTTCACGCTGCTGGCCAGCACCCGCAAAGGCACGCGTCCCTCGTTCAACGACGCTGCCCGTCCGGAACTCGCGGAGCCGCTCTACGCAGCTTTCCTGCAACAGGTATCCGGCCGGCTCGGCCGCCCCGCTGCCAGCGGGGTCTTCGGCGCGATGATGACCGTGAGTTTGGTCAACGACGGCCCGGTCACGCTCGTCATCGATTCACACGCCCGCGAGTAAGCGTCCCGGCATCGCGCGCCGTGCCTGCCGGGGAAAGCCTGATACACGGCCTTCGCTTTCGCGCACGCTGCGCTCCATCCTTTTCGCGCCGGTCGGTCGTTGTAACCGACGTACGGTGACAGCACTCTGTGCGCGTCGGCAGCCTGTCGGCGGCCGCAGTCCTGGCACAACCCACCCATGAAACGTATCCTCAGTCTCCTCCTGCTCTCCGTCCTGGCGTGCGCGGGCTCCGCGCACGGCCAGTTGCTCCTCACCGGTACCACCCGCGGTGATTTCACCGGCCCGCTGCCGGCCAACACCTGGGTGCTCAACGGTCCCGTAACCTCCATCTTCGCCTCGGGCATCCCCGGCTCGGGCATCGACACCCAGACCTCGATCACCTTCACCGGCGCGAGTTTCACCAACGAGCCGGCGAGTTGGTGGTTCGGCATCGGCAGTGTGAAAATCAAGAATGGCATGACGCTGCTCGGCACCACCGCCGCTACGGCGACGATGGATCTTTACATGGATATTCCGGCCGAGGGTGTGTCGAACTTCCTGCTCACCACGCTGACCTTCGGGCTCGACAACACCAGCAACAGCGGCACGCAAAACATTCCCGACATCTTCTATCTCGGCCACAGCGCGCCCGCCACCCTCGTGCTTCCCGACAAGATCGTCTCGTTCGATATCGCGCTGACGGATCCCACGTATGAGACCGGCCAGTCCATCGGCGAGCGCAAGACGGGCACCGTCGGTCTGACCGCGGCCTTCACGTTCGTGCCCGTTCCCGAACCTTCAACCTATGCCGCCTTCGCCGCGCTTGGCTTGATCGGCGTGGCCGCGGTGCGTCGCTTCCGACGGCCCGCAGCCCAGCTCGGCTGAGTTTTCCCGTCGGCTGGAGAGAATCGGCTTCAGCCGCCTCCTCACGGCTGCCAATACGGCGCCAGCTCTGACGAGCTCAAGGTGCGTTCCACATAGGTGAACGCACCTTTTTCTTTGATCTCATCCGCCGCCGCACACAACGCCGTCATCGCGGCGCGATAGAGCGACATGGCCAGGCTGATCCGCTTCACGCCAGCCGCTTCGAGCGCCGCCACCGAAAAGGTGGCTCCCTTCATCCCGTTCATGAAGTTCACCGGCCTCGACACGGCCGAGCAGACGGTGCGGACGGACGCGAGGTCGCGCAGCCCGGGTGCGAACAATACATCGGCACCGGCGCGCTCGTAGGCCTGCAGCCGCCGGATAGCCTCATCGAGATCCGGCCGGCCGCAGACGAAACCTTCCGTGCGTGCCGTGAGCGTGAAGGGAAAGCGCAGAGCGCGCGCCGCCTCGACCGCCGCCGCCACGCGTTCCGTGGCCAAGCCGAAGTCGTAGAGCGGCGCCGCATTGTTGTTGGTGCCGTCCTCGATGGATCCGCCGACCAACCCGACCTCCGCGGCACGTCGAATGGTCTCCGCCACGTTTTCGGGCGAGTCGCCGTAACCATTTTCCAAATCCGCTGACACCGGCAGGTGCGTGGCCTGAACGATCGCCCGCGCGCCGGCCAGCGCTTCGTCCCGCGACAGTCCGTGATCCGCGCGACCCAGCGCACCGGCCGCCGCCGCGCTCGAGGTGGCGAGCGCCTTGAATCCGCGCCCCGCGAGAATTCGCGCGGAGCCCGCATCCCATGGATTCGGAATCACGAAAATTCCCGGATGTTCGTGGAGCGCCCGGAACTGCTGCGCCTTCTCGGCCTGCGTTGTGCTCATGTCGTGTCGGAGGGTTGGCGGTCAGAGTCGGATTCTGCGCCGCTGTCCTCGCAAGGCGATGCTCAGGGTGCGGCGGGTCCGATACACCACCGGCGAAATCCGGCCGTCGCAGGCCGGCCTCACTCGTGCGGCTTCGCTTCCAAGGTGTCCTCGACGTAAAGATCCTTGACCAGGACCATCACCACCACGGCGAGCGGCATCGCGAAGATCACGCCGGGCACGCCGAGCAACAGGCCAAACGCCACGATCGCCAGCAAGCCGAGCACCGGCGGCAGTTTCACCGCCCAGCGCTGCACGAGCGGCGTGATGACGTTGCTCTCGATCTGCTGCACCGCCACATACACCAGCGCCGCATACAGCACCGTGTTCGGTCCATGCGAGAACGCCAGCAGCAGGCCCGGCACCGCCGCGACGATCGGACCGATCACCGGCACGAACTCCAGCAGGCCGGCGAGCACGCCGAGCGAGAGCGCCAGGGGCACGCCGATCAGCCCGAGCGCGACGCCGGTGAGCACGCCAACCGCAAGCATCGCGATGGCTTGCGCGACCAGCCACTTCCGCAGCGCGACGCCCGCATCGTCCAACGCCCGCCGTAGCTGCGGTCGCCGCCGCGGGGGCACGAGCCGCAGCGCGCCATCGCGGTAAAGCTGCGGATCCGCGGCGAAATAAACCCCAAGAAAAAGGACCAGCAGCAGGTTCGCCGCCGCGCCGAAGACCGAACCCACGAACGCGCCCGCCTGCGACAACGCTTCCGTGTTGCCGCCCACCTGCCGCACCGAGTCGACCACCATGCGTCCGGCGGGCGACTGGCCGAGCCACTGCTCGACCTTGTGCAGCGCCTCAGGGAGCTGCCGCTGCAGTTCGCCAAACTGGGTTACGATCTCGTTGCCAAACAGCCAGCTCAGGGCGGCGACCGCCACGAGCATCAGCGCCACCACGATCAACAGACTCCAACGCGCCCCGAGGTGTGTTTTCCGCGACAGCGGGCCCGACAGCGATAGGAGCACGCTGGCGAGCACGATCCCGCCAAACGCGACCACGATCGCGTCGGCAATCAGCCACAGCACGGCGGCGAGCGCCACCAGCCCGATCGCGATCAGGATCGTGCGCGTGCCGCGAGAAGTGGTGGGAGAT